>CAJUHG010000022.1:32329-37599 GCA_910586005.1 uncultured Lachnospiraceae bacterium | reverse complement strand
TGTATAAAATTTTCAATGTTCATCAATTTAGCCTTGACTTTTTATTTGCAGGCTTATTTTTTATATCAGACAATTATAAAACTTAATTATTTACTAATTTCATGTACAATTCTAACAATTTATGTATGATTTTTGCTATTAGATATTACTTTATGGACATTACTGCCTGAAATCGTCTAGAATCAATAAAATCCTCCACAAACTCTGTCTGTGCTTGAAAACAAATTTCTTCAGGAGTACCAATCTGTTCTACTTTCCCATGATTGGTTATAATAATAGTATCTGCAACTTCCATAGCTTCTTCCTGGTCATGAGTCACAAAAATACTAGTAATTCCCACTTTTCCAATCATTTCACGCAACCATGTACGAAGTTCTCTACGCACCTTAGCATCAATGGCTGCAAAGGGTTCATCTAATAATAACAATTGTGGATTTGGTGCCAAAGCTCTTGCAAAGGCCACACGTTGACGCTGTCCACCAGAGAGCTGATGTGGATAACGCTTTCCTAAATCACTCATAGAAATTAATTCCAAAAGTTCCTCTACTCGTCTTTTAATTTCTACCTTTCCCTTTTTTTGTACCTGTAATCCAAAGGCAATATTATCTGCCACTGTCATATAGCGAAACAATGCATAATTTTGAAATACAAAACCAATTCCTCGCTTACTCCCTGGTATTTTATTTACTCTTATTCCATCAATCAGAATATCACCTGTGTCTGGCATATCCAAACCAGCAATCATTCTAAGAATTGTTGTTTTTCCACTACCACTTGGGCCTAATAATGCAGCCAACGTTCCCTTTTTTATTCCAAAATTTACATCTTCTGAGGCATGAAATCCATCAAACGTCTTATATATATTTTTCATTTCCACATACATCTTTGAAATCTCCTTATTTTTTCTTCCATTCTACAAAATTTCTTGCGATTAAAATCAACACTGCTAATAGAACCAAAATAGATGATACTGCAAAAGCTGCTGTGGTATTAAATTCATTATACAAAATTTCTACATGAAGTGGAAGCGTATTTGTCTTACCTCTCAAATGTCCTGAAATAACAGAAACTGCTCCAAATTCACCCATAGCACGTGCAGTACATAAAATTACCCCATACAACAAAGCCCACTTAATATGTGGAAATGTAATTTTTCTGAAAATAGTAAAACCTTTCGCTCCCATTAGAGCAGCAGCCTCTTCTTCATCCTTTCCCTGTGCATTTAGTACAGGAAATAATTCCCGAAAAACAAAGGGAAATGTAACAAATATGGTTGCTAAAATAACTCCTGGCGCTGCAAATACAATCTTAATATTATGTTCATAGAAAAACTCTCCCATCCATCCTACATTTCCAAACGTCAAAATAAATATTAACCCTGCAATTACAGGTGAAATAGAAAAAGGAATATCAATCAAAGTAGCTAAAAACTGGCGTCCCCGAAAATAAAATTTTGACAATAAATAGGAGGCAAACACTCCAAATATGGTATTTACTGTTACAGCAATTACAGTTGCCAATAAGGTAAGCTGTAATGCTTTTATACTATATTCATCCAAAACAGCTTCCACATATGTATGAAAACCATCTCTTAAGGCATTTACAACAACTACTACTAATGGAAGTACTAACATTAGAAACAAAAACAATATACTAATCCCAATTAATAAATACTTTAAGATACGACTAGAAGTATCTGCTGGTGGTTCTATTACTTTTTGTATGGAATGAATACTATCTCCCACAATATCCTGACTATAAGATCTTTGTTTTTTCTTTGACATCTCAACACTACTACTCCTTTCCCATTCAAACTTTATGAAATCTCTGCATATAAATCTGTAAAGAATTAATGAAAAACATCAATATAAAAGACAATAGTAATAATACCAATGCAATCGCTGTAGCATCTGAATATTTAAATTGTTCTAACTTAGACATAATCAATAGTGGAGCAATCTGTGTTTTATAGGGAATATTTCCAGCAATAAATACCACACTTCCATATTCACCAATTCCCCTTGCAAATGCAAGTCCAAAGCCTGCTAACAGAGATGGAAATAACTCTGGTAATACTACGCGGAAAAACGTATATACTCTTCCTGCTCCAAGCATCATAGCAGCCTCTTCATACTGCCTGTCCAATTTTTCTAATACAGGTTGTACTGCCCGCACTACAAAAGGAATCCCTACAAATACCATAGCAATGGTAATACCAACACGTGTATATGCAATCTTTATCCCTGCCTGTGCAAATAAAGAACCAATCCATCCCTGATCCGAATAGAGAAAAGTAAGAGAAATGCCTGCTACTGCCGTAGGCAAAGCAAAAGGCAATTCAATCATCCCATCCATAATTCTCTTTCCTGGAAATTCATAACGAACTAATACCCAAGCTAAAAGCATGCCAAAAATTGCATTGATAACAGCAGCAAAAAATGCACAGGAAAGACTTACTATATATCCAGATACAACCTGACGAGAGGTAATAACTTCTATAAATTCTTGAAAGTTTAAATGACTAGCACTAACAAAGATAGAAATTAAGGGAATTAATACTAAACAACTTAACATTGTCAAGGTTACTCCCATAGAAAGACCAAAGCCTGGTATTACTCTAACCCCTTTTTTATTTTTTACTTTTACAATTTGCTGTTCCATATAAAAATATCCTTTTCTAAATAATTTTTTAATTTTATGTACCACTCAAAAATTTCAAATTAAACAGTTTAAAAAATTTGTAATAATTGCATCTGAATTTTGAATCAGTAGATTTATAAAGAATAATTTTTATTCCTCATATATTTCATCAAAAATTGCACCATCCTCAAAATATTTCTTATAGGCCTCATCCCATCCACCAAAGTCATCTATTGTAACCAAATTTATATTTAAATCAAATTGATTTGAAAATTCTTTTAAAATTGCTTCCTTAGATGGGCGATAATAATTTTTCCCTGCAAGTCTTTGTGCATCATCACTATATAGATATTCTAAATATGCTTTTGCAACTTCCTGTGTCTTATGTTTTTTTGCATTTCTATCCACGACTGCAACAGAAGGTTGTGCTAAGATACTAACACTTGGCGTTACAATTTCATACTCATCAGAATGTTCTTGTAAGGATAAATATGCTTCATTTTCCCATGCAATCAATACATCTCCTTGCCTATTTTCTACAAAAGTATTTGTTGCACCTCTCGCTCCAGAATCCAACACAAGAACATTTTTGTATAATTTCTTTATAAATTCTTTGGTAGCCTCTTCATCATTTCCATTTCTCTGTTGTTCATATGCCCATGCCGCTAAAAAATTCCAGCATGCACCCCCAGAAGTCTTTGGATTTGGTGTTATAACTTCTACTCCATCTTTTACCAAGTCTTCCCAATCTCTAATATTTTTTTCATTTCCTTTTCTTACCAAAAATACAATTACAGATGTATAAGGTGAACTATTTCCCTCAAATTCTTCTATCCAGCCACTATCAATCATTCCATTTTCTTCTATTGCTGTAATATCATGAGCGAGTGCCAAGGTAACAACATCTGCTTCATTTCCCTCAATAACGGAACGTGCCTGTGAACCAGAGCCTCCATGAGATTGTGTTACAGTTATGTCTTCTCTGCTCTTTTCCTTCCAATACTTAGAAAAGAGTTGATTATATTCCACATAAAATTCTCTTGTAGGATCATAAGAGACATTTAAAAGCTCTATATCAGTTCCATGTTCTGATTCTGATTTTGTTCCATTTCCACAACCTGTGAGAAAGCTAATTGCTGTTATTGTTGTTACTAATAGAAAAATTGTTAGTTTCTTTTTCATAAAATTCCTCCTATCCATTATTTAGCAAAGACTTTATCCTACTATTGTGGTATTAATATACACATAAAATGATTTAACAAAATTTACCATCTCAGTATATGTTACAATTTTTTTGAAATCAAGATAAATATTTAATTTTCTTATATATTTATATTATTTTTAATATAAATAGTGCAGAATTTATTTTTTCTAATTATAATACTTATAATTGGAAAAAATTATTTTAAATAGAAAGGTGTGGATTTTAGATAAAAACATCTAAGAATCCACACCCTTTTTTGAGATGACCATGCAACTGGTTTATAAGGTATCATATATATTGTAATAAATCTGATAAATAATTGATATTTTCAGAAACATATGTTATTTTATCTATATAGAACATAGAAAAAGGCATAAGAGTAGGCCCTTTCCAAAGGAGAGAACAAATATGACTTTAAAACATCTGAAAATTTTTGTTACTGTTTATCAAGAAGAAAGCATTACAAATGCTGCTAGAAAACTTGGAATAACACAACCTGCTACTAGTCTTGCTATCAGAGAATTGGAAACTTACTACCAAACGAAACTATTTGAACGTAGTGGTAGAGGAATTAGAATTACAGAATCTGCTGCGCACCTTTATCCTGATGCAGTACGTTTAATATCCTTATATCATGAAATAGACAAAAATATGAAAAATTGGAACACAAAAGGAAAACTTAATATCGGTTCTAGTATTAGTATTGGCTCTTGTATTTTACCACAACTAATACTTCGTTTTTCTCAAAAATATCCAGACCTTAACATCTATGTCAAGGTAGATAGTTCTGATATTATTGAACAAAATATTCTAGAAAATCATTTAGATTTAGCATTAATTGAAGGTACTATTCACTCTGATAAAATCTGTTGTGAAATTTTTCTTGATGATGAACTCATTCCTATTTGCAATCGTTTTCATCCACTAGCCAATGCAAAAGAAGTTGAATTGGCTAGTTTAAAAAATGAACATTTTCTATTGCGGGAGAAAAATAGTGGAACTCGTGAACTGGTGGAATCCAATTTTTCTTTAAAAAATTTTCATATAGAACCCTCATGGGAAAGCACTAGCACAGCTGCTTTAATCAATGCAGTTTCTTCTGGTTTAGGTATTTCTATCCTTCCTAAACGTATGTTGGAAAAGCAATTGCGCACCCATCAAGTCTCTTCTTTTACGATTAAAGATTTAGACTTAAAGCGCCACTATTATCTTATTTATCATAAACATAAATATATCTCTCCTGCTATCAAGGATTTATTTGATATGGTAAAGGAATTGGCAAATACTACACATATTTAATTTTCTTTCCCTGTTTCTGGTAATTCATCTAGTGATTTAAAAGTATATCCCATTTGTTCCCATTTTGTTAAAAGTTCATCTAATATTTCTCCATTTGTTTTAGAAGTATTATGTAACAATACAATAG
>CAJUHG010000022.1:0-32319 GCA_910586005.1 uncultured Lachnospiraceae bacterium | reverse complement strand
CCCCTGGATGTACACGTTTTAAAAGTTTGTCAAAGGCTTCTTCATGGGTAGGTTGACTATCTTGATTCCAGTCCACATAGGCAAGACTCCAAAAAATAGTTTTATATCCTAAATCTTTTGCAATTTGTAAATTTTTCTCACTGTATTTTCCTTGTGGCGGACGATAATATTTTGTCATAGGTGTCCCAATGGTTTGTTCATATAATGTTTCCAATTCACCTAATTCTTTTGAAAATTCTTCTTGATTCATCTGAGACATATCAGGATGATGGTAACTGTGATTTCCAACATTATGTCCTTCTTCTATCATTCTCTTTACTAAATCTGGACTAGTAGATAAATAATTTCCCACAATAAAAAAAGTGGCTTTTGCATTGTGTTTTTTTAATGCATCCAAAATGGGAGGTGTGTTTCCATTTTCAAATCCACAATCAAAGGTAAGGTATAAGACTTTCTCTTTGGTATCTTCTGCATAATATGCATTGTATTTTCCTAATTCTTCAAAAGTAGCATTGGCAACTGGTGGCTGACCTTCCTCTTGAAAACTTAATCCCCAATTACCATCTGCACCTGATTGAATGGCAGAACTTGCTACTGGTGCAAGTTGAGCTGCAAATCTTCCTAAGAAAAAAGAACCTACAAATACACCAAGCACAATCACAAGTGATTTTACTTTTATTTTTTCTAACAAAGCACTACTTCCTTTCTTCTGTTCTTTGCCAAAGAACAGAAGCTCCTTTTTTTATCCTTATTCTATATATATGCTTTCTATACACAAAAATACCTAAGCAATCACTACCTCACAAGAAAGCATCCCACGCCTTCCCTCCGCTTTGTTCTAAATAAATCAAACGCTTAACTTTTTAGATAAATAATTGCTTCTGCTAATTCTTGTGCTTTCTTCTCGTTGGTAAAATATGCAGTTAATACTAAGGAAAAAGGAATTGCAGTACCCATACCTCGACTAGTAATTATATTTTCTGCTTCTGCCACTTCCTCATATATCACTTCTGCTCCAATCAGTTTATCTTCAAATCTAGGATAACAAGCTGCTTTTTTTCCTTGTAATATTCCAGCTTGTCCCAATACACTGGGTGCTGCACAGATAGCTGCTACTAGTTTTCCCTCTTCTGCAAAATTTTTAATTACTTCATTTACACCTTTATGGGCAGCTAAATGAGTAGTTCCTGGCATTCCCCCTGGTAACACTATTCCATCCAATTTTGTAAAATCTACTTCTTCATATAAGGTATCTGCCAAAACACCAATCTTATGAGAACCATGAATTTCTTTGCTTTTCATAATAGAAATAGTTATTACCTCTTGTCCTGCACGTCTCAAAATATCTACTACTGTCAAACCTTCAATTTCTTCAAATCCCTCTGCCAAAAAAACTCCTATTTTTTTCATTTATTTTCATCCTTTCTGTTAAACTTAACATGATAGTCTGTTACATCAAATTCTTTATTTTTATAGTAATACCTTCTATCTTCTTCCCCAATAAAACGAACCACCTTACAAGGATTTCCAACTGCAACCGCATTATCTGGAATATCCTTGGTCACTACACTGCCTGAACCAATCACTGCATTATTTCCTATATGAACACCAGGATTGATAACAGTATTTCCACCTATCCAAACATTATCTCCAATGGTAACTTCTATTCCATATTCATAACCTGAATTTCTAGAGTCAGGATGAATTGGATGTCCTGCAGTATAAATAGATACATTTGGTGCAATTAAAACATTTTCTCCAATAATTACTTTTCCTACATCCAAAATAGTTAGATTATAATTGGCATAAAAGTTTTCACCCACTTCTATATTATAACCATAATCACAATGAAAAGGTGCCTCTATAAAAACTTCTTCTCCACATTTTCCTAAAATCTCTTTTATTAATTTCATCTGTTCTTCTTTTTGTTCTGGAAATAATCTATTGTATTGATAAATTCTTTTTTTGTTTTCATCTCTCTCCTCTGTTAGTCCATCTAACCAAGCTTTATAAGGAAGTCCTGCTAACATACGCTCTTTTTCATTCATATATACTATTCTCCTATGCTATCAAATAATTAATAATGATTATAACATAGTTTTATACTAATATGATAACTTCTTATAAAAAAATCTTACTATAATAACACTAACCCATACTTCCACTTATACTGCGTTTCATTACTATAACACATTCTCCCATAAATATCCAAAAAATATAAAAATTACCATTATATTTTTTATTTGTTTGCAAATAATAACACCATGATAAGCAACAATGTTTCGGAATGAACATCCTTCCTAAGAATGTTTCATTTCGGAAGGATGTTCTTATCAAAGAAAAACAGGAAAGAAAAAATTTGGAGGTGAATCGAATGGCTAACAATTCTGGTTCTAACACAAGTAAAATGGCGGTACCTCAGGCAAAAGAAGCTATGAACCGTTTTAAACAGGAGGTTGCATCTGAAATTGGTGTACCTTTAAAAGAAGGATATAATGGAGATTTAACATCTGCTCAAGCTGGTTCTATTGGTGGAGAAATGGTTAAAAAAATGATTATGAAACAGGAACAACAGATGTCTGGTGGACAACAGTAATTGATGTTCTAAAACCTGATTAATAAGGTAAAGAAATCCTCTTGTTTTGGTAATAGAAAACTGAAACAAGGGGATTTTTCTCTTTAATAGATAAGCTTCTTATTGGTATAGAGCATGTATAGTAAAAAATTTTATGTTTTTTCTTTACATCATCTCTATTCCAATTTATAATTTCTATAAAACAATTACAACAAGATCACTTATGAAATAATTCAAAACTTAATCTTTTTCATCATCAATCATGTTACAATTATCTAACCGACATATTAGAAAGGAAATCTTATGGAAATTGAACGTAAATTTTTAATTAAATCCTTGCCAGATAATCTTGAATCCTATTCCTTTCATCAAATGGAACAAGGCTATCTTTGTACAGAACCTGTGGTCCGTATTCGTAGACAAGATGAAACATATTATCTCACCTATAAATCCAAAGGTCTTATGATGCGCGAAGAATATAACTTACCTTTGACAAAAGAAGCCTATTTACATCTGCTTCCCAAAATAGATGGTCTTCTAATTGTGAAGAAACGATACCTAATTCCCCTTTCGTCTGGTTTAACTGTAGAATTAGATATTTTTGAAGGTGAATTAGCACCTCTAATTCTTGCTGAAGTAGAATTTCAAACAGAAGAAGAAGCTAATGCTTTTATTCCTTTAGAATGGTTTGAACAAGAGGTAACACATTCTGTAAAATATCATAATAGCTTTTTGAGTCAGAAAGGAAAAAGGGAAGTTGTCACTATGTGACCAAACATTCCAAAGCAAAAGGTATTATGCTGCTTAGATGGTCGTACGGGCTGCAAGAGAAAATTGTCGCTAAAACGACTGCACTTGTCAGAACAAACCATTCAAAATATTCACTCGGTTTCGGTCGGCACTAAACGGACATCCAATGGATGTCCGCTTTATTCCTATAGACAATTAAATATTTTTCACCTGTGCAATATCAATTAAATTTAATTTCTCACTAGCATCTGCATGTTCTAAACTACTTGCTAATGCATTGGCAGTATCCATAGCTGTGATACAGTACACACCTGTTTCAATGGCATTTCGGCGGATTAGAAAACCATCTCTACTCTTATCTCTCCCTTGTGTTGGTGTATCAATCACTAAATCAATTTTATGCCCTAAAATTAAATCCATGACATTTGGAGACTCTTGAGAAATCTTATTGATACGTCTTGCATTCACACCACGTTCCTTTAAATATTTTGCTGTACTTCTGGTTGCATAAATTTTATATCCTAAGGCTTCAAACCGCTTTGCCACATCCACAGCTTCTGGCTTATCTGCATCTTTTACAGTTATAATCATCTGTTTATATTTTGGCAATTGAACACCTGCTCCCAAAAACGCCTTATACAAGGCCTCATCAAATGTTTTTCCTATTCCTAAACATTCTCCTGTAGATTTCATTTCTGGTCCTAAACTAATTTCTGCCCCACGAAGTTTTTCAAAAGAAAATACTGGCATCTTGATTGCAACATATTCAGATTCTGGTGCAAGTCCTGTTGGATATCCCATCTCTTTTAAGGTATTTCCCATAATTACCTGTGCAGCTAAATCTACAATAGGAATCCCTGTTACTTTGCTGATATATGGTACCGTTCTAGAGGAACGTGGATTTACCTCAATCACATACACTTCTTCTTCCATAGCGATAAACTGTATATTAATCAATCCTATCACATGTAAAGCCTTAGCCAAACGTCTGGTGTATTCTACAATTTTTTCTCTTACTTTATTACTAATGGTGGGAGCTGGATAAACAGAGATACTATCTCCAGAATGGACACCTGTACGCTCAATGTGTTCCATAATACCTGGAATTAAAATA
Organism: uncultured Lachnospiraceae bacterium; assembly: GCA_910586005.1. Classification (GTDB taxonomy): domain Bacteria; phylum Bacillota; class Clostridia; order Lachnospirales; family Lachnospiraceae; genus Petralouisia. The sequence goes on along the minus strand of CAJUHG010000022.1, from coordinate 27,880 downwards.
TCATTGCCATCACATACTGCATCTACCTCAATTTCTTTTCCCTGTAAATACTTATCTACCAAAATGGGATGATCTTGAGCAATTCGGTTAATAATCTCCATAAACTCTTCTATTTCTTGGTCTGAATATGCAATTTGCATGCCTTGTCCACCCAGTACATAAGAAGGACGTACCAAAACAGGATAACCAAGACGATTTGCAACCTCTTTTGCTTCCTGTGTAGTAAATACAGTTCCTCCGGCTGCTCTTGGAATTTGCGTTTTTTCTAAAATTTTATCAAATAGCTCTCGATCCTCTGCTGCATCCACATCTTCCGCCTTTGTTCCTAAAATGGGAACTCCCATTTTCATTAAACTTTCTGTCAATTTAATTGCTGTCTGCCCACCAAATTGAACTACAGCTCCATCTGGTTTTTCAAGACGTACAATGTTCTCTACATCTTCTGGAGTTAATGGCTCAAAATAAAGTTTATCTGCAATATCAAAATCAGTAGACACTGTTTCTGGATTATTATTTACAATAATTGTTTCATATCCTTTTTTAGCAAAAGCCCATGTGCAATGTACCGAGCAATAATCAAATTCAATTCCCTGTCCAATACGAATTGGCCCAGAACCTAAAACCAGCACCTTTTTACGATGATTCGTTTCTATTGCTTCATTTTCACTACCAAAACAAGAATAATAATAAGGTGTTTCTGCTGCAAATTCTGCTGCACAGGTATCTACCATCTTAAAAGCTGCGGTAATATTATTTGCATAGCGCATCTCTTTGATTTCTGATTCTTGTTTTTTGGTCAGCGTAGCAATTACATGATCTGGAAATTCCATACGTTTTGCTTCTTTCAACAATTTTATTGTGAGTTCCTCTGTTTTCAAACATTCTTCCATTTCCACTAGCATAGCTATTTTATCAATAAACCACTCATCTATACTAGTAATTTTATGAATCTCCTCATAAGAAAAACCTCTTCTTAACGCTTCTGCAATCACCCAAATTCTTCTATCATCCACTTTTTCCAACTGCTCTTGCAGTTCTTCCCTAGATAAATTTGTAAAACTATAAGACATCATACTATCTACATGCTGTTCTAGAGAACGAATTGCTTTCATCAATGCACCTTCAAAATTGGTACAAATGCTCATAACCTCTCCAGTTGCTTTCATTTGTGTTGTCAGACTTCGTTTAGCAGTAATAAACTTATCAAAGGGTAATCTTGGAATTTTAACCACACAATAATCTAACATAGGTTCAAAACTAGCATAGGTTTTTCCTGTGATTGCATTTTTAATTTCATCTAAGGTATAGCCCAAAGCAATTTTAGCTGCCACCTTTGCAATAGGATAGCCAGTTGCTTTACTTGCTAATGCAGAAGAACGGCTTACACGAGGATTTACTTCTATCACACAATATTCAAAACTTGTAGGATGCAAGGCATACTGAACATTACATCCTCCAGTAATGTTTAATTCAGAAATAATATTTAATGCAGAAGTTCGCAACATCTGATATTCCTTGTCTCCCAAGGTTTGAGAAGGCGCCACTACAATACTATCTCCTGTATGAACTCCAACAGGATCCATATTTTCCATATTGCAAACTGTAATACAATTGCCCGCTGCATCACGCATTACCTCATACTCGATCTCCTTCCAACCAGCAATGCAACGTTCCACAAGCACTTCTCCTACACGACTTAACCGAAGCCCATTTGTTAAAATATCCATAAGTTCTGTTTCATTATGGGCAATTCCCCCACCACTGCCGCCTAATGTATATGCTGGGCGTAACACTACAGGGTAACCAATTGTATTGGTAAATGCAATTCCATCTTCTACATTGTGTACCACCTTAGAGGGTGCACAGGGTTCTCCAATTTTTTCCATTGTATCTTTAAACGCCTGTCTATCCTCTGCCTTAAAAATTGTTTCTGCTGTGGTACCAATTAACTTCACATCATGTTTTTCCAAAAAACCTGACTCTGCAAGTTCCATCCCTAGATTCAATCCTGCTTGACCTCCAAGTGTTGGTAATACACTATCAGGCTTTTCTTTTAAAATAATCTGTTCTAATACAGTTACTGTCAAGGGTTCAATATAAACTTTATCTGCAATTTCTTTATCTGTCATAATGGTGGCAGGATTAGAATTTACCAATATAACTTCTATCCCTTCTTCTTTTAAAGAACGACACGCTTGTGTTCCTGCATAATCAAATTCTGCTGCCTGTCCGATAACAATAGGACCAGAACCAATCACTAATACTTTTTTTATTTGTGGATTTCTTGGCATTACTGATTTCCTCCCATCATTTTCATAAACCGATCAAATAAATATTCACTGTCTTGAGGACCAGGGCATGCTTCTGGATGAAATTGTACCGTAAAAATATTTTTCCCAGTATATTTTAATCCTTCATTTGTTCCATCATTTACATTTACAAAAGCTGGTACGGCCACTGCTTGGTTCATATGCTCTGTGTCAACCACATATCCATGATTCTGAGAAGAAATATATACTCTTCCCGTTTCTAAATCTTTGACTGGATGGTTCCCACCTCGATGTCCATATTTCATTTTATAAGTGTCTATTCCATTTGCAAGTGCCATAAGCTGATGTCCCAAACAAATCGCAAAAATAGGGATATCTGACTGATAGAGCTTTTGAATTTGCTGAATAATTTCTGTGCACTCTTTGGGATCACCAGGTCCATTGCTTAGCATAATTCCATCTGGTTTGGTATCTAAAATTTCCTTTGCCATAGTATGGGCAGGATAAATAGTTACTTCACAACCTTTCTTTTGTAATGATTTTGCAATATTTTTTTTTGCTCCTAAGTCTAATAAAGCAACCCTTTTTCCTTTCCCTTTTAATGTAGAAATATATTGACAAGTCACTTTATCTACTACATTTCCTGTGGTATACTGCTTCAATTTGGGGATAATCTCTTCCATCTGATAAGTCTCATTTTTGGTAATTATGCCATTCATTGTTCCTTTTTCCCGCAGAATTTTTGTTAAAGCTCTGGTATCAATTCCTGCAATTCCAGGAATATCATATTTAACTAAAAATTCTTCCAGCGTTCCTTCACAGCGGAAATTACTAGGTTTTCTAGCTAATTCTCTAACAATATATCCCTCTGCCCAAGGTTTTACAGATTCCATATCTGGTGTAACTCCATAATTTCCTATCAATGGATATGTCATAACTACTGCCTGTCCAGCATAAGATGGATCTGTCAAAACCTCAAGATACCCTGTCATTGAGGTATTAAAAACAATCTCACTGATTACTTCTCTGCTAGAACCAATGCTTATACCTTCAAACACAGTTCCATCTTCTAATATTAGAAATGCTTTCATTCATTTGCCACCCTTTCTACTACACATACACCTGTTTCTATCTTAGGAAGATTTAAAATAACTACACAAAAATAGTACAGTGCCAAAAAGGCAAAAAAAAAGAGTCACTTGCGCCATTGCAACCTTTTTTTACATGTTCTTATTCTTTTCATATTCTTCTCGCCTAAAAAGATAATAAAACTTCTTCCTAATAATAGGTTAAACATTAAATAGTATATATATGCCTAAATTGTAAAGATTCTATCATATCAAAAATTATTTTTCAACCTTTTTTCTTAATACAATGATAATAAATTTTTTATTGTTTTAGATTAGCTTATATCCTACTGTGCCACACTGAGCACAATTGAGAAGTAATATTTTCCTCTTGTGCTCACCGCAGCATATTTTTTATGTGATAAGTAAATTATTATAAATTTATGCTTTTTTATTAAAATGGGATAATTCTTCACTATCTACCATACTAAAAAATTTTTCTCTATCATTATGTGGAAACAACAATTCCATATAAAGACTGCCTAATAAATCTTTTACTTTATCTACATTTATCTTTTCTATTGGTAATTGTTTCATTTCCATTTGTTTTAAGTTAGAAAGTATGGCCTGTATTTGCTGTTTATCAGGCTGCTTTTTCTCAAAAATAGGTAACAAAGGTTCTGTTGTTTGCTCTTCTTTGATTGGTTGTAAAATTTCTTTTGTCTCAGGTATTTTATATACAATATTTTTACAAGTTTTTTCAAAGCATTCTGGATCATATTTGGAAAGATACTTTAAATCTTCAAGTGTCAATGTGTGCTTATTGTGTATTTTAATATAAATATTTACAAGACGAGCATTCTTCCCCATAGCAGCCTCCTCTCTTAATGTTAAAAAAACTTAAACTCCACGCTCCGCAAGAATAAATGTTCTAACATTATTATTTATTATTATTCTAACATAATCTTTTCTATTCCTCAACAAAAATACAAGGTTCTTTCCTCTGATAGAAAAAAGGGCATTTTCTGACACAATGACCTGTCAGAAAACACCCTTTTACAATGAATAAACTTTTTTTCATATTCTCTAGAAAAATAATTTACTATAGAATAACTCTACTTTTATTAACATCTGAAATTCGAATATATGCTATTATAATTACTTAGCAATGTATTGTAATAAGCTATTATGTATATGATGCATGAAAGAGCTCTTTACACTTTCAATACAAACTGACTAACTAAACTTTCCAAACTATCTGACTGTGCAGATAATTCTTCACTCGTTGCAGATGACTCTTCAGCTGCTGCTGAATTATTCTGAATAACTTCAGAAATCTGTTCAATACCTAACTCTAATTGTTTCATAGAATCAGCCTGTGTGGCTGATAATTCACTAATTTCACTGGTAGCTGCAGCTAATACTTGAATTCCTTTAATAACATCCTCAATTTCTGCTGTTGTCTTTACAGTAATTTCATTTCCTCGTTCAACTTCCATAATAGAATGTTCAATCAATTTCTTTGTATTAATGGCTGAATTAGCACTATCTGCGGCAAGTTTACCAATCTGATCAGCAACCACAGCAAATCCTCTTCCTGCTTCGCCTGCTCTTGCTGCTTCAATAGATGCATTCAAGGATAATAGATTTGTCTGAGAAGCAATATCTTCAATGGCAGCAATAATATTTGCAATTTCTTTTGATGTGTCATTGATTCTTTCCATTGCAAGTTTGAGTTTTTTAATATCTTCATTGCTTTGTTCTGCTTCTGCTTTAAAAGCTTCCGCATCACGGTAAGATTTATTTGCCTTCTCAGAACTATTTATAACTGCCTCTGTAATATTTTGAATGGTTGCTGTCAATTCTTCTACAGAACCTGCCTGATCTGTTGCGCCCTCTGCTAAAGATTGTGCACTCTCTGCCATTTGCTTTGCACCAAAGGAAACTTGCTCGGAAGCTTCATAAATATTTCCAAGTGTTTCACTTAATGAATTAGTGATAGTTACAATTGCCTCATCTAACTCTTTAAAATCTCCTTTGAATTCCACTTCTGTTACAACATTGAAATTTCCAGATGCAACTTCACCAAGAACTCGATTTAATTCTGCAATATATAATTTTATCATTTTAGCAGCTTCTTCAAAAGAATCTGTCATCTCTCCAATTTCATCTGGATACATCGCTGCTATATTGATATCTAAATTACCTTTTGCTAATTCTGCAGATGCATCCTTGACTTTGGAAAGTGGTTCTGCAAATAATTTTGCCACAAATACAGAAATCCTTATAGATAAAAACACAGCAACTATAATAACCACTAACACAACAGCCATGATTACATATGTCTGTATACTAAGATTCCTAGATACTTTATTACCTGTATCCACATTTAAATCAATTAATGCTTCTACTGCATCTGTAAGTTGTTTCAAAGTAGGTTTTCCTACTGTAAGTAGTAATTCAAGTGCTTCCTCATTTTTATTCTCTAATGCAAGTTCTTTTACTTCTCTAAATATCTCACGGTACTTGGGAAGCGTTTCATCTATGACATCAATAAATTCTTTTTCTGCCTTGGAAGTGCAGTGTTCTTCTATTGTTAGTAATGCTGCATCTGTTTTTTCTGTAATTTCAGCTAAATCAGCATTTATTTCATTCATTTCTTCTTCTGTCTGTAAAAGAATAATTTCTCTTACAAGTGCTGGTTCTTTATTCAGATAGGTACTGAATATACCAATTTCTCCTTGAGAAAATCCATTTTTCACTAATGCATTACTATAATTAATATCATTGTTTAATAAAACAATTAGCCCTAAAACTCCTGAAATACTGGCTATTAATACAACTAATGTGAAACAAAACCTCAGTTTTTTTTCAACTTTCATTTCTTTAATCTTATCTAACATAATTCTACCTATTCTTCTCCCTTGTGAAAACAAATATTTGATATCACTATTTTACTCTCTTAACCTTAAATATCTTATATACAATACTATATTCTCCTATCAAGGTGCTACTTTAATTGTCATCTACAAAAATGTTAAGTGATTCCAATTAACATAATTATTATATCATGTTCCCAAAAAGTTACAACTATAACTTGCTTAAATTTTTACATTTTTCCTAAACATACACGTATTTTTAACTAAAAATATTACTATTTTTTACAGATAATTTTGTATGATTCCTATATTAAGCAAGATTTTATTTTTAAACAGACAAATTTTTTCCAATACTTTTTCTCTTGATACATATCCCCTAATACAACTAGTCTCTGTATCTCCTTTTTTCTAAAATCTGTTTTCTGATAAATACCTTCTTGATTTTTTCTTAACAATTTTTTAGTGGAAACAGCACAAATTCTATCTACAGGATAATTACATCTCTGATAACCCAAAGTACTATAACAAGTAGCAGAGGATTCAAATAAAAAATACATATTTCCTTTATCACAAACCAATTCTTCTGCCATAGGTGGAAATTTCAGAATATCATAATTATAATAAAGATTTTTTTCTGTAAGACAATCTTTCAATAGTTCATAAAAGTAAATCTTAGAATCAAAATACCGCCCTTTTGAGGTAGAAATTGCAAGATATGTTTTCCCCTCTATCTCCATAAACGCTGCCCCATTTGCATAGTTTGGAATTACAATCTCATCTTGTTTTTGTAAAGTGAAGGTTTCTTTCTGTTCTGTCTCTTTTTTTTGTACTTTATAACTTCTTAAATTTCCTTTCTTCTTAATACAATTAGAATAAGTACCTACCCATAACATATCTTTATGCCAAGTCACAAAAGATGCTACTACACCACAAGACACATTTTGGTCATATTTTTCAAGTTTATAACTACTTTTTCCTGATTTTGCAGCATCTTTAATTATATCATAAGATATTACACTACATTGTCTATCAGTACTCTTTGCAATCCATACATTTTTCCCATCAAAAGTTATACCACCCACATGATTAATATCTGGTAAAATTATAGTGGTCAAGAGTGTTCTGTTTTTTGGATTTTGGTTTGATAATATATATATGACAGACTTGTTTACTTTATGATTCTTCCCTCCTTTCTTCTTATCATACAATCCTATATTGTCATATGCTGTCACCAACATATATTCGCCTGCAATACAAATTCCTTGTGGCACCATTTGATTACAACTTTCTCCTAAAATATCTGTATATTCTAATCCTGGTACTGCAGTAGAGAAATCTGGTTTATATAAAGAAGCAAAGTTCTGATAGTGAAGTAATGTCTCTTGAAATCTTTTCTTATATCTATATCTAGTGCTTGTCGCAGAAGAAAGATTTTGATTTATATTTTTATTAATTTCTTTTGAAATGACTGGGGATTTATAATTATAATAAGATATCTTAGAGGAGATATCTTGTAAGAAAGTAAAAGACTTATGATAAGATGTCTTATCACATATTCCTTGCAATAGGGTTAAAGATTTTATCCCTTCTGGAGCTTCCCATAATGAACATTTGGTGGTCTCATAAAGTATACCCTTCTGGCATCTCATTACGCCATTTGGCACGTCACAAGGGATAAAAAAAGAAACAGCCGCACAGAAATCTCCTCCTGCTACCAGAAGAATCCATACAGCCATTATATATAAATACACACTTAATTTTAAAATATTTACTTTTGTTCTTTGTGTTTTCATACATTTTCCGCCTTTGTCATATTTTCACAATACTTTTCTCTTATCTATAGTATAACCATTATTTTTACCGACATCATTAACAAAAAATGTATAAATTGTAAATTTTTTTTGTTGATTACTTCCAATAATTGGAACATATATTTTTTACAGTTAAAACAATAGAAAGCACACTTTGCGAACTTTCTATTGTCATGAATAATAAAAGGCTTATTTTTTCTATATTAAAAATAAGCCTTTTGAAATCCTGAACTTTAAACCAGAATATTTGCAATATTTTATTATATCTAATATATAGCAATTCTATGATATAAAAATTATTTCTTTACTTTTATTTTTTCTTCCAATGTATCATAGAATTTATCAACTTTTACTTTTGATATTGACTTAGAAGGTCTAATATTATCTTCTAAAGTAGCACGCCTAATAGAAATAGAAGCTTCTACAGAAGATGCATTGTCATCATATTCTTCATATATTCCTTTACCAGAATAATCAACTACCCCTATATAATGTACATCATCATACCAGAAAGAAAAGGCACAAGCTGATGTTGTATATACATTAAAGTAAGAATAATCTCTTTTACATAACATTAATACTTCTTCTTCATCAGGATATATCTTATAAGAGTCTATAAACTCAACATCTTCATCTATTAACCATAAATTTGTATGACTATCAAGAAGAACATAATCTTCTACTTCAATTGGCAAAGGACCATAATTTTTTATAATAATAGCCATTAATAGCGTATATGAACTTTTTGCATATAATTTTGCACTAAACTCTGGTTTTAAAATAGCGCTAGAATCAGAAACCTCCACACTACATACTGCTATTGCCTCCCCAGCTTCTGCATATATGTAAGCCTTTCCCTCACCTTTTGCTGTTACCACTCCTTTAGAATTAACACTTACTACTGAACTGTTAGAAGATGACCAAATAATTTTCTTATTTGTGGCATTACTTGGAAATATAGTTGCTTTTAATGTTGTTTTCTCTCCTACTTCTAAAGAAATACTTTTTTTATTAATATTTATTTTATTTACTGGGACTGATTTTATTTTAACTGTCACTTTACAATTGTATTTTTTATTTCCTACTTTTGCAGTAATTGTTGCTGTTCCTTTTTTTAAGCCTTTTACAACTCCTTTATTAGAAACAGAAGCAATTTTTCTATTACTGCTATTCCAAGATACTTTCTGTTTTGTACCTGATACTTTTAATGTTGTATTTTTTCCAACATAAACAGATACACTTTTTTTACTCAATTTTGGTTCTTCTACTGTAACTTTACATTTATAAGTCTTTTTTCCAACTTTTGCAGAAATTACAGCAGTTCCACGTTTTTTTGCAATTACCTTTCCATTTTGTGTTACTTTTGCAACTGCAGCTTTGTCACTTGACCATTTTACGGTTTTAGTTGTACCAGTAACTTTCAATGTTTTGCTTTGCCCTTTTATCAGTGTAAGTTTCTTTGAGCTAATTTTAGGTGTTGCTGCTTCCGCAATTGTAGGAATATTAGTTATTGGAAATACTTCTGGTAATAACATACTAAAACCAAATACCAATAAAATAGCCACAATTAATTTTTTCCATCTTTTTGTTTCATTTTTCATAAATTTCCCTCCATATTCTTTTTATCCTCCTACATCTATACCCTCTTATCCAATAATGGTCATATGACCATTTCATAAGTATACTCTCCCCTTGAGACATCTTATGATACTTGAGAAGAACATGTAATTATTCGATCGTTTCATAAGATATCATTTATATCATATATTTATTTTAATGCTAAATATATTTTTTGTAAATATACTTTTAGAAAATTATCCAATATTTAGAACAGGTGAACCATATATAGTAACCATAATCACAACATGTGTGTATAGTTTTTGATGCTATACACACATGTTATGATTATTATTTATGAAAATAGAAAGTTCACAAAACGTGCTTTTTATTGTTTACTTCTATATTTATTTTATAACCTTCTGAATCTCATTTAAAATTTCATTTGCTACAGCTTCCTTACTCATTCGCTCTAAAGATCTGATACCATTGTTAGTAATCAAAGTAATTACATTGGTATCTGTACCAAAACCTGCTCCTTCCACCTTTAAGTTATTAGCAGCAATCATATCCAGATGTTTTTTTTCAAGTTTTGCCTTTGAATTTTCTTCTAGGTTTTGAGTTTCCATAGAAAATCCACACAAAAAACTATGAATGATACCTTTTTGTTTTAGATTTCCTAGTTCTCCTAAAATATCTTTCGTTCTCTCTAAAGAAATGCTACTGACACCCTCTGATTTTTTAATTTTATCTTCTGCAATCTTGGAAGGACGATAATCTGCCACAGCAGCAGCTTTTATAATCACATCCATTTGAGACGCACGATTTATCACTTCTTGATACATCTCTTCTGCAGAAATCACTTTTATCACTTCCACAAATTTGGGTGCTTCCAAAGCAGTTTCACCTGTTACAAGTGTTACTTCTGCACCTCGTTGCATTGCTATTTTTGCCATAGCATACCCCATCTTTCCAGTGGAATGATTTGTAATATAACGGACTGGGTCAATGGCCTCCTGCGTGGCTCCTGCTGTTACTAGAACCTTTTTTCCAAGAAAATCTTTTTCAAAAGCAAGTTCTTTTAAAATATATTCTAATAATAATTCTTCAGAGGGCAACTTACCTTCTCCAATATCACCATTTGCCAACATTCCTGTCTCTGGAGAAATTATCTCATATCCAAAATTTTCCAACTTTTCTAAATTTGCTTGTACAATAGGATTGCGGTACATATTGTGATTCATTGCTGGAGCAATCAAAATTTTACAAATACAAGCCATTACTGTTGTAGTAAGCATATCATCTGCAATTCCATTTGCAATTTTTCCTATTACATTTGCTGTGGCTGGAGCAATCAATACCAAATCTGCCTGTTTTGCCAAGGCCACATGTTCTACAGAAAATTCAAAATTTCGGTCAAAGGTGTCAATCAAACATTTATTCCCTGTAAGTGTTTCAAAAGTAGTAGCTGTAATAAAATTGGTAGCATTCTCTGTCATTAAAACATGCACATTACAATGAAGTTTTTTTAACATTCTTGCTACATTTGGCATTTTATATGCAGCAATTCCACCAGTTACTCCTAGTAATACAGTTTTTCCCTGTAGCATAATACTTCTCCTTTAAAATTTATGAAATCTGTCCATGTTTTTCATAAGTAGTAATTCTAGAAATTTTATTTTCTTCATCTACAAACACTACTTGAGGATAAAAATTTTGTGCTTCTTCTGGTGTCATTTGAGCATATGCCATAATAATAATATGATCCCCTGTCTGCACTTGTCTAGCAGCTGCACCATTTAAGCAAATCATTCCACTGTTAGGTTCTCCTGCAATGGTATAAGTTTCAAATCGATTTCCATTTTCAATATCTACAATCTGAACATTTTCATACTCTAAAATCCCTGCTGCTTTCATCAGTTCTGGATCTACTGTAATACTTCCTACATAATTAAGCTCTGCTTGCTTTACAACTGCCCGATGGATTTTTCCTTTTAACATCTTTAAGTACATGTTATCTCCCATTCCCTTCTAAATCCTTACTAAAATTATCAATCAATCTTGTTTTCCCAATATAAACTGCAGTAGCTACTAAGATGGAGTTCTCTATAGATTCTACTGGTTCTAACGTTTCTGCATCTACAACTTCCACATAATCTATTTGCGCAAGAGGTTCTGTTTGAATATTTTTTATTATGGCATTTTTTACTTTTATGGCATCCCTTTCTCCTGCCTTTATCATATTTTCTCCTAAAGTAAGAGATTTATGAAGAATTAAAGCTGCCTGTCGCTCTTCTTGATTTAAATAAGTGTTACGGGAACTCATAGCTAGTCCATCTTCTTCTCGAACAATAGGACAACCTACAATCTTAATATCAAAATTCATATCCCGCACCATTCTACGAATAACCGCAAGTTGTTGCGCATCTTTCTCCCCAAAATATGCCAGATCTGGGGTTACAATATGGAACAATTTCGATACTACCGTACAAACTCCGCTAAAATGGCTCGGTCTTGTTTTTCCGCAGAGTCCTTTTGTCAACTTATTCATATCTACAAACGTACAATTATCTGGAGCATACATTTCTTCTGGCTCTGGATGAAAAATTAAGGATGCTCCCGCTGCTTCACAAAGTGTTGCATCTCTATCAATATCTCTAGGATAGCTAGATAAGTCTTCATTTGCTCCAAATTGAGTAGGATTTACAAAATCACTGACTACCACTTTATCATTTTCACTGACTGCTTTTACAATTAGACTTTTATGTCCTTCATGAAGATATCCCATCGTAGGTACCAATCCAACAGAAAGTCCCTCTTTGCGCCAACCTTTTATAATGGGGCGCAATTCCTCTATCGTTTTTACAATTTGCATAATTTCCTCCATTCTGTGCATTTTTCAACATATCATGCCCTTTGGATACAAACAGATAGTGATTGAAAGAATTAACAAATTCTTTCAATCTCTGCTCCTTTCCATTCTCTCTTAAAGTTTCTAATATAATTTTTCAATTACATCATCTTCTATTTTAAAGGTGTGTTCCTGTGCCGGAAACGCTCCTGTTTTTACTTCCTCACTGTATGTTTGGAATGCTTCTTTCATCTGCTTACCAATTTCCCCAAATCGTTTTACAAACTTAGGTTTGAAATCACCAAACATAGCAAGCATATCCTGATATACTAATACTTGACCATCACAGTCTGCACCTGCACCAATTCCAATTGTTGGAATATGCAATTTTTTTGTAATCAATGCCGCTAATTTTGCTGGAACACATTCTAATACCACTGCTACTGCTCCTGCCTCTTCTACAATAACAGCATCTTCTATCAATTTTCTAGCTGCTTCTTCCGATTTTCCTTGTACTTTAAATCCACCAAAAGCGTTTAGAGATTGAGGCGTTAATCCTAAATGAGCAACTACTGGAATGGAAGCATTTGTTATCGCCTTAATATGTTCTGCAAATTCTCTCCCACCTTCTAATTTTACTGCTTGTGCTCTACCTTCTTTCACTAATCTGCCTGCATTACATACTGCATCATAAATAGATGTTTGATAAGACATAAAAGGCATGTCTGCCACAATTAATGCATTTTTCGCACCTCTTGCAACAGCCTTCGTGTGATGTATCATATCTTCCATTGTTACTGATAAGGTATCTTCATACCCTAACATAACCATGCCAAGAGAATCTCCTACTAGAATCATATTGATATCTGCCTCATCTATTAATTTTGCCATAGAATAATCATAGGCAGTAAGCATGGTTACTTTTTCCTTGTTATTTTTGGCTTCTTGTATGGTTACAACTGTGTTTTTCATTCTTCTTTCCCTCACTTGCTTTCTAATAATTGTTTCATTTTTTTATAGTCATGTTCTGGGTGCTTCTTTTGAGCAAGTTCTACTAACAAACTTCCCACTGCTTGATAAGCTCTTTCCCATTCTGGTCTGTCCATTTTCTGTAAATGCTTATGGACAGTCTGTAAATCATTTCTTTCAATGGGTCCAGTAAGTGCTTGTGTACATCCCTGAAAAATATTTTTTTCTTCTAAAAATTCTTCTTTCTCCTCTGAAATAAATTCTTTTTCTTCAAAAATGGATTTTATATTATTTTCTACTAAAGGTTTCAATAACCTATAGGCTGTTTCCTCAGGAATGCTAGATTCTTTTAGCAACTCTACTGCCATAGCAATCAATCCTACCACTTGATTGCTTGCAATACTTGTAGCAGCGTGATATCGCACTTTTTCTGTAGTAGAAATTTCTATTATCTGATTTGGTAGTTGATGAAATAATTCTTGCATTTTTGTCAATGCCAGACTACTACCTTCTACTGTAAAAACTGCACCTGTTAAATTTTGATAAGCTGTGAATTTATTACTGAACGCGTAAATTGGATGGATAGAACAGACATATGCACCTGTTTCTTCCCAGTTTGAAAACACATCACTTGATAATGAACCACTAAAGTGGCAGATAACTCTTCCTCTCACATTTTTTGTTGCAATGCAATCCCACACCTTAGAAATTTCTCTATCTGTTGTAGTGATAAAAAGGGTATCGCTTACTTCCATAAGTGAATCTAATGTTTTAAAATATTTTGTGTTTGTAAATTTTGCTGATTCTTTGGCACTGTCTTCCGTCCGACTATAAAATCCTTTTACACATATGCCATAATCTGCTACATATTTTCCTAGTGTAGTTCCCACTTTTCCGGCGCCTATAATTCCTATCTGCATAGTTTCCTCCAATCATTGTTATATCAGATGGGGAATGCCTCTGAGAGCTAACTTTTATCAAATGATACAGTTTCTTTCCAGAATACCGTTCGTTGATAATTTAACACATATATAAAATTTTTACAATACAGAATCCAAAATTAAGATGATTTATCTAAAAATGAAGAAGCTGTCCATTCAGGAATAAAACTCCTAAATAAGACAGCTTCTATCCATATAATTCTATGGTTCAAAAAAATTTTACTATTACCAGAATTGACCTGCATTCCATTAAGAATACAAAGGCAATTTTAATGTCTCTTTTTTCCTTCCTCTATAATTACCATAAGCGCACCAAAACCTAGTAATAGATATCCTGCAAGATTTGTGGTATCTCCTGTATGCAATTTAGCATTTGTTGTATGATTTGTTCCATTATTTGTATTACTATTATCTGTGTTATGATTTGTATTATTATTGTTACTATTATCTGTATTATTGTTTGTATTATCTATATTATCCTGAGGAGTAGAAGGATTTGTTCCAGAATTTTCATCCTCAGAACTTCCAAAATTTATTTTTATGATATCATTCAACTTCTTAGGCTTCATTGCCATTGTTTCTTCTGAAAATAATTCTAATAGTTCCGTTTCTACTGTTAGTTCTTTTCCATTCGCCTCTTCTGTAGCCTCAAAAGATATCTGAAATAGATTTCTTGCATCTGTAAGTTTTTTGGTATCTGCCCAAGCATAAGAAACTCCTTTTTTTCCATCCTTTTCCATTTGTGTATTGATATCTTCCAATTTCCAAACATTCCCAGATTCTATTTCTTCTAATTTTATCATCTTTTCAGGATAATATACAACAATTCTGCCACTCGTAATGTTACTCCCACGGATAATTTTTACTGTCAATACTATATTTCTACCTTCTGTCTTCCAATCAGTTTCTATCCATTCTTGTTTAGAAACGGTTTCTGATGCTGTTACAGATAAATACTTTACATTCAGCAACAAACAGAGTAACATTCCTGTTACTATAAACCTCTTTCTTTTCAACTTTTTGCCACCTTCCTCCAGTTATCATTATCCAACCTTACTTTTCCAACCTGAAATAATAATAAAATTACCATACTTTGCATAATATGCACCTCACTGTAAGAACAGCCTCAGCGTTCTTGTACTGATACTGGCAAGAGTTGAGCCTTTTGCGCATTTTCAATCACCTGTTCTTTTGCAGGATATGTTTTTCCATCTACTTCTGAAAAACGATGAAGACCCACAATTGGAACTATTCCCTCTACAAATTGTCCTATTTTATAAGTATGAATTGTTGTATCTGTGCTTGTCTCTTCTTGTGCTTGTTTTAATACATAAAGTGAAACATCATTGCCTCCATCATACATTGCCCAAAACAGATGTCCGCTTATTTCATCATAATAAAGAGAATTAAAATACCATTGTTTCCCCGTTTTTATTCCAGAAGCTCCGACATCCATATATAAAAACTGTCCATACTCTATAGCATAACCAAGCTGATATAATTCTCCTGATTGAGAAATGGCATAAAACCATTCGATAGATCCATATTGATTGCTTTCACTATATCCTGCATAGGTAATACCTACTAAATTTTCTCCATTTGTCACTTTTGCAAAATCACTAACACCTTGATTCTTAGCATCTGTACTGTGAAACCAATGCACATTTGTTCCATAAACTGCAAATACAAGACTTGTATTAGGACTATATGCCATATCATTACACCAATAGGTAGTTCCCATTAACTGTGCTGAATACTCTTCTGCTGGATTTACTAGATAGATTTCTGACTTTTGTTCTCCATCTGTGCTATAAGTTGCCGCTAAGAGCTTGTCACCTATCACAGTTGCAGACATATAAGGATGTTCCTGCTCTTCAGATATTATCAAAAGTTCATCCAAATTATCAGAGGTAAAATTACACCATTGCACAATGTTATTTTCTTCCCACATAATCCCATTGAAAGAAACGGTAATATCTTCTACCATAACTTTACATTCAGCAGTTTCTTTTTCTCCCTCTGCATTTTTTGCATTAGTAGTAACTGTAATTGTGGTACTTCCTACACCCACAGCATTTATCACACCTTCTTCATTTACAGTGGCAACTGTTTCATCTGCACTGCTCCAAGAAACCTCACTATTTAAAATGGATTCTGGTTCAACCGTAGCTATTAATTTTTCTTCCTTTCCTTTTGCAAGATATAAAAGTGTTTGATTCAAAGTAACACCTGTGGTAAATTCTGTATCTTCTGTATCACTCTTATTCACACGATAGGTTTTCTCATTTCCTGCATAATCAATTACCTTTATATAAAATACATGTTTTGGATATGCAAAAATAACTTCTTGTGGCGTTCCTTCTTCTTTTTGATTCACAGCATAAGATCCAATTTGTGTTTCTTTATCTCTATCATATATATTTATAGCCGCTACATAGCGATTGTCACTTACTGTTATCTTTATTTTTCCTGCTTCTAATTCTTCCATATTTATTACTTTTGGCGCAGTATTGTCAATTGTAATTGGAACTGTAAAATGTACCCCACTACTAGCACCTTCTTCATTGTCTTTGTAATATGCTGGTAATGCAGTAACTGTTATATTCACTTTCGTTCCTTCTGGTAAGGGATTTCCCTTTGCATCTGTACCTGCCCAATCTAAGATAGAATCATTTTCTATGTTATTCCATTGATTATCTAGCTCTGAATAATAAGAAGCGAATGCACCCTCTTGCATATTTTCATAATATACTTCACCTGTTTCATCATTTATAATAGATGTTTTAACAGAAGCTGCATTTCTAATTAAACTATAAGTAACAGTTCCAAAATAATCACCAGATTCTGTAGAAAATGCATTTCGCTCTGGTATATATTCTTCATCTCCTTGCTCACAATACATATTTGATGCATAACAATACTCTGTGTTATCTCTATGAAAATAATAAGTCAAATAATTTATCTCATCAATTCCAGAATAAGAAATGGGTGTTGTCTCTTTTCCCCCATTTACATAAGTTAAGTAATCAAAAGGTTCAAACATAGAAGCTTCTGTCCAATTTCCATAAAATGCAAGCATTGGAATAGATAAAGCAACTGGTCCACTCAAATACACAAATCCATCTATATACATTCCATGTTCAAAATAGGTATCTAAATATTCTCGATCTGCTTTCGATAAAGAAACTTGAACAGAGATATCTGTTCTCTTTTCTACTTTCACACATTTTTCACTGAAGTCAATATCTGGTGTTTCTTTTTCTAATTCTTTTAGAAATGTGTATATATCTGCTGTATTCACAATACCATCCAAATTAAAATCAAATTTATTATCATAATATGTTACTTTATCTAATGTTATAGACTGATTCAAGTGGCGTAATAATTCTAATGCATCTTTATCATTTACCTGATTATCTCCATTGAGATCATAAATATATTCTTGATTCGCAGAAGTAAATAATACTTCTGGCTGTAATGGATAGGGACTTCCATTAAACCATTTCTTATCAATTACCTGCTCTGTTAAAAACGAACTACTCAAAGTATAATATTGCTTCTGCTCTGAAAAATTGTAAAGACTAAAATCAAAAGCATAAATGCCATTTCTAGAAGGATCATCTCCCAATTCTATCTTTACCTTTCCATCATTTCCAGATGATTCTCCTACTAAAATATAAACAGGACTTGTAGTTGCAGCCTTTACATTTGCCAAACCACTTCCTTGTTTTCTTGGAGAATATGCATTCCCATTTTCGTTTGTCAAAGGCATAGCTGTACTCATTAACAGAGATTGTGTCAAGGCTCTTATACTTAATCCTGTTTTCTCTGACAATTTATTTTCTTTGATATATTCTGTTACCAATGCACTTATGCCTGCAATACTAGGAGATGCCATAGAAGTGCCGCTCATATTGCCATATTGTCCTCCATCTAGAGTAGAATAAATATTTCCCCCTGGTGCTGTAATTTCAGGTTTTAAAGTCAAATCACCTGGAACTCCCCAAGAGGAAAAATCACTTATCGCATATCCATCTGGAGACGAAAAGGTATGTGTTTTGGAAAATATTTTCATACTTCCAACAATCCCTTGTTTAGAGATATGTTCTGCATCCTCCTGCGATATCATAGCGCATGGAATATTTACTTTAGAATCCGTAAGATTCATATTTATAACACCAGATTCATCATTGTAAATCAGGATTCCTGTTGCACCTGCTGCTGCTGCATTTTGATGTTTTTCTGTAAAAGAAATAAAGCCCCTGCGAACTAAAACAATCTTACCTGAAACATCTTGTCCTTGATACATTTCTGCTTCTCCAAACGAATCAAAAAATACATACTCATATTCTGTTCCCTCTCCATTCGCATCTAAATTAGCAAAAGGTAATACCGTTTTTGAAGCTATAGGTTCCTTGTAAAAAATAGTAGCTTCTCCTACCTCAATACAATGTCCAGTAATACCAGCATTTTGTGCACTTGCCACAGTAAATGCATTGGTATAAGACCCTGGGGAACCAATGGTATCCATATTTATATCACTGGTTCTATTTGCTCTATAAGTACTATTATCTGACCATCCTCCTCCATTTCCAGCAGAAATACTTACAATCGTATCTGTATTTATAAGTTTATCAAAAATTTCATTGACATATTGTTCTGTCTCAGAAGATTCAGAGGTTTCTCCTGCATTGAGATTTCCTAAGCTTAAATTTATAACATCTGCTCCTAACAACAATGCATCTTCAATTGCTGCTATATAATCATCTGTATAAGCACCCCCATTTGCACCAAATACTTTCATGATTAGCAGTTGTGCATCTTTGGCAATCCCCACTACTCCATCTTCTTGTTTCTTATAACTATCATTTGTATTAGGTAAATACTGATTAGCAGCTGCAATTCCTGCTACATGTGTGCCATGATCCCCCTGTAAATCATTTTCATGTGTAATATCTAAATTTCTATCAACATAATTAAATCCATAAGCTATTTTATCACTTCGAAAAAAATCTTCTGCGCGCAATTCTGGTTGCATTTTACTTGCATTTAATTTACCAATTTTGGTATCAATTTCTTCTGTATTTAACAGTTGATAGTCAGATAATTGTTTTCCTGTATTTTGTGCTGTTAAGTCTAGTCCATATTGATAGGCACTTTCATCAAAAGAAGGATGATCACTATCAATTCCTGTATCTATAATTGCAATTCTCTCTCCAGCTCCTGTATATCCACTTTCCCAAACTTGATAACTGTCTACCATTTCTCCCGCAGATGCAGTATTAGGGCTTGCTGTATTTTGCAATTTATGTGTTGGAACAAGATAGACTTCTTTCACACCATCTATCTCTTTTATTTTTTCAATATCACCATAAGCTACTGTGGCAGAAATTGCATTTGCCAATAAAGTAAAATGATAACGCACTTCCAAATTATCTTGTTTTAAGTGAGTTTTGATAGATTTTAATATTTGTTCTTGTCTTACCTCTATTTCAGACGAGAAATTCATAGCTTTTGTATTATATCCTATTTCTTCTGTGGAATATCCATTATCTAGAACAGCCTCACCTTCCATTACAACAAATACACGTACTTCTTCTGTTTCCCTATGGTTCGTTTTCCTTTCTTTTACAACTTTCTCTGCTGTTACCTGTTGTTTTGGTATTTCTGTTTCTTCTGTCAAATAAAACTCTCCGAAATTTTCTTCTGTATTCTGTGTAAGTTCTATATCCTGTTCTGCATTTACCAACAATCCATTTGTCGTTCCCCAAAGATTGCTAATGATTCCTAACATGAAACTGAAAACTAATCCCAAAGAAAGTAATCTAGATTTCTCTTTTCTATTCTTCATATAATTTTTAGGTTATTCCTCACACTTCTCTTTGACTGCTTGGAAAATATCTCCTTCCCTATTTTTCTATCTATTAAAAATATTTCTATCTACACTTTTTTCTTTTTGTTTTCCATACTACTCCAAATAAAATAATTAAAATAAGTGTGATAATTCCCAAAATGGGGGCTTTTCCTTGTATCTTCTCTTGGAAACTTATTTCTGTCTGTGTAGTTTCAAATTCTTTCTTCCCGTTATTTTTCTCTCCTTGTACTTTTGAAGCTGTTTTTGTCTGTGTATCTTCAATTTCTTGTTTCAGTATTTTTTCTTCTTTTAGCTGTTTTTCTGTATTCTCTTGAAAAGATTCCTGACTATTTTCTTTTTTTGTAAGTTGCGCTTTCCCCACTACTTCCACAAATGCAATACCTTCTATTTCTTTTATTAATGTTATCTTCCCATAAGCAATATTAGCTGTTATAAGATTTTCCCCTAAATTATCATTATGTATCTCAAAATAATCCTCTTTTAACACCTCTTCTGAAATCTGATTTATCATTTCCGACTTAGGATAATCTGTTTTCAGTTGTATATAGACACGTACAAGTTCCTCTGGTGCATAAGTATCATCTATGTTTGAGGATTCTTGCAAACTTCCCATTTCTTGTGAAGTATCAAAATTTTCCACTTCTTCCCACTTGATATGTTCTGGCATATTTTCCTCCATTTGGATAAGAATATTCTGATATTTTTTCATTCCTCTCTTTTTATTTGTTACTAAATTCTAATCTATTACTTACTTTTATCAATTAGATTTTTCCTTAACCATTGTCCTAGGTTTTCAAATTCATCCAAAAATACACAATACTTTTTTATTTCTCCACTTGCAGCCTCTTGGCGGATTTCTTGCAATACTTTTTCATAATCCATCCAACAAACCTCCTCTACTTCTTCTTTCTGAAGTTTTAAGGTTTCCAAATTTACTGGTTGATGATAAACATATACCATACTAATTTCTGCGTTTTTAAAAGGTTTTCCATAAAATTCTGTTTCTGTATATCCAAGATGCATAAATGCTTGTTGTAAATCTTCTGGTTGTGCACAGATTCCTAATTCTTCTTCCAATTCTCTCAATGCTGATTCTAAATAATTGCTTCCAGCAGAAATATGTCCTGCAGAAGAAGTATCATAACACTCTGGAAAAGAATCTTTCTTATGACTACGTTTTTGCATTAATATTTCAAAACCGCCTACCTTTGTAAAACGTACAATCCATACATGGGAAGTTCCATGTAAATCCCCATTTTTATGAACTATTGTTCGTTCTCTTACTATACCAGTCAAACTGCCATCTTCTCTGCGCAATTCTAATAATTCCATAGGTTTTCCATTTAATACTGCCTCTGTTAGACGCTCTTTATTATAACTTAGCTTTAAGGAAAAAAAGGGAATATTTTCTATCAGCAATTGAAAGAATATCTTGTCTCCTTCCCATAAGTTTAAGGATAAAAGCTGTTCTTTTTCTATCCACTCTAATACACCTTCCTCACACTCTGTCAAAGTTCCTTCAAAACGATCTGCTGTATACAAACACATATATTCTGTTTGCCATCCCTCTGCAAAAAAAGTTATAATTCCACGAAAAGAAAAACTAGTCAATATCAGACCAGTTTCCTCTTTCACTTCTCTAAGCAGACATTCTTCTGGACTTTCTCCTTTTTCAAAATGACCGCCAATTCCAATCCATTTATCTTTATTTACATCTTTTTGTTTTTTTACTCTGTGAAGCATTAAATATTTGTTATCTTTTTCAATATAACACAAAGTCGTTAGTGGTGATTTTTCCATATCTTTCCTCCGTTTTTCACACCCTTATAAACTACAGAAGGCTATATTAATGCAAGAATGCATTGACATTCTTGCATTAAGCTGGACATATGTCATATAATATATGGCAATTTAAGTTTCTTGTATATAATCCTTATTCATAACTTCCTTCAATTCTTCATATGGTACTTCAATTTCTATAATACCTCCAGCATGAGTTGTTACCATATAAGGATTACAAATAACTACAAGTCCTTTTTCATTCAAATAAAAAACCTCTTCTGTTAAGATATCAGAGACAAAACTTTCATAATCTTCCAAAAGATAATCTTTATATGGTTCTTTTGTAATTTTATCTAAAATATGTTGTTCCACAATTTTTCCAGCTTTCGTCTTATTTGTTAAGATATCTGCAAGAGATAACAGCTTTCCTGTAGTAACATCAAAACAATATGCAGAGGTCCAAGTATTTGGATGTGGCGTTCCCTGCCATTCATAATTTTCTTCTACAATACTTAATATCTCTGTAGAATTATATACTACTTTATAGGTAGAACCATAACCATAACCTGTCCAACTTTTTTTATCTTCTTCTGAAAGATCTTGATATGCACTTTTAGCAATTTCTAAATCTTCCTCAATATAAGCTTGATTTGCCTCATGTTTTTGTTCAAAAGCCAAGTTCATCTTTTCTGCCGCTGCTTCGTTCTCTGATATAGAAATCACAGGACAATTCTCTGTTACAGAAAGTAAACGTACACCACTTTCTTTATCATCAATATTTTGGGAATAGTCTGTAAAAATCACTTCTGGTATTTTTGTTAAAGTTACACCTTCTTCTTCCTCTATCTCTTCCTCTTTATCGCTATCTTTTGTTTCCTCTTTCTCTAATTCTTCTGATTGTTTTTCATTTTCTGATAAATTTTTTTTATTATCAGATTCTTCTGATTTCTCTTCCAAATCTTGCTGCTTTGTTTCAGGTTGCTGTATTTCTTTGGGTTTCTTATTTGCACAAGCAGTAAATAGCAAACACATTCCTAATACAAGCACAAGTAATTTTTTTTTCATCTGCAAAAATCTCCTTTACAACTAATTTACATGGTTGATTCGATACATATGATTTAACGGTCCATTTCCTTTTCCTAGATTCATTCCATCTGCAATTGCCCCAGAAATATAATCTTTTGCCTTTCTTACACTCTCCTCTATCTTCCATCCTGCTGCTAGTCCACAAGCAATGGCAGAAGAAAGTGTACACCCAGTTCCATGTGTGTTTTGATTTTCTATATGTTTTCCTGAGATCCATATTGGTTTTTCCTGATAAAATAATAAATCATCTGCTGAAAAATTATCATGGCCGCCTTTCAAATAAACAATACCCTTGTATTGTAACGCAAACTCCCTTACTGCTGCAACCCTTTCTTCCTTAGTTTTTATGGTTGTTTTTAACAATATTTCTGCTTCTGGAATATTTGGAGTATAAATCTCTGCAAGAGGAAGTAACTCTTTTTTATAGTAGTTCAAGGCTTCCAATTCCATAAAATGTCTTCCGCTTGTGGAAGATAAAACGGTATCCATCACAACATGTTTTGCTCTATATTTTTCTAGGCATCTTTTAATTACTTCCATTTGCTCAATTCCTGTAATCATTCCAATTTTAACTGCATCTGGAACAATATCTGTAAATACACATTCTAATTGTTTTTCCAAAAAAATAGGAGATATTGGAAAAATCTCCGCTACCCCCATTGTATTTTGTGCTGTCAATGCAGTAATTACACTTTCTCCATATAACCCATAGGCCGCTATTGTTTTTAAATCTGCTTGTATTCCAGCACCACCACTACAATCACTGCCTGCTATTGTAAGTACTGTTTTCATACTATTTACCACTCCTTAATTATAAGTACTATTTATTTCTGCGAACAATAAGCCAAGCAGCCACACGAAATGCCCTAATGAGTGTGTGGGGATATTTGGCGAATGCCGCGAAGTTGCTAAGCGCCAGTGGCGCTTATTCAGCAAGGACAAAAGGAGAGGGTAAAAACATCCTCCACCCCTTGAGGCGAACTTGCTAAAAAGAAGTTACATTATACCTTGTAGCTTGCTGTGGGGTATTTGACTATCATCTTACCATTTTTCCAATGATTCACGTATTTTTAGGATCTCTGCTGCTATATCTTTTGCTTTTAAAATACCAGCAGAAATTGCCAATCCATGTGCTCCACAAGAAAGAGGCTTATCACAGTTATCTGCTGTAATACCGCCTACTGCCACATTTGGAATAGAGGCTTCCTTTAAAATATTCCTATACATTTCTTCTGAAATAGGAATGGCATCTTTTTTGGTATCTGTTGGAAACCATGCCCCACTTCCTAAATAATCTGCGCCATCTTTCATTGCCATACGAGCCTGTTCCACAGTTTTGGCTGTTGCCCCAATTATTTTAGATTTTCCTAAGAGAACTCTTGCATCCTTGACAGAAATGTCTGACTGCCCTAAATGGACACCATCTGCTTGACTTAACATAGTAATATCCAGCCTATCATTGATTATCAGTTTTGTAGAATATTTTTTTGTTATTTCCCGCAGTCGTTTTGCCCGCAAAAGATATTCTGCAGAAGAAAGATTTTTCTCCCTAAGCTGAATATAATCGACACCTGCTTCTAGTGCTGCTTCTATCTTTTCCTCTCCATAAGAAAAATCTGCAATTAAATATAAGAAACGTTTCATTTTACCCTCTCTTTCAACCACTCCAGAAATACTTCCTCAGACAACTTTCCTAATGTATCTAACAGTGCTATCTTTGCAGTTCCATAACCTTTTTTCCCCTCTATATATTCTAATGCAAATGCCATGCCAACGGAAGTTGCAATAGCAGCAACCACTTGTTTTGGTAGCGAATAATTTTTCTCTCTAGATACTGCACTATAACAAGCTCCAGTAATTGCTCCTGTTAAGCATCCAGAACCAACAAGATTAATATTGCGCATCTTTTTATGGGAAATTTCCAATTTTTTATCTTCCCATAAAATACAATCCGTCTCTCCAGTTATAAAATATGTACCTTGTAAAATATCTAAATAAATATTATGAGATAACTGTGCAGATTTTAATATCTGACGGTTTTTTAAAGAATCAACACCTTCTTTGGTAAGTTGACCATATTGTATACTATATATCTCAGAATAATTTCCCTTTAATATTCCCTGCCAAGGCGTAGATAATAATTCTTGTAAAGCCTGCAACCGAAAAGATGATGCACCACATCCTACAGGGTCGATGACCAAAGGCTTGTTTAATTTTTTATTATGTTTTATGGCAAGTTTTGCAGCTAAAATCTTATCTTGATTTAACTGCCCTAAATTGATAACACATGCATTTGCCTGCTCTGCAATCTCTTCCATTTCTTCTGCTGCCACTGCCATCAAAGGTCTTGCGCCTATCGCTGCTAATCCATCTGCACACAAAGAGGCAGAAACTGTATTTGGAATCATATGTATTAAATCTTGATATCTTCTTATATTCTGAAAAATTTCCACTATCTGTTCTGGTGTTATCAAAGACAAAGGATTTTTTATATTATGTTCTAAATACATAGTTCCACCTTTCCGTGCAATTTTAGCATATTTTACTATATTTTCTATTATGTAGTATGTCATAACTCATTAGTAGCGTCAAATAAGTTATAATATTTTATCTAATATACTTTCAAGTTTCCTTTAGCATTCCTTGCAAATAATAAACTATTCCAGATTTATATAAAATACTTAAAAGTACTGCTGCTAAGATACAACCACCAATGGTACTAATCAAAAATGGTAATACATAGGTAAAAAGAGCTGCTTCTTTATTGCCCATCAATAAATTTGCCATTGGATAACAGAGCATTCCTCCTAAAATACCTGTGCCTAATATTTCACCTAAAAAAGTTGTCCAAACTTTTTTTGTAAAGCGAAATAAGTATGCTCCCAAAAAGGCTCCTATCATACTCCCAGGAAAAGCAAGAAGACTTCCTGTTCCCAAAAGGTTTCGAATCAAAGCTGTAGAAAAGGCAAATCCTGTTGCATATAAGGGGCCTAAGAAAACTCCAGCAAGCACATTGAACAGATGTTGGATAGGAAAACATCTAGATGCACCAATAGGAATAGAAAAAGCTGACAAACAAACCCCCAAAGCTGTCATCATACCTGCTACTGCTAATTTTTTTATATTTATTTTCATTATAATCCTCCCTATAATCCTTTCTCATTATAAAATGTCAATATATTCTCCTGATAATGCCTTGTTCATACTTCTTACTGCACAAAACTTTCCACACATAGAACAAGTATCATCATGTTCGGGTTTTCGATCATCGCGAATTTTCTTTGCTGTTTCTGGGTCTATAGCACATTCCCATTGTGCTTCCCAATCTAAAGTTCTACGAGCATCTGCCATTCTATCATCTATTTCTCTTGCACCACGAACTCCTTTTGCAATATCTGCCGCATGTGCTGCAATTTTAGAAGCGATAATTCCTTTTCTCACATCCTCTACATTTGGCAATGCTAAATGTTCTGCTGGAGTTACATAGCACAAAAAAGCTGCCCCATTTTGAGCTGCAATTGCTCCACCAATTGCGGATGTAATATGGTCATATCCAGGTGCAATATCTGTTACAATAGGCCCTAACACATAAAAAGGTGCTCCCATACAAACGGTCTGTTGTATTTTCATATTTGCTGCAATCTGGTCCATAGGCATATGTCCTGGTCCCTCTATCATAACCTGAACATCACGTTCCCATGCTCGTTTGGTTAATTCTCCAAGACGTACTAATTCCTCCATTTGGCATACATCAGAAGCATCCGCAAGACACCCAGGACGACAAGCATCACCAAGTGAAATCGTCACATCATATTCTCTACAAATATCTAAAATTTCATCATAATATTCATAAAATGGATTTTCTTCTCCTGTCATACACATCCATGCAAATACCAAAGACCCCCCACGAGACACAATATTCATTTTTCTTTTATGTCTTTTTATCTGTTCCATTGTTTTTCTAGTAATTCCACAATGAAGTGTTACAAAATCTACACCATCCTCTGCATGAAGTCTTACAACATCAATAAAATCTTTTGCGGTTAAAGTAGCTAGGTCTCGTTGATAGTGAATTACTGAATCATAAACAGGTACCGTTCCAATCATTGCGGGACATTCAGAAATCAATTTTTTACGAAATGGAATAGTATCTCCATGAGAAGATAAATCCATAATAGCATGTGCACCTAACTTCACTGCTTCCATAACCTTTTCCATTTCCATATCATAATCCTTACAATCTCTTGACACACCTAGATTTACATTTATTTTTGTTTTTAACATGGAACCCACTCCCTGTGGATTAATACAGGTATGTTTCTTATTGGCACAAATAACCACTTTTCCTTCTGCTACCAAAGGCATTAATTCTTCTACTGTCATTTGTTCCTTTTTTGCTACCTTCTTTAATTCTTCTGTTACAATACCCTTGCGGGCAGCTTCCATTTGTGTTGTGAACAATCTCATAATATTCTCCTTCTTGTAATTATTATTTGCACAGGACACATACTATGTAGCAGCTAATTTCCATATGCTCCCCTGTATAGAACAAAGCGGACAAGTCCGCTTCAGCTCCCTAAATCCCTCATTCATGAGGGACTTGTACGCTTTGCTGCGCCGAGTGCACCTATTATTTTCTTCTATAGGAAAGATACTTTCACACTTTAACATGATAAGGTCTTTCCTATAGAAGAAAAAAGACGCTACCGTAATAGCGTCTTTTTTCTATATATCTTTCGCTCCCTACGACAGTATTAACTGACAGGTTCAAAGAGTCAGGTTTTAACCTTCT
>CAJUHG010000021.1:37600-37693 GCA_910586005.1 uncultured Lachnospiraceae bacterium | reverse complement strand
GATAAGTCTAGAGAAACTGCACAAATAAGTAGAAAGAAAGATGCAAAGGACAAGGTTACCACAGACAAAGCCAGAGAAAGCATAGAAAAGACA
>CAJUHG010000021.1:0-37500 GCA_910586005.1 uncultured Lachnospiraceae bacterium | reverse complement strand
ACCGTCAAGAAAGCTCCAAAGAAGAAGGCTACCACAGACAAAGCCAGAGAAAGCATAGAAAAGACAACCGTCAAGAAAGCTCCAAAGAAGAAGGCTACCACAGACAAAGCCAGAGAAAGCACAGAAAAGATAACGGCCCAAAAAGATGTAAACGGCAAGGATATGGTGGACAAGAGCAAAAAAATATCAGAGGAGATAGAAGGACTTATAAAAATAGAGGAACCCCAACTTCTTGCAAAAATGGAAGCGTTCAAAGTTCTTCATCTACCAAGTACTCCCTCTCATATAAGTACTCCCTTATTCCCATTCCCTGTTTTTGCACCCAAGCTAGAAGAGCATGGAACAAATGTAAGTATTGAAGTAGAACATATCGTTATGAATGGAGTAAATGATCCAGAAGCTTTTACTGCAAATTTAACAGATGCCATCAATAACAATAGAAATGTAAGAAATCTCTTAGTAAACAATACAGTTGGAGTTATGGCAAAAGATTATAATTCTTTGAGTGGAAGGAGATTTGCAAGATAAAAAAGCACAAGTGTTATGTTCTGTGAAACTACTTAGCTTTGCGAGTGCATTCAGATGTTTTATGAGCAAGCTTTCTATTATCATGAATACTGCAAGAACGTGGATGGCGTTCTTGCAGTGCAAAAAGTAATTTTATGTGTATATCTGTCAAAAGGGTTGTTACAAAGAATAAATTAGTCTCTTATGAAACAATTTATTAACTTGTCATTCATTTCTTGACTCATAAAACAGAACCGAATATATTTATTATCCAAAAATGGAAATGTAGAGCAATCTCGAATCATCATTTTTTCTTTTATTGCCTTGTCAAATAAATCACTAGAGGTCAGGGTATCTGAAAGAAGGCGAACTAACATAAAATTTCCACTAGGAGGATATACTTTAAAACGGCAATCCTTTGAAAATATTTGATAGATTCTAGAACGTTCTTTGGAAATTAAGTTTTTGGTTTTCTGAATATAGTCTGTATCGCGGAACATAATTTCTCCAGCAATTACAGCAAGAGAATTAATGGTCCAAGGATTTTTTCGTGTGTTAATAGACTTAATAAAATCACGGTTTCCAGTAATTGCATAACCTAAGCGAAGCCCAGGAGCAGCAAAAAATTTAGAGGTTCCTCGTAAGATAACAATATTATTATAAAAAGCAGTTAGAGGAACAGATGTAATTTCCTGATAGTTTTCTGCAAATTCTACATAAGTTTCATCTACCATAACAAAAATATCATTTTGTTTACAAACATCTAGAATCTTGCGCATTGTCTTGCGAGAAATAGCACCTGAAGTGGGATTATTTGGATTACAGATAACTAAAAGGTCAATACTTTCATTTAATTGTTTGGTAAAATGCTCCACATCTAAGGAAAAATCTAATTCTTCTTTTAAGGGATAATAGAGACAAGTTCCACCTCCTAAAGAAATTTCACGCTCATATTCAGAATAAGTGGGACCAATAATTAATGCTTTTTTTGGGTGCTCAATTTGGATAAAAAGTGAAATCAGTTCTGTAGAACCATTTCCCATAATAATATGTTCATAATCTGTATCTGTGTAATCAGCAATACACTTGCGTAAAGAAAGATATTCCCTGTCAGGATAAGTGCTAATAGCATCAATATGATTTGAAAGTGTTTCCCTCAATAAAGGGGAAATGCCAAGGGGGTTTACATTGGCACTAAAACTTGTGATGTCTTCTTTTTTGATACCATAAATCTGTTCAATTTTTTCTAAATCACTTCCATGAAAATGATCTTTATGTTGTAACATAGTGATACCTCCAAAATAATATAGTTGCGATATTTTGTTATGTCTGTTATCATTAATAAAACCCTAATTATTATAACGAATTTAGATAAAAAAGCAACCGCAAAGCAGGTGAGAATTTGCAAATGAAAATAGAAGAATTGGCTGCTGGAATATGCGTTGGTAATTCTTCCATTCTCCAATTTTCTGTAGAAAAAGTAAATTTTGAAGTGGTGGAAGGGACAAATTATACAGGTGAATTTTCTATAGAAAGCACCAGTGAAATACCTATCACAGGTATGATCTATTCTTCCAGTCCAAGGATGGAATGTCATAACCCCAAATTTCAGGGAAAACAAATCACACAGAAATTTGAATTTCACAGTGAAGGTTTGATGGAAGGAGATTCCCAGAAAGGCAATTTTCATATTGTCAGCAATCAGGGGGAATATGAGCTTCCTTTTTATGTGTCTGTTTCTAGTAATTATGTAAATAGTTCAATTGGAAAAATCAAGAGCATTATTGAGTTTGTCAATTTGGTAAGAAATTCATATGAAGAAGCAGTGAAAGTATTTGGACAACTAGAATTTTTGCAGATTTTTAAGGCGCAAGGGACAAAGGAAAGATTGATTTATCAAATGCTTATGAAAAAACCTTGTACTAAATCTCAGGTGGAAGAATTTTTAATAGCTACAAAGAAAAAGAAACGCATTGTATTTCAGGTAGAAGAAAAATATCAAGAATTTTTTAGTATTTATGAAAACTTTAAGCATCATATTACTTTGAAGAAAGATGAATGGGGATATGCTGCTATTGAGATGACAAGTGATGTGGAATGGCTATCTCCAGTAAAGAAGATTATTACTAGTGAGGAATTTTTAGGAAGTCGAGCATTAGCAGAATATTTAATTATAGCGAAAAAACTTCATTCAGGCAAAAATTTTGGCAGAATTATTTTTCGTACCCTTTTTTGGACAGAACAAGTGGAAGTCTGTATTATACAGTCAGAACCAGGTAGAAAAAGAACAGATTTAGAGATTCATAAAAGACAGTTTGAGATTATGAGGGCATATATTGACTTGGGTTTTCGAAAGATTGTAACTGGAGTATGGGCCAAATTAACTTTGAAAAAATTAGAAGAACTTATGCTACTAGAACCAAATAATCTTTGGTATCTATTAGAAAAAGCACAAGTTTTCCTTGCAAATAAACAGAGACAAGAAGCAGAATGGGCATTGGATTCTTTTCCTAAGTATGAGGTAGACAAAGAATCTCCTTTATATGCTTATTATTTGTATCTTTGTACCTTGCGAGAACCAGAGCCTGTATATGTAAATAAATTAGCAAAAAAGATAAAGAGAATTTATCATAAGAATCAAGAAAATAATTTGCTTTTATGGATTTTATTGTTTTTAGATGAAGAATTGAATTATAGTAAAAGCAGGAAGTTAGATGTGATTGCGAGACAATTAGAACGCTCCAAAGAAAGTCCTGTGCTTTATCTAGAGGCATATAGGATTCTGGTAAAAGAACCATTTTTTATACATCGGGCAGGAATATTTGAGAGGAAAATACTGAATTGGACTGTCAAACATGATGGTTTAACTAGAGGAATGGCAGAACAAGTTTGTCAAATTGCAGCTTCTATCCCTAATTATCATCCCATTTGGTATCAGATATTATGTGCTTGTTATGAAGTATATGCAGAAAAGGAAATGATACAGGTTATTTGTAGTTATTGTATGAAGTGGAACTGTTATGGAAAAACTTACTGGAAATGGTATCAACTGGGTGTGAAAGAGGAATTGAGAATCGCTGGATTATTTGAAGCTTGGATGATGTCAGCGGGAAAAAAACAATTAAAGAAAATACCAAAGTCTGTGGTACTTTATTTTCAATATCATAACAAGCTTGCTTATCGTTTCCAGACTATGCTTTATAGATCTATGGTTGAACAGAAGGCTTCTTGGAAAAATAATTATCAATATTATCTGAAAAATATGGAAGAATTTGTACAGAACCAACTTCGTTTAAATAAGATAGACAAAGATATTGCAATCATGTATCGAGAAGTACTGTCACCAGAAAAAGTAACTACTGAACTAGCAGAAAATTTGGCTAATGTACTGTTTGTTCATAAAATAGAATGCAGTGACTATGGTGCATTGAGGCTTGTGATTCGTCAGCATCCTTTAAAAAAAGAACAAGTTATTTCTATTAATCATGGAATAGGGTATGCGAATATTTATAGTAGTTCTTATGAAATCCTATTGGAAGACTCTAAGGGAAATCGTTTTATGCCGAAAAAGGAATTATCTGTAATTCCTTTATTAGAAAGTGAAAAATTTTTAGAGCAAGGGATTGCTTGTGCAGAAGAAAAAATGCCATATCTTATCAAATATTTTGATAAGAAAAAAATTTGGCAAACCTATGAAAAAAAAGATTTACCTTATCTTCAGATGTTAATAGAATCAGAAATTATTAGTGAAGAATATAGAGAAGAACTACGTCCACAGATGATTGCTTATTATTATTATAATTATACAGGTGATGCTTTGGATCAATTTTTACTTTCCTTGTCTTTTGAAGGAGTAAAAAGAAAAACCAGAGAGAAAATTATGGAGCTTCTAGTAGCAAGAAGACATTATAGGCGTGCCTATGAATTACTTTTGTCCTATGGTTGTGAAAACATATCAGCGACTAAATTAGTTCATGTAATTTGTTATCATATGGAGGAAGTAGATCAAGAGCCGGATGAATTTTTGTTGGGATTATGCAAAAGCGTATTTCTCAGAGGAAAATATAATGAGCATATTTTAAATTATATGTGTGAATATTTTCATGGAAATTTAGAAGAAATGATAAAATTGTGGCAGGCTGCATGTGATTTTGAATTAGATACTTATGGATTGGAAGAACGTTGTATTTTACAATTTTTATATACAGGAGATTTTTCTGTAAATGTGGAAAAAATATTCAAAAGTTATAGTGAAAAAATGGGAAGAGAATTAGTGATGCTTGCCTATTTTTCTTGGATGTCTCATCAATTTGTTACCAAAGATGCTATAGTATCAGATTATGTATTTGAAAAAATGGGTAAGTATTTCAAGGAAGGTCAAGAATTAAATGAAGTGTGTAAATTGGGTTTTTTAAAATGGTGCGCTTCTAAGAAAGAATTGACACAAGAGGAAATGAAATGGGTAGAAAAGATTTTACTAGAACAAATTTCTCAAGGAAAATACTATGCATTTTATCAAACTTTGCCAGAAAAATATGCCAGAAAATATATGTATCATGATAAAGTGTTTTTGGAGTATCGTACAAGTCCAGAAGTGGAAGTGAAAATTAGTTATCTTCCCACTTGGAGTTCTGAGTATGTGGAATGTGAGATGGAACATATGTATGGTGGTATTTTTGTAAAAAAATTCCTTGTATTCTATGGAGAGATAATCCCTTATTATATAAAAGAAGAACAAAATGGAACTTGGATGGTAACAGAAAGTGGACAGATACAAAATCAGGAGCTTTGTACCAGCGCAGAGGGTAGTCGCTTCGATTTATTAAATGATATGATGGTAAGTTGTCAGATGAAAGATGAGATTACCTTGTTAGAACGATTAGAAATGTATGGAAAGATGGATGGATTTGTAAAAGAAAAGTTTTTAATTTTGTAGAAGTAAGGGAAAAAATTTGTTGCTTCTTTCACAAAACTATCTATTTATACTCGGAGAATATCATATATTTACAGAGTATGAGGTACATAAATGTATAGAATGAAACAGTGTGCTAGAAGGGTACTCACTGTACGTATGTTCATGTAATTGTTTCACAAGGAAAAGGTAAAGGATACATTTTAGCATAGGAGATAAGTATAAGGCAGGTGTATAGAATGAAGCCAGCGGCGGGTGAATGGTATATTGGAATTGAGATTGCGAATAGATGGACACAGGTGAGCTGTTATCATCAAAATTTAGCTGAGCCTGAGACGAGAGGAACTGTTGCAGGAACAGAATTATATAGAATACCTACAGCAGTTTGCAGACATAGGCGTACAGGAAAATGGTGTTTTGGAGAAGAAGCCAGCCGACTAGCAGAATCAGGGGAAGGAATATATATTGATTATCTTTTAAATAGAGCTTTAGAACAGGAAATGGTATTTTTGGGCAAAGAATATGAGGCAGAAGAGTTATTGCAAGTTTTTCTGCGAAAGGTAATGTGGTTGGCACTTCCAGCGAAAGGAGTGGAAGCGGTGACAAAGTGTGTATTTTCTGTGGTAGAAGTAACAGAACCATTAGTTGCCCTTTTACAAAGAGTATCTCAAAAATTAGGTTTGACAGAACAACAATTTATAATTCAAGATAATCGGGAAAGTTTTTATGCTTATGCAGTCTGTCAGGAATCCAGTTTATGGCAGTATGATGTGATGTTGTATTCTTGTAGTGGAGAAGAGATTTGGCAAAAACATCTTTGTTGTAATAAAAAAACAAAACCTAAAATTGCAACTGTAGAAGAAACATGCCTTGGCAGGCTTCCAGAAGATGTAAAAAAATGGGATGAAGCCTTTGCTTATGTAATACAGAAGGCTATGTCTGGTAAAATTATATCTGCCGTTTATTTGATTGGAAGCGGATTTGAAGGAAATTGGATGGATAAATCTCTTCAGGTAGTTTGTCGTGGGAAGAGAGCTTTTCAGGGAAAAAATCTTTATACCAAAGGAGCTTGCTATTCTGGTATGCTGCAAGTACATCAAGAAGAATCAGAAACAGTATACTTTTGTGAATATAAAGTGAAAGAACATATTCTTATCAGAGCAGCGAAAGGGGATGAAATGTATTTTTATCCATTGATTGAAGCGGGAAGTAATCGTCACCAGATAAAGAAAAATTTGCGTATTTTAATGGAAGAAAATAATGTACTGGAACTGTGGATACAGAAGCCTGGGAGTCAAAAAGCAAAGATTGAAACCTTAGAATTGCCACAACTTATATTGCCAGAAATAGGGCGATATCGACTTTCTATTTCCATATATTATGCAGCAGAAGGAAAAATCTTTTTAAAAATGCAAGATTTGGGATGGGGAGAACTTTCTGCTGGAAGTGGAAAGGAGTGGGAATATGAAATTGGAGAATTGTAGAGTATGGCTATGTGAAGAGTCTGTGGCGAAACATCCGCTTTTTCTGGAAGAAGAGAGATTGAATTTGTATTCCTTTGAAGAATTATGTTTTTATTTATATCAAAATACGGGAGTAATCGAGGAAAGTTTTTTTAATGAAAGACTTTTTCAGTGGTTAGAGCAAGAGACCAACAAAGAAAATTTAGCTTTACTTCTGAGACGTGGAATTGAACAAGAAAGAAGTGGCTGTTGGTGTATGAGACAAATTTTAAAGTCCAGTGGATACTATAGTTCTTTGGAATTAAAGGAAACTTTGAAAACAGCAGAATGGATGGAACATA
Source organism: uncultured Lachnospiraceae bacterium (assembly GCA_910586005.1). Taxonomy (GTDB): domain Bacteria; phylum Bacillota; class Clostridia; order Lachnospirales; family Lachnospiraceae; genus Petralouisia. The sequence continues at coordinate 30,277 of CAJUHG010000021.1, read as the reverse complement.
AAAGTTCTTTAGAGCGAGCAAAACTTCGTGGGGATCGTCTTCTGAAAGCAGAAAAATATAAAGATGCTATCTCAGAATATCAAAAAGTATTAAAGCAGGTAGAACAGGAACCTAATAATCTGAAAATAATTTGTCATGTATGGCATAATATAGGAACTGCCTATGCAAGGCAAATGTTATTTGAACCAGCGGCAGAATGTTATGAAAAGGCATATAAGATTGGACAAGAGAAGAAAAGTAAAGATGCCTATCTCTTATCTCTTTCGCGTATCGATGGACAGGAATTAGAGGGGACCACAGATAGATTGAAAGAATTTAGACAAAAACTAGAAGAAACAAAACAATCTGGGGATCGTAATGGTTATGAAAAGATGTTAGAAGAAATGTTACAATATCTTAGAATGGAATATAGAAAGAATGAGTAGAGAAGGATGGTATTGATTTATAGTTATCTTTTCGCACAATAAGGTTCTATGGTGATGAACCATAACAAAATCCATATATAGAAACCGATTGCTCTGTGCCTTTGGTCTTATATTAAATGATAGGAAAAGTGAGTAGAATGGGATTATTTAAAAAGAAGAGAAAACCAGAATATGTAGAAGAAATATTAGAATTTCAAGGAGAAGTGCAGCCAAGGCCAGAGGAGCCTAAAAAACAGAAAAAAAGTATTGCAGCAGAATTTTGTGATCAGATTATGGAAGTGATAAAAAATCTGGAAGAAACAAAACAGGAATATAAAATTGTAACAGATTATCTTACAGACATTCAAATGATTGAAAATTTGCCGGAACCAGATTTAGAAAAGATTCAAGAAATAGCACAAAATGTTGTGAATTTAAGTGAAAAAAGAGATGTATATCTAAATAAAGCAAAGACAATTTCTGATTCTCAATTTGCTCAGATGAATCAATTAGAATCAGAAATGCCAGATATTATTAAACGACTACAAGAAAATGAAAAATATCAGTCTGTAGTAAAGCGAGATATGCAATATATAGAAGGAGAAAAAGAAGAATGGCGCTATTATCAAGAATCTTTGCTAAATGAAGAGAAAATTTTAAGAAGGTTTTTATATGGTTTAATTACAGTATTTGGTGTGGCAATTGTTGTAATTTTGATACTTGGAACAGTTATGAAATTTGATATTAAAACGCCTTTTGTAGTAATAGCATTATTTACAGGAGCGCTTGGAGGCATTTTAGCTTGGCGGCTACAAAACGATGGAATGGAATTAAAAAAAGCACAAGCTAACATCAATCGGGCAATTGTATTAATGAATAAAGTAAAATTTAAATATGTTAATATCACAAATGCAGTGGATTATGCCTGTGAAAAATATCATGTGAAAAATGCTTACGAGTTGACTTATATCTGGGATCAGTATCTAGAAGCAGTAAAAGAACGAGAGAAGTATGAGCGTATGAATGAGGATTTAGAATTTTATAATGGAAAGTTGATTCGTCAATTACATGCATATCATCTCTATGATTCTAGAATCTGGATTTATCAAGCAAAAGCATTGTTGGATAAAAAAGAAATGGTAGAAGTAAAACATGAACTTTTAGTTCGGCGTCAAAAACTTCGGGAAGGAATAGAAACTCAAGTTGCAGATATTAAAAGAGCGAGAGAAGAAGTTGAAACATTGATAAAAAGTCATCCTGGAAATGAAACAGAAATTAAAGAAATTTTAGATTCTTTAGATCGAACTTGTGGACTTGTACAGTAAGTTTTTTGGTTTCAAAAAAACAATAGAAAAAAATAAGACAATATCTGCTAGTTACTACAGGATATTGTCTTATTTTATATTGATTTATAACAATAGAAAGTTTGCAAAGCATGTTTTCTATTAGTTAGTTTTTATATTTATGATACAACTCTAAAGTTATTTAGCAATCCCGTTTTGAACAGTCAAAAGCAGGATTAAAAGCATAGAAGTTCTTAGAATCTAAGTGTTCTTGAACAATGCGTAATCCTTCACCGAAACGTTGGAAGTGGACTACTTCTCGTTCACGCAAGTAACGGATAGGATCTGCAACTTCGGGATCTTTGATAAGACGTAAGATATTTTCATAAGTGCTGCGCGCTTTCTGTTCTGCAGCCATATCTTCTGTTAAATCTGTAATTGGATCACCTTTAGATTGAAATTCGCAGGCATTAAAAGGTATTCCACCTGCAGCTTGAGGCCAAAGTGCAAGGGTATGATCTACATAATATTTGTCAAAACCAGAAGCCTTAATTTCTTCTGGGGTTAAATCCTTGGTCAACTGATAAATAATTGTACAGACAATTTCCATATGTGCTAGTTCTTCTGTACCTACAGAAGCAGTAGTAATGTTCCATTTTTTAGAAGCACATGTGTTATGCTCTGTGAGCGTTTTTTATTGTCATACATTATAATCTAAATTTAGAAATTTGTTACTTAAAACAAAAAAACGGAACTTGTGTTCGGAAATAATATATGATAAAATAAAAAAAAGTGTCAAAAGGAGAAGGAAAAATGCAATTTATAGAAATGAGAAATAAATTGATCAAACATTTTGAGAAAATAACACAAGGCGTTGATTATTTATTTGAAGTAGCGGTGAATAAAGATGAATTATGGAATACTTATCTAGATAGTTTTCCAGTAGGAACAAATGAGGTATATAGAGAACGAGCGGTACATGATTGCAGTTGTTGTAAACAATTTATAAAGACAATAGGCAATGTGGTTGTAATTAAAAATAGCCAAATAATAACAATTTGGGATTTTAAGACAAGTGATACCACTTATCAGCCTGTGCTAGATGCACTATCTTCTTTGGTCAGATCTTATCATGTGTCAGATATCTATGTAAGTAAATGGAAGAAAATTGGTACAATGAAAAATTATGAAGAATCAGAATCTGGTAAAGTAAAAGAATGGTCTCATTTTTTTCTAGAGTTGCCAGAACGATTTGTAGATACAAGTGAACGTTCTAAGGGGGATATAAAAGGAGAATTTAGAGATACAAGAAATGTATTTCAGCGTTCACTTGAGGAGATTTCAGAAGATAGTTTGCTTACAATTCTAGAACTTATCACATCAAATACACTTTATAAAGGGGAAGAATGGAAAAGTATTTTGACACAATTTTTAAAGTATAAGAAGGAATATCATAAACTTTCTAATGAATCAGAGAGAGAGAATTATGTATGGGAGAAGTCTGTAAAAGCTGGAATTGCAATTGGGAGGATTAGAAATCACAGTATTGGTACCTTACTTATCAATGTCAGTGAGGGAATGGATTTAGATATTGCAGTTAGAAAATATGAGCAGATAGTAGCTCCAGCTAATTATAAGAGACCCAAACCAATTTTTACTAAAAAGATGTTGGAGGATGCAAAAAAGACAATTACAGAATTGGGATATTTGGAATCTCTTGGCAGAAGATATGCAACGCTTGATGATATCACTGTAAATAATATACTATTTTCTAATAAGGATGCTGCAAAGAGAATTAATGGTATAGATGATATTTTTACAGAAATGGAGAAAGAGGCTACTTCAAAACCTAAGAAATTTTCAAAAGTGGAAGAAATTGCAATTGATAAATTTGTATCAAATGTACTTCCTACTGCAAGAGAAGTGGAAGTATATTTTGAAGTAAAACATGTTAGCAATATGGTTTCATTGATTGCACCTGAAAATAAGGAATCTAAAACAATGTTTAAATGGAATAACAATTTTGGATGGGCTTATTCAGGCAATATGACAGATAGTATGAAAGAAAAAGTAAGAGCTGCTGGTGGCAGAGTAGATGGAGTTTTAAGATTTTCTATTCAATGGAATGAAGATGGTACAGATAATAGTGATTTAGATGCTCATTGTATAGAACCAAATAAAAATGAAATCTTTTTTAATAATTGTAGAAAACCTAATGTTTCTTCTTTGGGAGGTCAATTAGATGTGGATATTACTCATCCAGAGAGAAACGTTGCTGTTGAAAATATTACATGGCCAGATAAATCTAAAATGAAGCATGGAATTTATACATTTTTTGTAAATCAATATGCAGATAGAGGGAGCAGAAATGGATTTCGAGCAGAAATTGAGTTTGATGGTCAAATTTATTCTTTTGATTATACAAAAGGATTAAGAACAGGAGAAAATGTATATGTGGCAGAAGTTACATTACAGGAAAATGGTACTTTTACCATTAAGAACTTGTTACCTTCCAACGTGTCTTCCAGAGAGGTTTGGAATTTACATACCAATCAGTTTGTTCCAGTATCTGTTATTATGTATTCTCCTAACTATTGGGACGAGCAAGATGGTATTGGACACAGACATTATTTCTTTATGTTGAAAGATTGCATTAACCCAGAACAGCCAAATGGTTTTTATAATGAATTTTTAAAGAATGAATTAGTGGAACATAAAAGAGTATTTGAAGCGCTTGGCTCTAAAATGAGAGTAAAAGATACCAAAGATCAATTATCTGGACTTGGTTTTTCTGCCACAAAGCGCAATGAATTAATTGTAAAAGTAAAAGGAAATACAGAGAGAGTATTAAAAGTGATATTTTAAATGTTATCTATAAAGGAGAAAAGGAAATGGAAGGAGAAAAATTTTTTGAATATGCAATTAGAAATAAAGTGCGTTTTCCATACAAAGGTAGTATTTCTGTAGAAGATTTATGGGATTTGTCTGTGACAGATTTGGATCAAATATTTAAGACACTGAATGCCAAGTTAAAACAATTACAAGAAGAAAGTCTTTTAGATATAAAAACAAAAGAAACAAAAGTTCTAGATGTTCAGATTGCAATTATAAGGTATATAGTATCTGTGAAATTAGAAGAGAAGGAAGCTAGAAAGAAGGAAGCTGCTAAGAAAGAACAGAAACAGAAGATTATGTCTATTATTGCTGCAAAGAAGGATGAAGTATTGAAAAATAATTCTATTGAAGATTTGCAGAAAATGCTTGATGAATTAAATGAATAATAATTAGGATGTGATAAAGTGAAAGAAATCTCAGAACAATTAATTTCTGTACTCGCACCAAATGCGAATGCTATCAATAATGGAAGAAAAATTTCTCAAAAGGGTGGTTTTGTAAAACGTTTTCGCTCTGAAGATAATACCTTTTATATGGGAGAATGTAGTGGAAGTGGAAAATCTAATTACATAACTTCTGCAGATTTTATAGAAGAAGAAAATCCTGTATTTCGCTGTTCTTGTCCTAGTAGACAATTTCCTTGTAAACATAGTTTAGCACTTCTTTTTGAGATGAATATGGAGAAAGATTTTGAAGTATGTGAAATTCCAGAAGATATTCTTAAAAAGAGAAAGAAAAAAGAAGAACGTACAACAAAATCCGCTACAGAAAAAAAAGAGGGAAAACCAAAAGTAAATAAATCAGCACGTACAAAGAAGATAAAAAAACAGTTAGAAGGACTGAAGCTCACAGAAGAAATTATGAATCATCTATTGCAGGCAGGGTTAGGAACTATGGGAGGAAGTTCTATTAAGACTTACCAAGATTTAGCAAAACAGCTTGGAGATTATTATTTAGCAGGACCACAGCTTTATGTAAATCATTTGATTTTAGAAATGGAAGCATTCCAAAAGGATGGAGCAACTTGCCATTATCATAAGGCGATTCATACATTGGTTCAATTAAGAGCAGCAGTAAAAAAAGCAGATACTTATTTAAAAGAAAAATTAGAAAAAGATGAAGTTTGGGATGATGATAATATTTTATATGAAGAATTGGGTGGCATTTGGAAACTAGATCAATTACAGGCTTTAGGATTGAAAAAAGAAAATGCTTGCTTACTACAACTTTCTTTTCAGGTTATTTATAATGAAGCAAGAAAAGAATTTATTGATATTGGTTGGTGGGCAGATGTTGAGACTGGAGAAGTTTCTGTTACTCGTAATTACCGCCCAATTAAAGCACTGAAATATGTAAAACAGGAGGATACTGTCTTTGAAGCAGTATCTATCCCTATGTTGACCTATTATCCAGGAGAAATGAATCGGCGTATTCGCTGGGAGGCAGCAAGTTATCATCCGATTACAGAGGAAGAACTTAAAGGTATTATCACACATGCACAGTCTAGTCTTCCTGCAACAGTAAAACTGGTTAAAAACCAAATAAAGAATGTTCTTTCAGATAATTTTGTAGTGTTGTTATTTGCTTTTGAGCAGATTGGAACGATAGGCGATTCATATGTAATGTGTGATAAAGAAGGAAATAAAATTTTTCTAAAGGATATTCCTAATATGGAAGCTACTGTTCACCGTATTCATATGTTAATGGATGTATCTTTGTTAAGAGAGCAGGTATTATTGGGAGCATTTTTTTATGATGAGGTAGAACACCGTATTTGTGTACAACCTTATAGTATTATAACAGATGAAAGAGTTGTTCGTTTCTTATATTAAGAAGGGAGAAAATGTATTATGAATCTTAATCCGCTTTATGAATTAAAAGAACGTTTAGAATCTAGTGTTATTGCAGGTGTATCCCTTCTTTCAGAAGATTTTCGACTTGTTCGTGCAGTAGAACAGATGGAACCCCTTTCCAAAGTATCTCCAATATTTGAAAAAATTTTTCATTCTGCACAAGAACTTTTATCTGATACTTGTACCAATAAAGGAGATACTTTGTTAGATATTCTTGCATTTGTAAATGCAGTACTTACAACCCAAGCAGTTAGTAATGTAGATGGGGAAGTAAAACCTCTGACTCTTACAACAGGAAAAGCACATTCTGATGCACCATATAGTCTGCTTGCTCCTATTTTAGAAGCTTTAACTACTTCAGGAAGTGGTCATTATAGTTTATTGATAAATACTCATAGTAAAAATCCAGAGATTTTTTCAGATTATCGTTTAAAATCAGCATTAGTAGCAGGATTAAATGCAAGTTATGCAGAACTTGCAGAAAATATAGAAGGATGGCTGAGTGAAGAAGATGCATCCATTTTGCCTTTACTAAAAATGAACTTTGATCCCAAAGGAAAGAAAGAGATGGTGCGTCGTGTTCATGTAATAGAGGCAATTGCAAAAGAAGAGGAAAATGACTGGTATCTTTCTACACTAGAAAATGCAGAAAAGGACGTCCGAGCTGCATTGATTCGTGCTTTGCGTTATAGTCAGGAAAATAAAGAAATTTTAATTGGTTTTACAAAAACTGAAAAAGGCAATTGTAAAAAAGCTGCTCTGTGGTCATTGGCAAAAATGAAAGGAACAGAGAATCTAGATTTTTGGGAAGAACAAATAAAAAAGAATCTTGCGTCTTCTGCAAAATATTTAGCACTTTCTACAAGTGATGGTGCTTCTGATTTAATTGCAGAGGAAATCAATAAAGTATTAGACATATTTCAAAATCAGGTGGATCATGATAATCCAATATTATCAAACAAAGATATTGAAAAATTACAGTCTTTATTAGAAACAATGATTGGGAAAGCCTCCCCTAAAATGATTGACTTGTATCGTAGATTAGCTTCTGACACTCTATTAAAAAGTATGAAAACAGAGAAAAACAAGCCAATTGAATTTCAATTTGAAACGAGTGACGCTTTCCATAAATATGCTACTGCATCTATTTCCGCTTATATTTCAGAAATTCTTATAAAATCTCTAGTGTGGAATATGGATCAGCGGCTTTCTTCTTTAGCAGAGGAATTATATCAGGAATATGGAGAGATATTTTTACAGTCAGCATTAACTGCAGCGTTACTAACAAAACCAGGAAAAGAAGTCTATGATACATATGCCACTGTTTTGATAGAAGAGAAAGCAATAAAAAAAGAAGATAAAATTCAGAAATTGCCACGTTTCTTAATTATGAATACGTTTTCTAGAATTTTATGGAGCGAAGAAGCACAAAAATATCAATTTTCACAATTTTATTGTGATGAATTTGAAGGGATACAGATACAGAGACCTCTTTATGAAAAGCCGGATATTCGTTGGTTTGAGTTGTTTACAAATCCTAAATTAAAGAAATTGGGAAAATTCCGTACTTATCAATATGAGCAATACAATTATTATAATTCCTATGCTTCTTATGGTGTTCATTTAACAGATGATTGGGATATTGTAATGCAATATTTAATTTGCCCAACAGATGAGAAAATTTGTAAGATATTAGCAGATTATTTTTATCAGCGCATGTCTGTCTCAAAAAGTTCCTCTGGTGATTGCATATATTATCCTTTACTAAAAAGGTGTGGTTTTATAGGGGGAAAAGGTCTTATTGTAAAGAGTGTCAGAAAAAGCAATACTATGTATTGGATGTTAGAAAAAATGTTAAGAGAAGCACCTATGTCACTTTCTAATAAAATGGAAGAATTAAAAGAAATTAAAAGTCTTGTTGATTCAGGGCAAGTCCGTATAGCAGGATTTAATAATAATACATATCAGATGTTATATACAAATCTGGTAAAAGAATTAGAACAGGAGAACAAAGAAAGGAGCACTATATAATGCCAACAAAGACAAAGGTACAGCGTTTACCAGCAGAGCAAATGTTTCAAAAAGAAATAGATGCCTTAATTGAAGCAGAAACCGAATCCATTCCTACTGGATGGAAAATGTCTCCCAAATCTGTATTAACATATATTACTGGAGGAAAGGTAGGAAAGACAGTGATTACACCCAAATATATTGGGCATAAACGTCTGGTGGAGATAGCAATTGCTACTTTAGTAACAGATAGAGCTTTGTTATTAATTGGAGAGCCAGGAACAGCAAAATCTTGGTTATCTGAGCATTTAACTGCAGCAATCAATGGAGATTCTACCAAGGTGATTCAGGGAACAGCAGGAACTACAGAGGAACAGATCCGTTATTCTTGGAATTATGCTATGCTGATTTCTCAAGGACCATCTTTGGAAGCTATGTTAAAAAGTCCTGTCTATCATGCGATGGAGACAGGAACCATTGCTAGATTAGAGGAAATTTCTAGATGTGCTTCTGAAGTTCAGGATGCGTTAATTTCTATTTTATCAGAAAAGCGAATTTCTGTGCCAGAATTGGGAATAGAAGTTCCAGCTCAAAAAGGTTTTTCTGTGATTGCAACAGCAAATACAAGAGATAAAGGTGTAAATGAAATGTCTGCTGCATTGAAACGTCGTTTTAATATTGTGGTGCTTCCAGCGCCTGCAGATTTAGAATCAGAAATGGATATTGTGAAAACTCGTGTTACACAACTTTCTGAGAATCTTGATTTAAATGCAAAGTTGCCAGAACAGGAAGTAATTGAAAAAGTGTGCACTATTTTTAGAGAGTTGCGTCTGGGTGTAACTTTAGATGGAAAACAGAAATTAAAGCCTACCACAGGCGTATTGTCTACTGCGGAGGCAATTTCTTTGTTGGCAAATAGTATGGCATTAGCTGGTAGCTTTGGAAATGGGACAATTAGTGATTATGATTTGGCTGCTGGATTGCAGGGCGCTATTGTAAAAGATGAAGAAAAAGATATGCTTGCTTGGAAAGAATACTTAGAAAATATCTTAAAAAAAAGAGGATTAAAGTGGTCTGGTCTCTATAAAGAATGTAAGGAGCTGAATCATGGGTGAAAAGATTCAGATTAAGGAAATAAATGGGCGAATGATAGATGCAAGCATTCAGATTCAGGAACATCAGCCAGTTATCTTTGGGATTCGGCATCTGTCTCCAGCAGGTGCTTGGAATTTAAGGAAGCTTTTAGATGAAGTTATGCCTCAATTGGTATTAGTGGAAGGTCCAAGTGATTTTACAGAAGAGCTTCGTTATCTGACAGATAGAAATACAAAACCACCGATTGCAATTATGGCATATACAAATGAAACGCCGATTCGTACCATATTGTATCCTTTTGCAGAATATTCTCCAGAATATCAAGCAATTTTATGGGCAAAAGAACATCAAAAGGAATGTAGGTTTATTGATTTACCTTCTGGAGTATTTCTTGCTTTTTCGCGTATTTCAAGGAAAGATGAGACATTGGGAGAAGAGGGACATATGTCTGTGTACCGTAAACTAGATGAATTATCTGGTGAGGATGGACATGAAACTTTCTGGGAACGTACAATGGAGCATTTTAGTGAAAATCATGGATATTGGAAAGGCGCAGAGGTTTTTGGAAAAAATCTTAGAGAATTGACGGAAGATACAGAGTGTGATTATGCTGAAATTGTAGTGCGAGAGGCCTATATGAAACGGCAGATTAAGGAAGCTATAGAGGCTGGAATTGCACCTGAAAAAATTGTGGTCGTAACGGGTGCATATCATGTGGAAGGATTAAAGCGTAGTACAGCAGAATTAAGTGATCAGGAATTAAAACAATTGCCATTTGTAGAAGTTCAAAAAACTTTAATGCCATATTCCTATTATCGTTTATCTTCCCGTTCTGGGTATGGTGCGGGAAACAAGGCTCCATCTTATTATGGATTATTGTGGGAAGCTCATCAAAGAGAAGAGGCAGATTATGCTGCACGTAGTTATTTTTCAAAACTTGCTTTTTGGCAGCGTAAAAATGGAAATATGGTTTCTTCTGCAGAAGTAATTGAAGCAGTACGACTTTCTTTTTCTCTTGCAGAATTACAAGGATATCAAATTCCAGCCTTGCGGGATTTAAGAGATGCTGCTACTACCTGCATGGGACATGGGAACTTTGGGGAAATTGCACAGGCAGTTGCTGATACTGAGATTGGAACAATTATTGGCTCTCTTCCTCAAGGTGTCAGTCGCACTTCTATTCAAAATGATTTCTATCATTTGCTAGATAAGTTAAATTTAAGACGCTATTGTTCTATGACAGCGGATGATTTACATTTGGATCTCAGAGAAAAACTAACTGTAAAGTCACAAAAGGCAGCTTTTCTAGATAGAGAGCGGTCATTTTTCCTTCATCGATTGCGTGTACTAGGAATTTCTTTTGTAGATTGGCAACAAGTACACCAGGAGAAAGCAACTTGGGCAGAACATTGGGTACTTCGTTGGACACCAGAAGCTGAAATAGAAATTGTGGAAGCTCAATTAAAAGGGGATACTATACTTTTAGCGGCTTCTTTTCAGATGAAAGAAGAAGCTCAAAAAGAAGGGAGTATTGCTGGAGTTGCAAAGATTATTGAACAATCTTTTTTGTGTGGAATGCCAGAAACTGTAAGTTATGCTACTGCTATTTTGCAGAAAATTGCAGTAGAATCGGCAGCGGTGGATGAAATTGCAAAGACGGTACAAAGTTTGTCAATGGTTATTCAATATGGAAGTATTCGGGAACTTTCTAGTGAAGATTTGATACCAGTTTTGGAACAGCTTTTTCTACGTGCTTGCCTACTTTTACCAGCAAGCTGTATTTGTGATGACAATGCATCTCATGAAATAATACAAGGAATGAGAATGTTAAATGAGGCGGCTTTGCATCATGAATTTCTTTCAGAGGAACATTGGCTTCAAGTGATAAGCGATATCGCTCAAAGAGATGATCTAAATACCAAAATTTCTGGTTATGCTGCAGCAATTCTGTTAGAAAGAGGAAAATTTACCAATGAACAGCTAAAGCTTCAAGTAGAGAGACGACTTTCTAAGGGGGTGCCAGCTGATTTGGGCGCAGGATGGTTCGAGGGATTATCTATGAAAAACCGTTATGCATTGATTACCCGAATGAGTCTTTGGGAAAGTTTAGATCAATATTTAGATACCTTAGATGATGAAGAGTTTAAGAGGGCTCTTTTGTTTTTAAGACGAGCTTTTGCAGATTTTACAGCAAGAGAAAAAAGCGATATTGCAGAAAATTTAGGAGAGTTGTGGCAGTTGAATCCAGAACAAGTGGACGAGGTATTAAATACACCTTTAACACAAGAAGCGCAGGAAATGCTTAATGAACTGGAGGATTTTGACTTTGGAGATATTTAGAGATATTTTGATACTTGAAAGGTGTGGTACAAACTATGGATGAAATAGAGCGCATGAAACGATGGCGTTTAATTCTAGGCGCAGAAAGTAATGAGCGTTTTACATCTATGAATAAAAATTCAGGTTTTGCTTTGTCAGAAGAACAAGCTTTGATGGATCAGGCATTGGCAGCAATTTATAGTCATAGTGAATCGGATAGATTTGGTACAGGGCGTGGAGCAGGAAATGGCCCTTCTAATCCTCAGATTTCAAAATGGCTTGGGGATGTTCGTACATTATTTGAAAAAGATTTAGTTACAATTATACAAGCAGATGCAATGGAAAGATGTGGGTTGCGTCAGCTTATCTTTGAACCAGAATTATTAGATAATATAGAACCAGATATAAATTTGGCTTCTACCATTTTAATGTTAAAAGACCAAATTCCAAAACGTTCCAAAGAAAGTGTAAGGGCTTTTATTCAAAAAATCGTAGAGGAAATTAATAAATTATTAGAAGCTGATATCCGCCGTGCAGTGACATCAGCTATCAACCGTAGATTACATTCACCAATACCATCAGCAGCCGCTATGGATTTTCCACTTACTATACGCAGAAATCTAAAAAATTATAATCCAGAACTTGGAACAATTGTACCAGAGCATTTTTATTTCTTTGACCGAACAACAACTGCTGCATCGAAACAATGGACTGTTATTTTAGATGTAGACCAAAGTGGTTCTATGGGAGAATCTGTGATTTACTCTTCTATTATGAGTTGTATTTTAGCAAGTATGGCTGCCATTCGAACCCATATTGTAGCATTTGATACAAGTGTTGTAGATTTAACAGAGAAATGTGAAGATCCTGTAGATTTACTCTTTGGTTTTCAGCTTGGTGGAGGAACAAATATTGATCAGTCTGTAGCATATTGTCAAAAATTTGTAGAAAATCCATCCAAAACTTTATTTTTTCTTATTACAGATTTAGAAGAAGGAGGAAATCGTGCCTCTTTATTACATCGTCTTAGAGACTTAAAAGAATCAGGAGTGACAATAGTATGTCTTCTTGCCATTGCAGATGGTGGAAAACCATATTATGATGCACAGATGGCACAGAAAGTAGCAGGACTTAAAATTCCTTGTTTTGCATGTAATCCAGAAATGCTTCCCACACTGTTAGAACGAGCTTTTAAAGGTCAAGATTTAGAGGCATTTCATAAAGAGTTTGAAAAACGAAAGAGATAGCACCTATCGTACTTTCCTCTGTTGCACAGCTAACTTTGCTTATAACCTATCTTATAAGAAGTAACGATTGTTTCACAGAGAAAGCACTATGTGACTATAGCGCGTGCAAGAGGTATTATGCCGCTTAGGTAGCTGCGCACAACGTATCAAAGTATGCAATCCCCTTACTTATAAGGGGATTGCATACTTTTTTCTCTTATAGGAAATACCTTGTCACGCTAAAGCGTGAAAGTATATTTCCTATAAGAGAAAAATAATTATGCGCACTCGTGCGAATGGAAAATGTCACTATGTGACCGCACTCGGCGCAGCAAAGCGTACAAGTCCCTCATGAATGAGGGATTTAGGGAGCTGAAGCGGACTTGTCCGCTTTGTTCTTAACTAGGTTATAGCTGAACTATTATATAAATTCTAGTAAAAATGTAATAATTTGTTTACAAAAACGTCATAATCATGTACAATAATAACAATTGAAAATAGAAGTATTTCAAAAACATCTAAAAATGTTTACAAATGTCTGTTTTCGACAACATCAAGTTCAGTATATTATAACATGAACAGATGTGCTAAAGCTGAAAAATTAATAATTATTAGGTAAAGGAGACAAAAAATGGGTAAAGAAATGATTGCTATGCTTCTTGCCGGTGGACAGGGCTCCCGCCTTTATGCGTTGACCCAGAAGCTGGCAAAACCTGCGGTTCCGTTTGGCGGCAAATATCGTATTATTGATTTTCCCCTGTCAAACTGTGTGAACTCTGGAATTGATACGGTAGGCATATTAACACAGTACCAGCCACTAATTTTAAATGAGTATATTGGAAATGGGCAACCTTGGGACTTAGACCGTTTGTATGGAGGGGTACATGTGCTTCCTCCCTATCAACAGGCTTCTGGTTCTGACTGGTATAAAGGTACAGCAAATGCAATATATCAAAATATTTCTTTTATTGACCGTTATGATCCAGAATATGTTATTATTCTTTCAGGTGACCAAATCTGTAAACAAGATTACAGTGATTTTCTTCGTTTCCATAAGGAAAAGGGGGCAGAATTTTCTGTAGCTGTTATGGAAGTACCCTGGGAGGAGGCTTCTAGATTCGGACTTATGGTTGCAGATGAGAATGACAAGATTACTGAATTTCAAGAGAAGCCCAAGGAGCCAAAATCAAATTTAGCTTCTATGGGAATTTATATTTTCAATTGGGATATTCTTAGAAAATATCTAATGGAAGATGAGGAAGATCCAACATCAGAAAATGATTTTGGCAACAATATTATTCCAAACTTACTAAAAGATGAACGAAAGATGTATGCATATCGTTTTAATGGCTATTGGAAAGATGTTGGAACTATTTCTTCTTTATGGGAAGCAAATATGGAAGTACTTGATCCAGAGCACAGCGGCATTAATCTGTTTGATGAAAAATGGAAAATTTATAGTCGTAACAGTGGCATGACTGGACATAAAATTAATGTGGGTGCTCAAGTGGAAAATTCTATGATTACAGATGGCTGTAATATATCTGGGAATGTAAAGCATTCTATTTTGTTTGCAGGAGTAAAAGTAGAAGAGGGTGCTGAAGTAGAAGATGCGGTTATTATGGGAAATTCAATTATCAAAGCTGGTGCAAAGGTAAAACATTGTATTATAGCAGAAAATGTTATAATTGGACAAAATGCTACTATAGGACAAATGCCTGAAGGTGATGAAACAGGGGTAGCAACAGTTGGACCAGGTGTTTATGTAGGTGATAATGCTATTGTTGGGCCAAATGCAATGGTCAGCGATAATGTAAAGGATGGTGATAAGCAATGATAAATTCCAATAATACAAATGCACTGGGCATTATTTTCCCCAATGCTTATGATGAGCTTGTATCTGAATTGACAAGTGAACGACTAATGGCTTCCATTCCCTTTGCAGGTCGTTATCGTATGATTGATTTTGTATTATCTAGTATGGTTAATTGTGGAATTGATAATATTACTGTATTAGTAAGAGAAAACTATTTCTCCCTGTTAGATCATTTGGGATCTGGTCGTGAGTGGGATTTATCTCGTAAGAATGGTGGACTTAATATTTTTCCTCCATATGCGCAAAAGAATATGGGTGTTTATAATGGCAGAGTTGGAATGCTTGCAAGTATTATTGGCTTTCTAAAAGCACAAAAAGAAAAATATGTTATTATGTCAGATACAAATATAGCTTTTAATTTTGATTTTAAGGCTTTGTTGGATACACATATTGCTAGTGAAGCTGATGTTACGATTGCATATACAAAAGAAGAGCTACCAGAAAGTATTATACAAGCAGAAGAGCTAAATAAAGGAATGTATTATACCTTGGATGTAGAGGATACCCGTATCACAAAGATACATATCAATTCTCAGGAAACTGGTGTACAAAACTTTTCAATGAATGTTTATGTTATTGAGCGTGAAGTTTTAATTAAATTGATTAATGAAGCATATATGGGTGGCAGCATCTATTTTGAGCGTGATATTTTAATGCCACAATTAGATACACTAAAAGTAAATGGTTATGAATATAAAGATTATATTGCTCGGATTGGAAGTCTGAAGGGTTATTTTGATGAGAATATGAGACTTTTAGATGATGCAAATCTAGAAGCACTGTTTGGTAGAAATCCAATTTATACCAAGATTCGTGATGATAATCCTACCCGTTATATGAAAGGAGCTTCTGCCAAAAATGTTATGGTGGCAGATGGGTGTGTAATTGAAGGAGAGGTAGAAAATTGTGTTCTTTTTAGAGGAGTGAAAATTGGAAAAGGTGCAAAAGTCAAGAATTCTATCTTAATGCAAGATACAGTGATTGAAAAAGGTGTTGAAGCTGAATATATTATAACAGATAAGAAAGTAACAGTTTCTGAAGGTAAAGAATTAAAGGGAACAGATACTTTCCCAGTTTTTGTAGCAAAAAAACAAACAGTTTAATCTCAGTAAGAAAGTCCCACTGATTTCATGTTACAGAGATATAAGCAGTGGGTGGGGACTTGCTTGTTTCAGTGGGAGCTTGTACTCCCACTGAAAGGCTGTGATAGCAGCTATGAGGTTATAAGCAAGTAGTGAAGCGAATTGTGAATATTCGCTTTGACTGTAAGTTGATGCTTTCAATATATCATAGATTTAAAAAGAATAGTTCAAAGGATAGGTGTACTTGTACAAGATAAAGATATTTTAATTATCATAGTATATACCCTCTGAGTTGGTCGTCTTATAAGGTATCATATATTATTCTACAAACAATAGAAAGCACGCAAAGCGTGCTTTCTATTGTTTGTAGAAGATATAAGAATTTTAAAAAATTATTGAATATTGTAATTGTCCAATATATTGAGCAATAAAAGGAATTGTGATAGTATGGATAATGAATACTATTTTTAGAAAAGTAGATATTGAGCACATAATATTTATGATTGTTAAATATAGGATGGAAATAAAAATGAAAAATTTAAGAAAATTAGCAGGAATTTCAATTTTTTTGATACTTATTTTTATGGTTATTGCATTATTTCAGTCTCAAAAAGAAAGAGAGATTTCTGTTATACCAGAGCAGATAGAATATTATTTTGATATGGATTGGAGAATGGTTTCCCTAGATACTACAAAGATATCAAAGGAAGAATTAGAAAATCATAATAAAATTCAAGTATTACTTGAGAATATATTAGAAAAAGGAGACAGCCAAAAAGTAAATCTACCATATGCAGGAAAAAGTAAGGCAAGTGATATTATTGCTTTTAAAAATACTCTTCCAAGCAATTATGCAGGTTTAACGCTTGATTTTTCCTCTACCAACAGTAGTGTACGTGTAATTTTAGATGGTGAAATTATTTATCAGTATGGATTTGAGGGAGAAGAAATATCTGGAAATAATGAAAACTTTATAAATATTCCAAATATAATTCAAGAGGGAGAACTGTGGATTGAGATGTGTTCCCCTTATCCTGATATGGCAGCAAGGCTTGATGGTGTGAAAGTGGCAACACGTGATAGTGTAATTATAGGGGTGGTAGAAGGTAATGTTGTTGATATTGGTTGTTGTCTATTAATTATAATTATGGCAATTATCATGTTTGTACTTGCACTGATACGATTATATACTCATCAACCAGCACGAGGAGAACTGTTTTTAGGTTTGGCTGGATTAACAGCAGGAATTTATTGTTTTATTGGAACAGATACTCTAAGTATTTTTTATAATGTACAGGAAGCATATGAAATGCAGGAGTATTTAGTGTTGCTGCTTCCTCTATTTTTAACCTTGTATTTTGAGCGAAATTTTCATATTATATATCCACGTCGTTTTTCTGTGTTGTTATGGGTCACTATTGTAAATGCAGTGGTGCAAATTCTTTTGCAAATACTAAAGATACAGACTATGGAAAAGATGATAAATATATCTGCTGCTATAGTGGGAGGCATCTGTGTGCTATCTATTGCAAGTTTGATACAATTTGATTATAAAAATAAGAGATATCAGACTTTGTTGTCAGTTTTATCCATGCTTGTATTATTATCAGGTGGCATTGTAAATGTAATTATGAATACGTTTTTTAAATATATGCGTGGCAATATAGCGGGTCAATATAGTATGGTAGTGTTTAGTGTTCTAATGGTTGTTTTGCATACGTTGCAGTTATCTAAAGAATACCGAGCAAATGCAGAGGAAAGTGCACATCTTCTAAAAGAGAAAGTTAAAGTGGTAGAGCAGCAGAATCTCCAATTGATACAAGCGAAAAAAGATGCAGATATAGCAAGACATGAAGCATTAGCTGCCAATGAAGCAAAAGGAAAATTTTTGGCACATATGTCTCATGAAATTCGTACCCCTATTAATGCAGTGCTTGGTATGGATGAGATGATTTTAAGAGAATCTAAGGAGCAAAATATAAAAGATTATGCTATGGATATCTATATGGCAGGTCAGACATTATTATCACTGATAAATGATATTTTAGATTTTTCTAAAATTGATTCTGGAAAAATGGAGATTGTACCAGTAGAGTATGATGTTAGTAGCTTAATACATGACTTGGCTAATATGACTTCTCAGCGAGCAAAAGATAAAAATATTAAGTTTGAAGTAGAAGTTGACCATACCATTCCTTCTCGATTATATGGGGATGATGTGCGTGTCCGCCAAGTGTTGACAAATATCCTTACTAATGCAGTGAAATACACACATGAGGGAACCGTATGGCTACGAGTACAAAACTACAAAATGGATGAAAAGGTGGTACTTAAGTTTGAAGTAGAAGATACAGGGATTGGAATAAAAGAAGAAGATTTACCAAAACTCTCAGCAGAATTTGAGCGAATTGAGGAGGATAGAAACCGTAATATTGAAGGAACTGGATTAGGGATGAGTATCACTATTCAACTTTTGGCATTGTTGGGTAGTAAACTACAAGTAGAAAGTGTTTATGGGGAAGGTTCAAAATTTTATTTTAAGTTAGAGCAAAAGATTGTTGATAATACACCAATTGGAGATTTTGAATCTAGGGTGCATCAAATAGCAGAAAATTACAACTATGACACAAAGTTCTATGCACCAGATGCAAAAATATTAGTAGTAGATGACAATGCTGTCAATCGTAAAGTGTTAAGAAATTTATTAAAAGAAACAAAGATTCAAGTAACAGATGCAGAGGGAGGTATCAAATGTTTGGAGTTGGTACAAGAGAATCATTATGATTTGATTTTTCTTGATCATATGATGCCTGAAATGGACGGCGTGGAAACACTCCATCATATAAAAGAACTTTCCAATTATCCATGCCAGGATACACCTATTGTTGTGTTAACTGCCAATGCAGTGTCAGGAGCGAAAGAAAAATACATAACAGAAGGATTTGATGATTTTCTGTCTAAACCAATTGTTCCAGAAAAACTTGAGAATATGATAAAAAAAATGTTACCAAGGGAATTGCTTCAGGAAACTTGTATAGAATCCTCAATTTCCTTACCCAAGCAAGCAGAAAAGATTACAGCAGAAAATATTTTAGAAGAGCTTCCTCAAGTGGATGGTTTAGACTGGAATTATGCTTGGTTGCATTTACCAGATATGGAATTGTTAGAATATACAGTAAAAGAGTTTTATGCGCAGATTGATTCTGCTGCAAACAATCTAGAACAAGCATATGAACAAATTATGGATTCCATGCAACTAGAACAGTACCGGATTCAGGTACATGCTATGAAAAGCCTAGCTGCAACAATAGGAATTATACCATTAGCTGGTCTTGCAAAAATATTGGAATATGCGGCAAGAGATGGTAAAATAGATGTAATTATGTCTATAACAACAGCTTTTTTAGAGGAATGGCGCAGCTATCATCAGAAATTGCAAGGTGTTTTTGGCATAGAAACTGTGGCAAAAGAAGAAATAACAGATTATTCTGTTCTACAGGCTCTTGTGGAAATGGTGCGAATTAGTATGCAGGAAATGGATATTGACCAAGCAGACCAGTTGATAGAGCAGCTGCGAGGATATGAATATTCAGAAGAAATAACTCAAAATATTCAAAAACTTGCAGAGGCAGTGACAAATCTAGATCCAGAAGAAACAAACCATCTTGCAGATTTACTAATTGAACAGATATCTATTTGCAGCTAAAGGGTGTAATTGCTGAAAATGCACAGAATGGAGGAAAAAATGAAAAAAATTTTACTAATAGGAAAACTTAACAATGTGGTGAAAGAAATAAATAAATTTTTATCACAATTTTTTCATGTGCAACTTTGTTCAGAGAATGTGAGTGTTTTAGAAGGGATGATGAAAATTGTAAATCCTGATTTAGTGTTAATTAGTTTGATTGGTGCATATGATATTGACACCTCTATATTCTTTATGTTAAGTGACCAATATACACAAATTCCAGTATTGACCATTGGCACAAAAGAGGAAAGCAGTAGCTTTTTTAAATATTATGAAGAAAGTCAGTTTGAAAATCTAATTCGTCCAGTAGAAAATACAGTTATTATGAATGCAGTATGTCAAAGGCTTGGTTTAAGTGAAAAAGAAGTAGAAAAGGATGCAATAGAAGAAAGAAAAGAAACCAGTGATAAAAAGCGAATCTTAGTAGTGGATGATAATGGTACAGCACTTCGAACCATGAAGGTTATGTTAGAAGAATATTATGAAGTAGCATTGGCAATTTCTGGAGCACAGGCAATGACTACGATTGGTAAAAAGCGACCAGATTTGATTTTATTAGACTATGAAATGCCAGTTTGTGATGGGAAGATGACACTTGAAATGATACGTGCCGATGATGATATGAAAGATATTCCAGTTGTTTTTTTAACTGCTATCAATGATCGAGCTCATATTGAGGCAGTATTGAAGTTAAAGCCAGCGGGATATTTTTTGAAACCACCAATAAAAGATCGACTTCTTGCAGAAATTAATAAGATACTCACTTCCTAATCCTTCAATTATCACTTGTTTTTAGAGTTTTTGTTTTTTAATTTGGGTATACTTTATAAAAATAATCTGATTGATAGAAAAACGGAGGAAATTTTTATGTGTACAGCAGCAACTTATCAAACAAAAGATTTTTATTTTGGAAGGACATTTGACTATCAATGCTCTTATGGAGAGGAAGTTACTATAACCCCCCGTAATTATCCTTTTCATTTTCTTGAAATAGGTAATATGAATAGGCATTATGCTATGATTGGTATAGCGCATATTGTCCAAGATTATCCACTTTACTACGATGCTATCAATGAAAAAGGACTTGCTATAGCAGGACTTAATTTTGCTGGAAATGCCCATTATAATGGATCTATACAGGGAAGAAAGAATGTTGCAGTTTTTGAACTGATTCCTTGGCTTCTTGGCAGTTGTACTACCGTAAAAGAATGTAGAAAAAAACTTGAGAAAATTAATCTTACCAATCGCTCCATTAATAATGAACTTCCAGTAGCAAAACTTCATTGGATTATTGCAGATAAGGAGGAGGCAATTACGCTTGAGGCAGTCAAGGAAGGTATTTACATTTATGATAATGTGGTTGGTGTACTGACAAACAATCCTGTTTTTCCTGAACAAGTATTTCAATTGAACAATTATATGAGCCTTTCTGCAAAACCACCACAAAATCATTTTGCAAAAGGGTTGCCACTTACCATTTATAGTCAAGGCATGGGAGCTCTTGGACTTCCTGGAGATTTATCTTCACAATCAAGATTTATAAGAGCAGCATTTGTGAAGATGAATTCGGTATCAGGTGATTCTGAGAATGAAAGTGTGGGACAATTTTTTCATATTCTCGGCTCAGTAGAGCAACAGAGTGGTTGTTGTGAACTTGAGGGAGGAGAGTATGAAAAAACGCTTTATACTTCTTGTTGCAATACAACACGTGGACTTTATTATTATACTACCTATGAAAATCGGCAGATTACCGCTGTAGATATGTACAAAGAAGATATAAATGGAAAAGTTTTGCGTCGGTATCCGTTGATTAATCAAGAACAGATCCGAATGCAAAATTAAAATACTAGAAGTTTGTATTTGGGAGGAATTAAAATTATAATGGAACAAATTTATAAATATCCAAGAACCCGTCATTTAGAAGGATCTAGAAAACAGTCAGGTGATGAGGATTTAAAACATATTAGATTTGAAGAAATAATTGGAAAATATTTAGTTTTAGAAGAAAAAGTAGATGGAGCAAATTGTGGAATTAGTTTTGGGGCTGATGGAACCATGTATCTGCAAAGTCGTGGACACTTTCTAAATGGTGGATATGGGGAACGACAGTTTGATTTATTTAAATTGTGGGCAGGTTGCTTTGAAGATAGATTGTGTAACCTTTTGGAAGATAGATATGTTATGTATGGAGAATGGTTATATGCAAAGCATACGGTTTTTTATGATAAATTGCCGCATTATTTTATGGAATTTGATATTTTTGATAAAGAAACTGGTAAATTTTTTTCCACAAAAAAACGAAGAGAATTTTTGCAAGATGCACCTTTTATACGCTCAGTTCGTGTATTAGCACAAGGATATTATAAAAATGTTGGGGAAATTGCGAAATGGATAGGACCAAGTCTTTTTATTTCTGAGAATCCAAAACAAAGCTTGCAAATACAATGTCAAAAAACGGGGTTAAATCCTGAATTGGTAACTAGTCAGACAGACTTAACAGGAATTATGGAAGGTATCTATATTAAGGTGGAAGAAGGTGACTATGTGATTGACCGTATGAAATATGTCCGCAATTCATTTTTAAATACAATTCTTGATTCTAATAGTCATTGGCTAAGTCGACCAATTGTACCAAACTGTTTAGCAGAACATATAGACCTTTTTAAGATATAGTAAGGAGGGAAAAATATGCAAATATTAAAAGAAATCCGTAATTGTGGATTTTCTTTTCCTCAACTTACTAAAAATTATCCTGAATTTACTATCCTAAAAAATACTCCTCAAAATTCAAGTTATCATGCAGAAGGTGATGTATATTGTCATACTAATATGGTATGTGAGAAGTTAATAGAACTTTCAGAGTGGCAAGAATTGAATCCACAAGAACAAGAACTTTTGTTTTTGTCAGCAGCTTTTCATGATATTGGAAAACCTATATGTACAAAATTTGAAAATGGAGAATGGATTTCACCAAAGCATACCATTCTTGGAGAAAAAGAGTTTCGTAGACTTGCATATAGAAATGCAAATCATTTTGGCTTATCTTTTGCGCAAAGAGAACTAGTTGCGAAATTAATTCGATATCATGGAATGCCAGTATGGTTTTGGAAAAAGAAAAGACCAGAATTTAATTTAATGAAAGCTTCTGAAAGTATTCCACTACGACTTTTATATTTACTTTCCAAAGCAGATCTTCAAGGGCGAATTACAACCACTTCTGAAAATTTGTTAGAGAATGTGGAATTGTTTGCAGAGTATGCTAAGGAACAAAATATTTGGGAAAAATCATATGCTTTTTCAGGATTATATACCAAATTTGAATACTTTCATAAAGATAATTTATGGTGTGGTGCTGAATTATATGATAATACAGAATTTGATGTAATTTTAATGTCAGGTTTACCTTTGTCAGGAAAAGATAGTTGGATAGAAAAATATGGTGCAAATATGCCTATAATTTCTTTAGATAGTATTAGGGAAGAATATAAAATATCACCAACAAAAAATTCTGGTAAAGTAGCACATATTGCAAGGGAACGGGCACGAGTTCTCTTGCGACAAAAACAGCCCTTTATCTGGAATGCTACCAATATTATACAAGAAACGAGACAGAAATTGGTGACACTTTTTGCTGATTATGGTGCACGAGTGCACATTATATATTTAGAAGTGCCATATGAAAAACTATTTATTAGAAATCAAAAAAGGAAACGTTATATTCCAGAAAATGTTTTAGAAGAAATGATTTGCAAATTAGAAATTCCAGATCCTTGGGAAGCTTACAAAGTAACTCATATTGTACAAACTTAATTTATATATTAATGATTGACAATAAATTTTTTGAGTGGTAGGTGTGAAGGCGAAATATAGAGAATTTGTTGTTAGTGAAAAAATGGTTTTAAAACTAGATGAACAAGAACATGCTGCATTTCTAATGAATATTCAAAAATCAATACTTTTATCTTTAGAAAAAAGAAATTTATTAACTACATCACAGTGTAAAGATTGTTTGACTATACTTGAAACACAATACAGTCAAAATCATAAAAAGTAGCGTCAAGCATAATTGCTTGGCGTTTTTCTATTTTATATAGAAAAAACTTACCATGCAAAAGCATAAAAAAGTCTTCCTATAGAATAAAAAATAATATGCACACTCATGTGAGTGGAATATAAGTTAATGTTGGGTTGTTTACTTTGTTTTATGAATCTAGAAAAAGAAAAGGAAAAATTGTGATGTCTACAAAGAAATATGAAATTTTAAATCAAAAAAGAAAGTTAATAGAAGAAAAAAAACGTGTGGTTGCCTACTGTCGCGTCTCTACAGAAAAGGAAGATCAAGTGAATTCTTTGGAAAACCAGCAAAGATATTTTAGACAGTATATTGCATGTAATCCTGACTGGGAACTTTTAGAGATATTTGCTGATGAGGGTATTTCTGGTACAAACACTAAAAAACGTAAAGAGTTTAACCGAATGATAACATGTGCGAAGAAAGGTGATTTTGATTTGATTATTACAAAAGAAATTTCTCGTTTTGCAAGAAATACGTTGGACAGTATTTATTATACACGTGATCTTAAAAAACAGGGAATTGGTGTTATTTTTCTAAATGATAATATTAATACTCTTGATGATGATGCAGAACTTCGTCTGACTATTATGTCTTCTATTGCACAAGAAGAAAGTCGTAAAACTTCCGAGCGTGTAAAATGGGGACAAAAACGTCAGATGGAACAGGGAGTAGTTTTTGGAAGGAGTATGCTTGGTTATGATGTGAAAGATGGTAAAATGCATATCAATGAAGAAGGAGCAAACGTGGTACGTCTTATTTTTCATAAATTTGTAAATGAAGGAAAAGGTACACATACGATTGCCCGTGAACTTCAAGAAGAAGGCATTCGCCCAATAAAAGCAGAAAAATGGCAAAATACAGTTATCCTACGTATGATTCGCAATGAGAAATACTGTGGTGATTTAGTTCAGAAAAAAACATATACGCCTGATTTTCTATCTCATGAAAAAAAATACAATCAAGGACAAGAAGAATTTGTTATTATCAAAAACCATCATGAAGCAATTATTTCTCGTGAAATGTTTGAAGAAGCAAATCGTATTTTAGATGCACGTTCTTTTTCACAAGAAGGGAAGGCAAAATATAGCAATCGTTATCTTTTTTCTGGAAAAATCAAATGTGGTTGTTGTGGCTCAAGTTATGTAGCACGATGCAAAATCCGCAAAGATGGAAGTTATTATAAAACTTGGCGTTGTAATAAAGCAGCAAAATATGGCAGAGTTCATTTTGACAAAATAGGAAATCCCTTAGGATGTAGCAGTTTAAGTATTCGAAATGAAGATATTATACATATTATGTATCTTGTTACCAGAAGTCTCAATTATAATAAAAAGAAAATTACTGAAAATTTGCTTTCTGTTATTAAATCTGTTACTGTGATGGATACTTCTGAGAGAGATATTAAAAATTTAAAAGCACAGATTCAGACAATGGAGGAAAAATATAAGAATCTAATGAACCTTTATTTATCAAATATAATAAGTAAAGAGGAATTTATAACAGCAAGAGAAAAATGTAATATAAAAATTATTGAATTAAAATCAGTAATTGACAATATTGAAAAACCAAAAAGAATAGAAAAGTATCAGCAAGAGTTTATACAGAAAATCATAGATGCTATGAACGAAATGGTGAGTGGTGTAGAACATGAAGATGAATTTTATAAGCAAATATTAGATAAGATAGTGGTTATTGACAAAAATCATATAGATGTATATTTGAAGTTATTTCCTTTTAAATGGAGTTATATAGATGCAAAAATATCTACAGACAATTACTTACAGGCAAATCCAAAAAATGTTAATTCCTAAATGAAACATTTCTAATGCTTCTGTACCTATATCAGTTAGTAGTCCAGCAACCTCTCGATAGGGAATGGTATATCTCTGGGATAGATAGCGCATAGACGCAGAGAGTTCACCATCAGGTCCACCAAATTGGCTTATGATTACTTGTGCCATCTGAGGATTGGGTTGAGTAATATTAACAGGATATTGTAATCTTTTTTCATAATTCCACATTAACAGTATCCCCCTTCCCAAGGCATTGGCTGTGTAGCCCACAGCCATTTTTGATCTGGTTTGGCAGTGTCAATGGTAAGAGGACCATAGCAATTTTCATATTCTTTTAAAGCACTTGTACGGATTTCACGAAAGTGGTTAAAATAAGCGATTGCTTCCTGGTCTGTAGGGTGAGTATCAAGATATAGAACAATATCATTTACAGCAAAACTTACCATATTAATCCATTGGAATAATTTAATTTGTTCCATTTGATTTCCTTTCATTTCAGGCAGCCTCCTTTCCCATAAAATGGTTTATTTAATTCAGGGAAAATAGTTCCATACTGTAAAGCTTTATCAGGTTCGTAGGTTTCTTGAAAAAATTGCCAGGGAACATATGCCATTGCAATTGCCATACCTGCTAATGGATCTGATTTATCCATACATCCATTTGAATTTGAAATAGAAGGACAATGTTCCATTTGAGGCATATTTGTGTGACAAGGTTTTACAGGCATTTGACACTGAGGCATATTCATTTGGCGCTGGGATATATTCATTTGATGCCGAGGCATATTTGTGTGACAAGGTTTTGCGGGCATTTGGCGCCGAGGCATATTTGTGTGACAAGGTTTTGCAGGCATTTGACACTGAGGCATATCTGTGTGACAAGGTTTTGCAGGTATTTGACGCTGGGGCATATTCTGCTTGCAATCACAATCAGATGCTATATGATTATAATTTGCCATAATTGGTAAATTCCTTTCTTATATTTCAGTTTTTTATACAATATGAAAAAGGAGAAAAATGGTGCAGCAGTACATAGATACAAGAAAGTGTCAGAACGTTTTTTATATGCATATAGTATAACAAGGAGGTATGGTATGAAACAAAATAACAATTATGGATATATACAAAAATGTGAGGATATCTATTTAACTTTTCCGCCACAGCACCAAAAAGAACAACCAGGATTAGAATATATTATGGAACCAAAACCTATATCAGAGAGAAGACAGTGTGGAAGAAAATTAGAGAATAAAGTTGCAATTATTACAGGAGGAGATAGTGGGATTGGCAGAGCAGTTGCCTATGATTTTGTGAAAGAAGGAGCTTCTGTTGTAATTATATATTATGATGAAGAGTATGATGCAAAAGAAACTGAGAATAAAATTAAAGAGTTAGGAGGAAATTGTTTATTATTGCAAGGGGATTTAAAAGAACAACGTTTTGTCCAAAAATGTATCAATAGTACAATAAATTATTTTGGAAAAATAGATATTCTTGTAAATAACCATGCACTTCAATTTATACAATCTAGTATTTTAGATATTTCCCCAGAACAACTTAATTTAGTATTTCAGAATAATATTATATCATATTTTTATGTGATACAGGCTGCTTTACCATATATGAAAAGAGGAAGTAATATTATCAATACTACTTCTATAACAGCCTATCAAGGAAATAAAGAATTGATAGATTATAGCGCCACAAAGGGAGCTATTGTTGCATTGACAAGATCCTTGTCTTTATCCTTGGTAGAACAAGGGATACGAGTAAATGCAGTTTCTCCTGGACCAATATGGACTCCATTGATTCCATCTTCTTATTCTGCTCAGGCAGTTTCTACTTTTGGAAGAGAGACATCAAAAGTACCAATGATGCGAGCAGGGCAACCTTGTGAGGTATCTCCTTGCTATGTATTTTTGGCTTCTGAGGATGCTTCTTATATAACAGGGCAAGTATTGCATCCAAATGGTGGTACCATTGTAGGCTCATAAATAGTAAAGGAACTTTAACAAGTGCTATTGATAGTCATTTTCAATTAGAGTATAATATCATTATATATGATACCGCCCAAACGGGTATAGATTACCATAGTGTATGGTAAAGCGATTATGGTATAATATTGTCAATACATGTTATTTAAAATAGTGATAAAAAAGGAGTGACCTATGACAATACTAGAAGGAACTGTAAGAAAAGCATATATTGTGACAGATATTGTAATGGAAGATACTATTATGAGGCGCCTAGAGGCATTGGGAATTAACAGTGGAACAAAGTTATGGATGATGAATCAGAAAAAAAATGGAACTATTATTATTAAAGTGCGGGGAACACGTTGGGCGATTGGAAGAGATATTGCAAATGGTATTTTGGTAAATCCTGCAGAAGAGGAGGAAATCCATGAAAATAATTAGAGTTGGATTTGTAGGAAACCCTAATTGTGGAAAAACTACACTGTTTAATGCATATACTGGAGCTAATTTGAAAGTGGCAAATTGGCCTGGAGTTACAGTAGAAAAAATGGAAGGTGAAACAATTTATAAAGAGCAAAAATTGAAGCTAATTGACCTTCCAGGCATTTATAGCTTAACCTCATATTCTATAGAGGAAAAGGTTTCTAGACGATGTATTATGGAAAATGAAGTAGATGTGATTATCAATATTGTGGACGCTTCTGCTTTAGAGAGAAATTTATATCTAACATTGCAACTTTTGGAGCTTGGGAAACCAGTAATTCTTGCATTAAATATGATGGATATTGTAGAAGAACGAGGAATGGAAATTGATCTTCACCGTCTTCCTGAAATGTTGGGAGGTATCCCTGTAGTACCTGTTTCTGCAAGAAAAAGAAATGGATTGGATGTACTGCTGCATGCAGTGGTACATCATTATGAAGAAAAACATCAAGCGAATATTGTTGTTTACAAAAAAAATATTGAAGAAAAAATTAAGTTATTAGAACAGGAATTGTCAACTAAGTATAAAATTTCAGAAAATGCTCGTTGGTATGCAATTAAATTATTAGAACAAGATACAGAAATTACTAGCTTATATCCAATTGAACATACAGAGATTTTAGATAAAAATTATGAAAAGGAGATTATTAATCAGAAATACGACTACATAGAAGAGGTGCTAGAAGATACCTTATTTTACAAATCAGAAAAAGCAGCTTTTACAGATAGAGTAGATGAGATACTTACACATCCAATCTGGGGAATGCCCATTTTTTTTGGAGTAATGGCAGTTGTATTTTTTTTAACTTTTTTTGTTGGAGATACTTTAAAGGGTGGCTTTGAGGTGATTTTGGAGTCATTTTCTAATGGAGTGTTAGCATTATTGCAACATATCAATGTAGTTCCTTGGTTAATATCTCTTATCGTAGATGGTATTATTGCAGGAGTAGGTGGTATTCTTACTTTTTTGCCTAATATTTTTATTTTGTTTTTGGCACTTGCACTGTTGGAAGATAGTGGCTATATGGCAAGAGTTGCTTATGTAATGGATGGGCTAATGGGTTATTTAGGACTTTCTGGAAAAGCATTTTTACCTATGGTACTTGGCTTTGGCTGTACAGTTCCTGCAATTATGGCAACTAGAGCTTTGGAAAAAGAATCAGATCGAAGAAGAACCATATTAATTACACCTTTTATGTCTTGTTCTGCAAGATTGCCAATTTATGTCTTATTTGCTGATATGTTTTTTGGAAAATATGCGATGTTTGCCGCACTTTCTATGTATTTTATTGGAATGATATTTGCTATTATGTTAGCATTTGTTATTCATAGAATAGAAACGCATAGAGAACATCATACCTTATTAATTGAACTACCAGAATACAAAACACCAAACGCTAGAACCATAGCAGTATATGTTTGGGAAAAGGTAAAAGATTATTTGACAAAAGCGGGAACCACTATTTTTATAGCTTCCATTATTATTTGGTTTTTATTAAATTTTGGTGTTTCTGGAATGGTAACAGATGTTAAACAAAGTTTTGGAGCAGTTCTAGGACATTGGATGGAACCTATACTTGCACCTGCTGGACTTGGTATGTGGCAGATTGGAGTCGCATTAATATCTGGTATTTCTGCAAAGGAAGTAGTAGTTTCTAGCTTTTGTGTATTATTTGGTATTAATAATATCAATTCTACGGCAGGGATGGCAGCCTTAACAGGACAGTTGGCAGAAGTGGGGTTTGGACCATTAAACGCTTATTGTATGATGATATTTTGTTTACTTTATGTTCCTTGTGCTGCAACAATAGGCACCATTAAAAAAGAAACAAATTCTAAGAAATTCACTTTGAAGATGATAATCTTCCAGTTTTTGGCTGCATGGTTGGTAGCCACCTTAATATATCAAATTTGTTCGTTGTTTTTATAGAAATTTTTAAGATATATTTGTGAAAAATGGAGAAAGAAAGTATTTTATAGGATACAAAAGAAAATATCCTTGCAAGAAGGAATGATACGGTGTTAAAATATTAACAAATACCTATACTTATGAAACTGCTAATGTTTCATAAGGTATACATTTGAAATTTTTTCTTTTGTATGTAGGATAATAAGAGAAAAGAGAGAGGTAAATACGATGTATGCTGATGAAAATGTAAT
>CAJUHG010000020.1:3133-38155 GCA_910586005.1 uncultured Lachnospiraceae bacterium | reverse complement strand
GCGCGACAACTTCTACATCTTATCATGTTCTCTCGCTTTTGTCAATAACTTTTTTTCATTTTTTTATTTCTTTTTTTCACCGCTTCTACTGCGCGGTAGGTCTTTATAATAGCACGCCTTTTTTTATCTGTCAACATTTTTTTACATTTTTTTTAATAAACTAGTTCATATAGAATTTTTATGCTTCTCCTTCTTTCATTAACCATTCTTAATTACAGGCTTTTTCATATTCTTTTGTTATTATATTTATGAGTTTTTTATCTTTATCATAATTATAAATCATTTTTTATTTTACCCAATTTTTCCATTTTAACTCATTAAATAAATAAAAATTTCTTAAAATTAAGAATGAATCTATATTATGGTCAGATTCCTTTCTATTTTTCCTAGTATTTTTATGTTAATCATTTTCCTATAAATTAAGACTTTTTTGAAACAAAATATAAATAACTTATATATTTCCTCTAGCATAGGAATCTGCTAATTTCACCAAATATGGTAACCTATTCTCTCCGTTCATGCACCTTACAATATCTTTCGCTTTTTCTTGAGAAAGACCATAAGAGGTAACAAACAAAGGAGAATGACTATTTCCACGAAGAACTTCTGTATCTGCTAGAACACAATATTTACAGGCTTTCTTTGCAATACCAATAATGGGAATTCCATACATCTTGTAAACTGCCTGACCCAAAGAAACTCTTTCTGTTCCAAAATCAGCATATCCATCTATTATAATAAAATCTAACACTTTAGAATTTACCTTTTCTAGAATTGCTTCAATACAAGGCAATTCCCTTTTATAAAACTGACCAGATTGGTAATTCCCATAATCTTTTACCTTTAATCGTAAAAAACCACAACTTTCTTTGGAATCTGTTTTTTCAGCGAAAACTCCAGCAACACATGCCTCACTCTCACCATAATCAACATCTATTATGATAATCATTATAAATCACCTGTCTTAAAATCTACTTAAATATAATTGATAACTATTCTATAATTTTCTTTTTTAATTTTCTATTTTTTATTTTATCTCTTTTGGGAAGAAAAATAAAGATTATTGTACTGTGGTAGTTTTCCTTTGTTCTCTAAAGGCAATAGAATTGTAGTCACATTCTTTTTAATCATTAGAGAATCAAGATTTTAAATATTTTTTAGGTATACTTAAAATTCCTCCTATTATTAAAAATATTTCTGCCACAAGGCTAAAACCTATACTTTGAAAAAAATTAATAGTCCATCTATAATCTAATTTTGACTTAGGTATTTGCAATAATAGTTGAATGGCTTTTCGCTTTTCTTTCCATAACTCTGTCCAGAAAGAAAAATCTGACCACTTTACGGGAAGATAATCACTTGGAATTTTTACCCAATTTTTTAATAGGAATATCATTAAAACAATTAAAATTAAAACTACTATTATTATGATTATCTTATCTAAAATTATTTCCTTTTTCTCATATTGATAAAATAAATATATTCCAAAAAAAATACATATTGTTATAGGAATCAACAATACACAACATCCACTTATTCCTCGCAACAGTTCTATGTCTAGAATATTGATAGAGAAATTATATTGATTTGTCCAAGCAAGATATAAGTCATTTATAGAATGGTTTTTGGAGTTAGATATTGTAATCCGGTTTAATATAGGTTCTGTTAATAGTTCTTCTGTTACCATCCGTTTCACGTTTTCATTATCTATACTACTTACTTGAAATGCAATTATTCTATTTTTTGCTGGAATTACTTTACGAACAATATAAGAATTTCCCTCTATCAATATTTCTTTTCCAACTACTTGGTTACTTCCAAACAATTCCCAAGCTATCTCTTCATCTATTAAACATCCTTGACTATCTTCTTTGTTAGGTACACGGCAATCTTCAAACACTAATTCTGGATTGCCACAAAGAAGAATCGCATCTGCCTGAGCAATTCTCGATAAATTTTTATTCTCCAAAATCATCTCCTCTTTTTGTCCCCAAATACAAAATTCTGGCATGATATCTGCTTTATTTTCTTCCTTCTTTTTTTCCTCCATTTCTTGAATTCGCTCTATGGCAGATACAGCTTCTTTGTTACTGATAGGCTGTTGTAAATAAAACATAACACTATTTTTTGTCCAAATAAAACTTGCCCAAGAAACAGCCGCTAAATAAAATAAAATGCTTCCTATTCCTATGATACTTGCAATTATTATATAGTTTCCATACTTTTTCACATATTCCTCCACTTTGTACATTTTTTAGCATATAATGTCCTCTAGCTTCCTGAATAAATTGCTAAATTCTTTTATTATTCTTTCTTTCTAACTCTATTACCTTCTGAAATAGCCCTACTAGAATTACTTACAACTTCCTGATCTCCTGTTAAAATTCCATCCCCTAACGCTGCATCTGTATTGTTTTTATCTTGAATCTCTACATTCAAACGCTTAACAACTAATTCTGTTCCCATTACTCCCTTTTCCTCTTGCAAAATAAATACATAATAATTATTTTGCTCCTCATGAATTGCCTGAACTGGAAGAACCGTAGAATAATTTTTGGATTTTTGCAAAATTTCAATATCTGCTGATATTCCTGAATCTAAAACTCCTTCTGGCAAATCAATTGTGACATTTAACAATGTTTTATCCTCCTCATTTTCTTTTATATTAGAAACTGTATAATTTGTAATCTTATCCTTACTTCCAGAAATAGTAATATTTACTGGACTTCCCTTACTAATATATTTCTCATTGGATTTATCAACAGAAGCTACCAATCTGGTCCCTTGAGAGATATCTGCTAATCTGATAGCTGTTCCCTCTGAAGTAAAATCTCCTGTGGTTATTAAAATTTGAGTTACCATACCTCTAACTGGAGATATAATTTTACCTTCTGCTTGCTGCAAAGCCAATAATTTATTTAAGGTCAGTTCCTGTTGTTGTTTTGTAATCTCATTTTGTTTCGCTGTACTGTCTGTGGCTGGTTGCCTTGATGCATCTTCTAAAGCTCTTGCTGCTGCTCTTATATTATCTGTTCTAGAAGAAACAGCCGCTTCATAATTCGCTTTTGCTTCTGCTATGGCATGTTCTAATGCAGCTTTCTGCTCTTCCCACTCTGCATTTCCTTCCGTTTCACCAGTATTTCCTTCATTATTTTCTGAATCATTATTACTTTGTGTATTATTTTCTATGTGATTTTCTACATCATTATCTTCTATATGATTTTTTGCATTATTATCTTCTATATGATTTTCTACATTATTATCTTCTATATGATTTTTTGCATTATTATCTTCTGTGGAATTTTCTTTGTTATTATCGTTATTGTTATTGATATCTGTGCTATTTTCTATATTGTTATTCTCTTTCTCTCTATCACTTTCTATATGATTTTCATTACCATCTTCTGCTTTTACATTGCTACTCTCTATTCCCTTGATTTTTAAATAATTTTTAACTTCTATTCCTTGACTTTTTAAAGGAACATTGCCTATCTTATTAAAATTAGAACTTATATTTATTTCACTACCTCTATTGGCCTGGCTACTATTTTGTAAAAATTCCTGCAATGCTGCTTCTGCTGCATCCCATGCCGCTTTCGCTTTTGCTATGTCTGCATCTCCCTGTGTCACCGCCTGATTGTAATCCTCAGCGGCTCGACTTTGTGCAATTTCTCGATTCTGCTGTTCTAAATTTCTTGAACTTTGAGCATCTTGATTTTGCAATTTGGTCTTTTCTATCTCTTGACGAGCCATTATAATTTGTTCTTCCAATTCGTCTAGATCTACCTGAAACAACAAATCTCCTTCTTGTACTGTTTGACCTTCTCGCACAAAAATTTCCTTTACTCTCTGCCCACTTTCTGTATATACTGCAATTTCCTTTCCTGCCTCCACTTTGCCACTTCCTACCACTTTATGCTCAATGGTACCTGTTGAAATTTTTACAGTTTCTACTCGAGCCATAGACGCCCCGCTTACTGCCCTTGACAAAATTGTAAATGCAAGCATCACTGCTAGAAAACCGGCAAATATCTCAAATATTTTCTTTCTATCCATGTATTATCCCTTTCCTTAACTACATTCAAGTATGCTCCCATATACTTGTTGTATGATATATGTCATGTAAAGGGAGACTTATCAAATGAGAAGATAAATAATTCCAAACTTATTCTTTCACTGCACCTGCCATGATTCCTTGTTCTAAATAATCCTGTCCACCTAAAAATACTAACACTGCTGGAAGAAATGTAACCACAGATGCTGCAAATGCCATACCAGATTTACTAATAAGTGTAATATCTGGCAAAAATATAGATAATGGAAATAGACCTTTATCTTTTAAAAATGTCAATGGCTGTTCAATTAAACTCCAATATTCCAAAAATCCTAATACTAAAGCTGCAATAATACCTGAAGAACCTATAGGTAATGCAATATAAACAAATAATTGCCATTCTTTTGCACCATCTAACTTTGCCGATTCAATTAAACTATCTGGAATTTCTTTGAAAAAACGATAGATAATAAATACTGGAAATGTAGAAAATGCCCCAGGCAATATAATCCCCACTAGGGTATTTATCAGTCCAAATTTATCTAATACTAGATAATCTGAAAGCATCAATACTTGAAAAGGCATTAACATCAATATCATATAAATCAGAAAGAATCCCTTTTTCCCAAAAAATTCATGTTTTGCAAATCCCCATGCTGCCATTGTTCCTACTACAAGCTGCCCAGCTAAAACCCCAAAAGTAATTTTAATGGAATTCCAAAACATAACAAAAAATTCTGGAGAATCCAAAAAAATTTCTACAAAATGTTGCAAGGTTGGATATTGGGGCAACAGCGGAAAATTCACATAACCTTCTTTGTTTGAAATTACTGCTCCTAGGTAAACTGCCAATTCATCATTTCCCATAAAAGAACCTAAAATTAAAAAGAATACTGGATAAAGGGCTAAGACTGCAAAAATCATTAAAATTATCCAAAGTATTTTTTTTCCAAAATGTAATCCATTTAATATGCTTAGAACTTTCTTTTTAAAAGTTATGTCTTGTAACATTTTTTATAATTCCTTTCTCATTACCTTTTACCCATTTCACATATCTATTCTATATGTTCCTATACCTGATGCACCAGCCATTTGCTTTTCAACTTTTTCGTTTCATGCAGTTATTCTTATTATTCTTTCCTATCCCATGCCCTTTGCAGAAGTAAAATTAATAATAATAACACTACACTTTCTAGTACTGCCGCTGCTGACATTTTATCAAAAGAAAAGGAACGAAACCAATTGTTAAACAAATGTTGCATCATATAAATACTTTCATGTGGATAATCTCCAGCCACCAAATAAGATTCCCGAAATACTTTAAAGGAATTAAGAAAGGATAATACTGTAATTGTATACAAAGAAGGTTTTAGATTTGGCAATGTGATTTTAAAAAAACATTGCCACTCTCCAGCTCCGTCTACTTTTGCGGCCTCATAAATATTCTCAGAAATTCCTGATAATCCCGCCATCCACAAAACGATATCGTATCCAAGATTTTTCCAAATATAACTTATAACTAATATCCAAAATGCATTTTGTGTATTCATCCAATCTTTTCCTACAATACCAAAATGAATCATCCATTGATTTATCAATCCTTGAGAATGAAATAAAAGCCGCCACATCAATGCTACAGAGACCGCTGGCAAAGCCATTGGCATAAGAAAAGCACTTTTTATCATGCCTCCATATTTACTGCGATACAACACCACTGCACACACCAAGGCTAAAATAATTAAGATAGGAATACAAACTACTGTAAAACACAATGTGTTTTTTACTGCCAATAAAAATGCTGAGTTTCTTAGAACCATCCTATAATTTTCTAAACCAATAAAATGATTATCTACCGCTCCTAAAAAGGAGCGGTGGATCACATCTAGATAAGGGAAAAGATAAAATATTAATACGCCTAGAAAACTGGGTAATATCCATAGAAATCCCCGCAAATTTCTATAAACTCTCTTTTTTCTATTTTGATTTTCTACTTTCCATAAAAATTTCTTTGCTGTTTTATGCATTTTTATCTATTTCCTTTTCTATTTCACGTTCAAGAATCCTATTAATCCACTTCCACTTATTATTCTGCTAAATAGATATTCACTTTTTGCATAATGGCATTTGTAGCCTCTTGTGGCTCCATCTCTCCCTTTAACACTTTCTCACCATATTCTGTTACAGCATCTTTAATTACCCCATCTTGTAATGCAGGAATTTTCACTTCTTCTGCCAAATCTATTAATTTTTTCATCTCTTCTTCTGTACGTGGTTTCATTTCATAATCAATCATTTCATCTAAACTCACACCACCAACTGCAACAAGACTATCATTTTCTTTATATTGATGTCCATCATTCGTACTGCGGAAAGCATCTTTATCTACTGGAAATCCTCCACCTTGAGATATTTTTTGTGCTTCTGGAGTAAACAAATATTTTACAAATTGTTCTGCTACTTCTGTCTGTATACTTTTACTGCTAATTCCCATAATCATAGATGGTACAAAAACATTTTCTACTTGTCCTGGCATATGACCAAAATTACCGCCTTCTAGTCTCTTGTTTACTGCCAACATAAAGTCATAATCTCCACCGCCAAACAAACCAATATTTGTATTTAATCTTCCAAATGCTAAGTCAAAGCTTCCTTTTCCTATACTTAGATTTTGCAAAATATTAACATTTGATGGAGCAGAACCTTCCATTGAATAACTTACAGAATATTCTTCCTCATCCATGCTGCTGTCATATTCTCCATAAGCATTTTTTAGTTTAGACAAGAAATCTTTCATCTTTTCAGCATCCAGAGTTCCATCTTCTTTTTTCCATGCTACACTACAACTATACCAGAATTTTTCTATCACATCTTTTGGTTTCATATGAAGCAAAGTATCCTTTCTTTCCATAAAGGTATCAAAGTTTTCACCTGGTGTATAATATGCACTGCCTGCTTGAATCACTGGTATCATAAATCTTGCAGGAACCGCACATAATTGTCCCTGTTTATCCTTGTATGCCTCCAAAATACTTTCAAAATAATTGCCTTTACTTTTTTCTATTACAGAAGATAAATCTTTCAAAATTCCTTTCTCTATATAAGTTTCCACTGGCATTCCATCTAAAATCAATACATCTGGTCCCTTACCTGCCATAATTTCTGTAGTCAAAGTCTTTAATGCATCAGAAGTAGTAACTCCATTTTCCTCTGACAATGCCACTTCAACATTCACATATACCTCTGAATGTTCCTTCTGAAAACGACTGATAGACTGACGCAACTCTTTATTATCATACAAAGAATATACTTTTAACTCTTTTTCTGGTTTCACTGGAGTATCGGCAGAATAAGTATATTTCAAAATTACAATTCCCCCTAGGGAATCTGAATAAGTATCATTCGCTGCTACTAATAAATTTTGCTCATCTAACATAGTAAGTGCTAATCCATAAAATGCTGGACCACTCATAGAATTCATAGTTCCATCAATTAATTGTTCAAAAAGACTTCCACCAAATTTGTAATGATATAAGCCATTTCTAGAAAGACAATACATACTTTCTCCCATATTTAAAGTATCTATTGCGCTAAAATTTCCACTTTCTGAAATAATTTTTTGTAAGGATTCATCTATATTTTGTTGTTCTCCTGTCTCTGTGTTATAGAATAATATCTCTGAACTAGTCTGAACAATCAACATAGTTCCAGCCACAAAAAATTGATGAGATTCTATCATACCATCAAATTCATATTTCTGTTTCACTGTCCCGTCAGAAATATTTACCTGATAAATCGTATCTAGCACATCTTTCACTAAAATCTGATCCTTGCCCAGAAACTTAATATCCAAAATCATATTAGTGCTCATATTTTCTGAGTTTTTCTCTTTTGATTCCTCCTCTGTTTGAGTGCTATTATTTTCATTTCCTTCCTCTTGTGAAACTTCTTTTGAAAATGTAAATGCATTCATAACACTTCCATCTTCCTTCGAGACTTTCTGAAGTTCAAAAGGTATCTTACTTAGATTTCCACTTTTATCCATTAAATAACAAATAGGAATGATACTATCTTTTCCAATTTCATTAAATACACATACTGTCTGACCATCTAAAGATAAAGTTGCATAATCAATATATCCTTTTTCTTCATCCTGTAATTCTTTTGGAAAATCATATACCTTTTCCCAACTGTTTCCTGTATCTTTGGATTCCCAAGCTCCGTCTATTCCATTTCCATCAGTCCCAATAAATCTAACAGTCCCATCTTCTAATTTTTTCATATCATAAATATTATAAAATTCTGTAGGTAAAATAATTTCTTCCTCTAAAAAACGTCCCATTGCTGTTTCTTTCGATTCTTCCTCTGTTTTATCCTTAGGGTTCTTATCTGAATTTCCACCGTTCACATTACTCACATTTTCTTTTCCACTACATCCAGAAAGGCTGCCTAACATTAATATTACAGATAATAAAATTCCTGTTGCTCGTTTCAAACCTTTATATTTCATATTTTATCCTCCTTTTACATTTATCTAATTTACAATCTGAAGCAAGAATACCATAGTTATCTCTAAACATTCTCTAAAGTTCTAAAAATTTTTTAGAGATTATTTAGAGATAACTATGGTATAATGTCATGAAATAACTATGATAGTGTCCGCATGGGTATAGGCTAGGACATAATATACTTACAGAGTATAATGTGCGAAAAATGCACAGAATGGAGGAAATTATGAGAATTTTAATTATTGAAGATGATAAATCTCTTGCAGAAACTCTCCGTTTTCAACTAGAACACAATCATT
Organism: uncultured Lachnospiraceae bacterium; assembly: GCA_910586005.1. GTDB lineage: Bacteria > Bacillota > Clostridia > Lachnospirales > Lachnospiraceae > Petralouisia. The sequence goes on along the minus strand of CAJUHG010000020.1, from coordinate 29,297 downwards.
TTGAAACAGATGTATGTTATGATGGAGAAGAAGGATTGCACTTTATTGAACAAAGGTCTCATGATTTGATTTTATTAGACCGTATGATTCCTGTCTTAGATGGAATTTCCGTCTTAAAAATTACTCGTGAGAAAAATATTTCCACACCTATTATCTTTGTTACTGCTCTTGGTGCTTTAAATGACAAAATTACGGGACTTGACTGTGGTGCAGATGATTATTTAGTAAAACCGTTCGACTTTGAAGAGCTCCTTGCCCGCATACGCTGTATATTAAGACGTCCCTCCAAATGGGAAGGAAATAAACCACTAGACTTTGGTGATATTTCTTATCATATAGAACAAAAAAAAATTTTTTGTGGAAATTTATCTTGTTCCCTTTCTGCTAGAGAAGGAGATTTACTGGAATTATTTCTACGCAACCCTTTTCAAACAATTCCACGCGCTTCTATTCTTTCCAAGGTTTGGGGACCAGATGCAGAAGTGGAAGATGGAAATCTAGATAACTATATTTATTTTTTGCGCAGGCGTTTAAAAAGTGTAAAAAGTTCTGTACAACTAAAAACGATACGTGGCATTGGCTATCAATTGGAGGTATCTAATGTTTAAAAAACTTCATCTCCGTCTTACTTTTTTTTGTACATTTGTCAGTGGTCTAATTCTTGTTTTTATGTCTCTTATCTGTTTATCTTTTTCAGAGGCTGAATCTAGAGAAAGCCATCTTGCCGAGTTTCAAAGAAATGTCAATATACTCATTAACCACTTTGAAAATCAAACAATTATTTCACATAACTGGCTTTCACAAATTAATACAGACACACATTTTTCTATTGATATTCAAGACAATGGATATCAATTATTATTTGAAAGTTTGAATCCAACTTCTATGGATCAAAAACTTTTTGCATTCGCACGTCAAGTTGCAAGAAAAGATTATAATCTTTTAGAAGAAACCATATCTTCAAATTCTGTTCTTACCATACATGCTGAATTTGAACTAGTCTACAAAAAAAAGAACTACTATGCTTCTGTAGCTTTTATTCCCAAAAATGGTGGTGTCCTAAATATTGTTATGCTTCACTCCTTAAAAGATTTGCAATATAATATTTTTCTTCGGCGCCTTCTATTTGCTAGTGCAGATATTATGGGTATTCTTCTACTTGGTATATTTTTCTGGATATTTACTTGGCGTATGATTCAACCTCTAATTATCAACCGTCAAAAACAAATAGAATTTATTGCTTCTGCTTCCCATGAATTACGTTCACCATTGACAGTGATACTCTCTTGTCTTTCAGCAATGAAACATGCCTCCAAAGAAGAAACAGAACATTTTTCAAATATGATAGCACTAGAAGGAAAACGAATGAGTCGACTAATTGATGATATGTTAACACTCTCTCGCACTGACAGTTCTCATTTTACAATTCATAAAACCGCTGTAGAACTAGATACTTTATTATTATCCACTTATGAAAAATTTGAACCTCTAGCATATAAAAAGTGTATTTCTTTAAAAATCACTTTACCAGAAAGACTTGTTCCACTATGCTTCTGTGATAAAGAACGTATCGAACAAGTACTAACTATCTTATTGGATAATGCCCTTAGCTATACCCCTTCTGGTGGAAAAGTATGCTTATCTTTACAGGCGACTTCAGATAAAATTATTATTCGGGTAGCTGATAATGGAATTGGAATTCCCAATTCAGAAAAAGAAGCTATATTTGACCGCTTTTACAGATGTGATAAATCTCATAAAGACAAATCTCATTTTGGACTAGGACTTTGTATTGCACAAGAAATTATCCATATACACAAAGGGAAAATAAAAGTTGAAGATAGTTCAGAAGGTGGCACTTGTTTTGTTATTTACTTAGGATTTTGACCTTATATGATAAATCCCTCAAAAATATAACTTCACATTTGTTATAAACATTATAAGGAATAGATTAAAATAATAAAAAAGTCTCTGAACCATTTCCTTCTAAAAGTCTGAAAAATATTTTATAAAAAATTCTTGAAACCCTTCTTCCAAAGCCACCTCATCCTGTGCACTTTCTGGTAGATCATAATAATATTTTCTACTAGAAATCTGGATAGAAATTCGATCTAATGGAAATCCTGATTGACAATGGGGATGTGGCTTAGAAGTTAAGAGAAAAGGTTTTCCTGACAATCTACTATCTTCGCTTTCATAAATTTCTTGTTCTGATTTATAAAAGCATATGGCATTTTGATATTGTGCTCTTAGTTCTCCAAACTCCAAGGCCAACTTACTATAATATTCTGTCATCTCTTTATCAGTCATCTCACTATTATAATGTTGCCTTTGTTCTTTCCAAAATGACTTTAAAAATTTATATTTATCAAATTGTTCTTTTTGTAGACAAGGATATCTTCTCACATAAATACCTGGTTGAAGCTCCTTGGGCACTCCTTCTAGATAAAGACCAGTATCACAAGAAAATACTGGAATTTGAAATATTTTATAATATGCTTTTGCCTTTATTCTGGCATTTTCTAGTGGAGAACTTCCTGTCTCTGCTACTTTGGGAATACTTTCTTTCATATCTTTTAATCCCTTTAAAGTAATTCCAAGAGGACTTAACATTCGTTTCATAGCAAGTAACTTTCCCTCATTTGTAGTTCCATATAATAATACCTTCATACTTTTCTCCTTTCTAGCATAAGCATGTCATCAACAATAAAACATACGTTTTACAAACTTCCTATTATCATACATCACAAGGGATACTTCTAAGTCATTCCAAGATGGTCATTCGGTCCTTTCAAAAGGTGTAAATTTTTCTAATAATTGTGTATAATATTCTCAATATTGAAATCAATTATCATCCTTAAATTTCAAACAATAAATTATCATGAAAGGAATAAAACTATGCCTGGATTTACAACACATTACTTATTTGGATTAGACACTTATCAACAATTAAACACTATTTCTTTAAAAAAAACCCTTAAACAACAACATGCTGCTTATAGTCTTGGCTTACAGGGCCCTGATTTATTTTTCTATTTCTTACCTTCCTATCTTGTTCATAAAAATAATATTGGATCTGTAGCTCATACTGAAAAGACACAAAAATTCCTTTCTGCATTAATCCATAGCCGAAAATTATTCTCAAATAAAAAACAGCAGGAAATTGCTAAAGCCTATATTACAGGATTTCTAGGACATTATAGCCTAGATACTTACTGCCATCCATATATTTATTGGAAAACTAATTTCAGAGAAAAAAATAACTGTTACTATGGCAATCATATGAGCTTAGAAACAGATATTGATACAGAACTACTGCAATTGTATAAACATTGTCTCCCTTCCACTTTTCCTCAAAATGCCACCATTCAACTAACCCGATTGCAATTGCGTACAATTGCTACTATTTTATACTATGTATATAAAAAGACTTATCCAGACCTTAATATCCACTATATCACTATGTATACTTCCATTCGTTCTATTCAATATGGAACAAAACTTTTAAGAGATCCTTCTGGCAGAAAAAAATCTATGATAGAAGCGTTGGAATGTTTGTTCCTTGGTTATCCATTGTTATCCACATTAATTCCAAGTGATACCCTTACTATCCACATAGATCCTTTAAATACTTTGCATAAACAGTGGAAAAATCCTTGGGATACTTCTCAAGTTTCTAAAGATTCCTTTTTTGATTTAATGGAAGATGCACAAAAAAGTTATTTAGAACTATTACTAAACCTAAATCAGCTTTTTGTTACAAAACCTAATACATCGCTGGAAAAAGTTTGTACAAATGAAATATTAAAAAAACTTGGAAATAATTCTTATCACAGTGGATTAGACGCAAGCATTCCCAGCTAAAATTCTTAAACTTAGTAAACTATTTATTATCTCTCACTTGATAAAACTCCAAGATAATAAGTAGAACTTTCTTTCAAAAGAAATACCTCTAGCAAATGGCGGGGTCCATAGATAAGAAACTTGTGCCCCACTTATGGTGTTTTTAAAATTAGCAAATGAAATATAAAAATCTAGTAAACTAATTTCTTATCAAAATAAATGAGAGGCAAAAAATTCTTGAATCTGACCTAAAATAATAGACATCAATCTATTTCTTGCTTCCACACTTGCCCAAGCAATATGAGGTGTAATCAATAGCCTGTCACTGTCTTTGACTTCTTTTAAAGGATTTTGCTCACTCATAGGCTCCACACACAGTACATCCAAACCGGCTGCTCTAATTTCTCCTGCCTTTAAAGCATCTGCCAAATCTTGCTCTGATACAATAGGTCCTCTGCCTAGATTTAAAAAAATAGCTGATTTTTTCATTTTAGCAAAGGCCACTTTATTCATAAGATTTTCTGTCTCTGGGGTAAGTGGTGCATGAACTGACACAATGTCTGAATCTTTTAATAATTCCTCAAATGCTACACGTTTATAATCTTTCTGATTATTTTTTTTGGTAGTTGAGTAGTAAATAACTTTGCAACCAAATAGCTTTGCAATCTCTGCCACCCTTCTGCCAATTGCACCCATACCAATAATTCCCCATGTTTTTCCATTTATTTCTGAAAACTTTCGGTCAAAATGTGTGAATAAACGGTCTTTCACATATTTTTCTGATTTTACATATTCATCATAATATGGAAGATGTTCTAAGAGATAAAATAACATTGCAAATGTATGTTGCGCTACAGATTCAGTAGAGTATCCTGCCACATTGCGCCAAGCAATGCCTCGTTTGTCCAAATATTCCTTATCTAAATTGTTGGTTCCTGTTGCTGTTACACACACTAATTTTAAATTTTCAGCAGTTTCAATACTTTGCGCATTGATAGGAACTTTGTTTAATATAATAACATCTGCATCTTTTACACGTTCTCTAGTCTCTTCAACAGTAGAAAAATCATATTTTACCACTTCTCCTAACGCTTCATAACCAGATAAATCAATATCTTCCCCTATAGATTTTGCATCTAAAAAAACAATTTTCATTTGATTTCCTCCTCTATTCTCAATAAAATATATTTCTCTTTATTTTTTTCTTCTAATTGTAGGATATATCCGCACCCATTTGAAACTTGATAATCATAATATTCTTTTTTAGGATAACCAAAAGCCTCTAAAATTGCCATTATCGTTCCACCATGTACCACAAAAGCTACTGTTTCCCATTCATTTTCTTTTGCCTTTTCCACACATTTTAAAAAGGATTCTTGACAGCGAAACTGAAATTTTTGTAATGATTCTCCTTCTGGAAATCCTGTTTTTCCAGCACTATCTATAAATTTCTGATAATCTGTATTTCCATTCAGCTCTTGATAATTTTTATACTCAAATATACCAAAATCCATTTCTCTGAAGTCCTCTACTACTTCTATTTTTCCTTTTGTTTGAAATATATGATTTAATTCTTTCTTCTGATTTAATCTCTTATAGTCTTGGTACTGAAAAATAGAAAAAAGAGCATATGCACTCTGTTTGCATCGTAGATAAGGACTTAGAAAAATTCCATCCATACTGGGAAAAGACTGTCCTTTCTTTCTCATTTTATCTATCTCTTCTTCTAAAATCCCTTCATCTGTACAACCTACATACCGCTGTTCTCGATTTCCACGAGTAGCCCCATGACGAATCAAATAAAACCTCATAATCTTCCTCTCTATCGTTTTATTGAGTTCTTAATTATTTCATCTACTAGAAACTAATTTATCCACTAGCTTTCTAACACCCATTTAACATGACTACCCTTTTTATTCTTACTAATGACTAATTTACGGTCTATCTGTTCCTTTAACTCTGTTACATGAGAAATAATACCCACTAGTCTAGATTCTCCTGCTAGTTCATTAAGAATACTAATCGCTCGATCTCTTGCTTCCTCATCTAAGGAACCAAATCCCTCATCAATAAACATTGTATCCAAATGTACTCGACCAGCAGTATTTTGTATCACTTCTGACATACCAAGAGCCATAGAAAGTGCTGCCAAAAAAGATTCTCCTCCAGAAAGTGTTTTCACATCTCTCACTTTATCTGTCACTAAATCATAAATATCCAAATCTAATCCAGCTTCTCCTTGTTTCCCTAAATGTTCCAAATCTCTACATTGTAACAAAAATTGATTGCCATTCATTTTAGATAGATGTTTATTTGCTTCTGCAATCATATATTTAAAATAATGCCGCTGTACATAAGTTTGAAAATCTATCCTAATATGTTGTGTTAAGTTTCCATTTGCTGTCTTGTCCAAATTACTAACAATTTCATATTGCCTTCTTAACTGCTCTCGTTCTTGATATAGCTTAGAAAGCTGCTGTTTTGCTTGCTGATTTCGGCTTTTTAATACTGTTAATTGAATTTTTTCTTTTTCTAAAACTTTTGCTTCTTTTTTTAATTCCTTCTCATGTTCTAAGAAAACAGTAAGTTCTATCTGCTCTTTGCCTTCTAACCGTTGTTCTAATTTCTTGTAATTTTTTTGTTGTTCTATTAATATTCCCTGATTTTCTGCTATTTTTTGTTGTAGCTCTTGCAATCCTTCTTCTGCTTGTTCCTTTTCAGTCTCTAATTTTATCTTTTCTGTTTCTGCCTTTTGTATATGCTGCTGCAATTCTTGTTCTGTTTCAAAGGGAAGTTCTTCTAACAGAGCGCGCATCCCTTGTTTTGCAGTTTCTACTAAAAATTTTGTCTCATACTGTTTTTGAAGAACTTCTTCTTGTTGTCTCTGAAATTTCCCTAACTCTCGTTTTAATTGTTCTAGTTTATCCTTCTGTTGTTGCAATAATCTCTCCCGTTTTTTTGCCTCTTCTAATTGTATTTCTGCCTGTCGTTTCTTTTCCTTACACTCTTCTAAAGCTGTTAGAATCATAGAAATCTCAAATCCATTTGTAAATATACGTCTACCATCTTGCTCTAACAGAGATTTTTCTTTTTCGCAAGATTCCTGTATTTTTTGAAATTCTTCTCTACACAGATTTAGTTTTTGGTCTGCTTGTTCCCGATTCTTTTTTGCTTGTTCTACCTGTTGTTGTGTCACTGCAGAACTCGAAAGTTTTGCTTTCTTAGGATGTTCTAGAGAACCACATACAGGACATGCCTTTCCCTCCTGTAAGTTCTGAGCAATCACCCCAATTTGCTCCTCTATAAATTTCTGATTCTTCTCTTCATACTCACGACTTTTTTCTTGAAAAAATAAAAGTGCTTGCTGCACATTCTTCTTTTCCTGTTCACGCATTTTTTCATAGCTTTCTAATCGTTTTCCTGTCTCATTCATTTCTTCTAACAAAATTTCTCTTTTAGAAAGTTCTTTTTTAGCTTCCCTAAGGATAGGAATTTCTATTGTAGTTTTTTCAAAAGTTTTTTTCTTATTTTCTGTATCATCTATGGCTTTTTGAACTTCTTGTAAATTCTGTTTTGCTTGTTCTGCAAATTTTTCAACTATCACTTGTTCTTTTTCTGCACTTAAAAGAACTTCCTGTTTTTCTTTTAATAATACATACTTAGGAAGAAATCCCCTCCAGCTTGCAAGCTGTTCTAAAAGTTTAGGCATTTGTTCTTTATATCTAAACTTCCATCCCTGAAATTCTCTTATGCTTTTCTGCTCTTCTTCTCTTTGCTGCTGTAGCAATTTAGTTCTAAAAGCAATACTTTTTTCTTCTTCTTTTTCTTGAATAAACAACTGATTAACTTCTTTTGCTTGATGAATAAGACAAACATTTTCCTCTAAACACTTTCGATTTTCTGTTTCTCTTTTTTGCATCACAGTCTCTTTTTCTTCTATTTCTATTATGAAACGCTTTAAATTTTGTTGTATCTGTTCTGGATTGGTTTCCAAAAAATTGCGGCTTTCTTCCCACTCCTTGATATATCTACTTTCTGGTAAGTATTGTACCCCTTGGATTTCATGTATACACAACCTGCGATTATCCTCAAGTTTTCCATACAATAATTTACTTTGTTCTCTCAAACACATCTGCAAATTTGCATATATCCTTGTATCAAATATTCTAGAGAATATCTCTTTGCGTTCTTTGGAAGATGCATGCAGCAGTTTTATAAATTCTCCTTGAGCAATCATAGCAATCTGAGTAAATTGTGGGGCCCCTATCCCTAAAATCTCTACTATTTTCTCATTTACTTCTCTAATTTTTCCTATAAATTCTTGTCCGTTTGGCATAATCAGCGTAACAGAAGCTGCTTCTGTGGTAAGCGTATTAGTTCCATCTTTATTCTTTCGTTTCCTCATTCTCTTATAATTAGGATTTCTATGTACTGTATATAATTTTCCATGATAAAGAAATGTAAACTCTACAAAAGTTGGAGTGTCAGGATTTGCATATTGACTGCGCATCATATCTCCTTCTCTTTTTCCTCCACTTGTTTGGTCATATAATGCATAAGTAATAGCATCAAACACTGTTGTTTTTCCAGTTCCTGTATCTCCAGTAATTAGAAATATGCCTTGGTTCACTTTCTCAAAATCTATGATTTCTTGTTCTGCATAAGAACCAAATGCTGACATTACCAATTTTATAGGTTTCATACCTCTTCCCCTCCACACTGTTCTAATAATTCTTTTATTAAGGCTTCTTCCTCTTCTCCCATAGTTTGTCCTTGCATTTCCTCATAAAAAGTCCGAAACGCCTCCATAGGATGCAATGCAAATCCTATTTCCTCCCTCCCTTCCATAAGACTTCTTGTTCTGGTATTGTCAATTTTCAGTTCTAAAATAAAATCATAAACTTCCTCTAATTGTTCTTTCGGTCGATAAGGTTCCTTTTCATCTGTAAGAGTTATACTAATAAAATCATGGCAATTTTCCTTAGTGACATGTCCAATAATTTCTTTTAATAATCCTCGTTCCTGACGAACTTCCTGTATAGGTTGTAACGGGAGCATATCAATCTTTATTGCCTCTTTTTTATCTTCCAATGTCACCATTGTAATGGATTTCTTATGATATTCTTCACTGACAGAATATTTCAGTGGTGCTCCACAATAACGAATATAAGGATATTTTACCATTTGAGCCCCATGAATATGCCCCAAAGCTACATAGTCAAACTTCTCCACCACAGATACATCAATATTATCAAGTCCTCCCACCGTTATTATAGATTGCTCAGAATCACAAATTTGTGGTTTCTGTCCTTGATTGGTATAAAATTGATGAGACAATAATACATTTCGTTTATTATAATCAATGTTCTCTCTATCTAAGATTTCTTGTACTGCACTTTGGTAATCTGTAATAATTCCCTCTTCAAATAGATTTCTCACATATCCTGGCTTTAAAAAAGGTAACAGATAAAAATTTACCTCTCCATATGCATCTTGTAATATAATCTTCTTTAAATACTCTTCTGACTGTGTAGGGGGCATTACTGATATATAAATTTGATGTTTTTCCAAAAAAGAACTAGCATAATTTAATCTTTGGGCATTATCGTGATTTCCCCCTATCATAAGAATTGGAATTTGTGGCTTGATTTCTGATAATTCTTGTAAAAAAGTATCAAATATAGTATATGCTTCCCCAGAAGGTACTGTCCTGTCAAATATATCTCCGCAAATTAAAATAACCTCTGGTTGATATTCTTTTGCCAGCTCAACAATCTGAGAGAGAATTGCTTGCTGATTGTCCTTTAAATTGTAAGAATAAAATTGTTTTCCAATATGTAAGTCTGATAAATGAAAAATTTTCATATCATTTTTAGGTTGCCAAAATCTTCTTTTTATGGGAGAACAGCAACCCCTTCTCCTTTCTTACGAACAAGTTCGACAATAATCCTAACTTTATCTTAGCATAAACAAACGCAAGAACGCCTTTGGCGTTCTTGAATTTCTTCTAATTATCTTATACAAATTAATTTTCTAAATATTTTTTCAAATCTTCCATCTGTTTTTTGGCTTGTTGATATCCTTCTTCATAAAGTCTCGTTAGTTTTTCTGGATCAGATTCTGTTCTTCCCATACCATATGTGGTTTCTGGTGCAATCACAAAAATTTCTCCAGACTGTTCCCGTTCCATTAATTCTTTGAGACAAGCATTGTATTGCTCTGGTCTATTCTTTAAATCCTCTGCAATTTTAGGATATTTTCGATACAATTTTCTTGAAATCTTTCCCACACGTTCTGGTTTTTTAATATATCCACGCTCTCTTGTAAGAATAACAATATTCTTATCACACCCCTCTTCAATTGCATGTTTATAAGGAATGGAATCAGAAAGCCCTCCATCCAGATAATAACGCTTTCCTACTTTTACTGGTTGAAACAAAATAGGCAGAGCACAACTAGCCACTAACACCTGAAAGCTATCATCATGCCTTGGTACCTCCAAATATTCTGGTTTTCCAGTATGAATATTTGTCACACATGCTTCCACCTTTCCTGGAAAAGCCTCAAAAGCTTCATAATCGAAGGTTTCTAATTTATTAGGTACCTCATCAAATACAAAAGGAATATTATAAAAATTCTTATCTTTCAATAAATGCTTCATTCCCATATAACGTTTATCACTCATATATTTCTGAGCAATTGCAAGATTTCTTCCTTTCTGTTTAGATAAATAAGAAACACCATAGGCAATGCCTGCAGAAACACCAATAAAATAATCTGGCATAATATTTTCCTCTAAAAGTACATCTGTGACGCCGCAGCTAAATATTGTTCGGCTAGCACCGCCCTCCATGATAATCCCTAATTTCATTTTACATTCATTCCTTTCTTGCTGTTGTATACAGCCATAGAAATTCTATCAGCTTTTTTTCATGATTTCAAGATTGCCTTCTGCATTTCTCTAAGTTATAATTAAACTAAAGTTCCTCACTTTCACTATGGGGATATTATAAGAAATATTTTGAAAGTATTTTTCAAAAGGGAGGCATTTTTATGAAACACTCAGAAGAATTTCGCATGACTTACTCTGGCCTAGTTTCACAAAAAAATGGTAAGAAAATTGTTAGGGTAATATTTGAACGAGGAAAAGACTATGCAGAAGGAATTGTTCCTTCTGGAAAGATTGAAAAATCTTCTGGTTTTACTTCAGAGGAATTAGAACAACTAAGTAAATATCTTAGAAATCAAGCAGATGATATTCTTTCAAAAGCAAAAGAGGTAAATCCTCTTAGAAATTGGATACGCAACAATTGAAAGAACAAAATGAACAAGTGCTCATATTATTTTTTCTTCTATAGGAGGACACTTTTATACTAAAGCATCACAAATTTTTCCTATAGAAGAAAAAATCCTTGGCAATATATTTCTATTTATTGATTTGCTTGATTTCCACATTTAGGACAGATATTTCCTTCTCTATAACTATATCCACAGCGATAACAACATTTTACCATATGTTTTTCTTTTGCCAAATAAGAAATACTTCTAGATTCTGGTTTCTCTTGTAAATATTCTACAAAATCTTTTAAAATTCCTGCAAAGACACTTAATTCTTTCGCAGGAATTCCACCTGGAATTTTTGTTTTTTTCCCACTCTTTTGATAAATATTAATTCCCTTATTTAAAAGCCCTGTATTTCCCGATATTTCATTGATAGTTCTGATGGGGATTATCTCACTACTAAATGCATTATTATAAAAAATATGATCTGGTGTTAATACAAATCCTTCTTTTCCATTTTTTCTTCCAGAAGAATCACAGACTATAATAGGAAATTCATAACGACTTCGTTCTACTGCATAGGAATTTAAAGCTCGAGCCACAAGTTCCGCCTCGCTCGGTTCCCATTCTCCGCGCATAACTTTTCTCACTTCATAAAAATGTATTCTCTCTGGATTTTTTATCTTTCCATTGAGAGTTTCTCTTAATTTTTCCACCAATAACTCACATTCATCCATTTTCAATTTGGTTAAACGTTTATCTATCATTCCCAAAGTATTTATCTTTAATTCCGGCAAAAATACGCCTGCCTCAATCTTCTCATAAGCTTCTGCTGCCTCATCAAATGTCATATTTTTAATATCTGGACATATCTGTTCTATCTCCTGTTCATCCAATGTTCGAACTTTACCCTCAATTTCTTTTATAGCAGAGGCTGCTTGTTCAGGAGAAAATTCTTCTTTTAATTGTTGTAGCATCTGGATCAATCCAGATCTACCACTTCTTTTCGCACGTCTTAATAGATCAGAAATTTCTTGTGTTTCCGCTAATTTTCGCTTTTCTTCTAGTTGTTTTTGATAAGCCGAGATATCTGCTTCTTTATATTGGGCCAACTTCTCACAAAATATCTGATACTGGTTGCGATTCATAGTTTCAGGCATACTAGCAATTAACTGCTCTGCCTCCTGCTGTCCTCGTTCTTTTCTTAATTTTCCTAAAGAATCTAACAATTCCTGTTTCACTGATTCTGAGCCTTCCGATTGAGAAATTTCTTCCATAACACGTGTCACCACTCCATATGGCTTATCCAAACATTTCTCCGCCTTCTGGCGAATTACTTCATCTTCCTTCTGAGCCAAAGCTCTTCTTACTTGTCTGGTATAATCTTCTTTGTCTTCCCATTCTAATTTCACATCTGCTTGAATCTGTTTTAATAATTCTCTCAATTGTCTTGGTGACATACGATTCAGTACTTTCATATGTGCAGCATATTTTTCTTTTTGGACAGAATTTTTCTCTGAAATAAATTCCTCTTCCTTATATGCTATTATTTTTGAATTATCCTCTATCTTCTTATTATTTTCTATTTTTCTGATATTTTCTTCTTTTACACTTCCTTCTCCTAACTTAATATTCCCTTCTTTTATATCTCTACTATACTCTTTATCCACTTCATTTATATTACTTTTCTGAGAAATATTCTTTTGTTTTAAAGTACTTTGGTTTGTATGTAAATTCTGCAAATTACTTTTTTCTGAAATAGTTTCTCCTTTTGCTTGTTCCTTTGACAAATGACTTTTTTCTCTTGTTTTCTTTTCTGCTTTTCTTCTCTGCTCTTGCTTTTTTTTGAGTAGTTTCTTAATCTTTTTCCTATAAGCCTCTGCTTTTATTAGTGGATAAAATCCTTCTTCTATTTTTTCTTCTAACTCTTGAAGCTCCTCTTCTGTCATATGTTCCATATTAGCACAAGCTTTTTCTATAACAGGTACTTGATGTTTTCCACGTTCTGATGCATATTCATTAAAATTATAATTAGAAGTTCGTTCTGCCCTACTTCCTAACAAGTCTTGATAATCTTCATAAGCTTCTTTATCACTACCAAACTTCATAGAATAATTGTCTCCTTCTCGCAACAACTTTCCTGGTCTTGGTGTATAAAAAAGATTACAATTATCACAAGTATAACTTCTTGCAAGATATACTCTACCTTCTTCTGTTTCTATTGGAAATTCTTGCCCTTGCGGGTATACTGCCATATACAATTTCTTTTGACATTCAGGACATCGATAGCCAGTAATATAAAAATTATTTCCTAAACGAGCTGATTTTCTTTCATAACTTCCTATCTCTTCTTTTTCAAAAGAAACCTTTTCCATTATCCACCGTATTTTATGCCATAATCCCAAACTCTTAGTATCTGTTTCTTTTTCCTCTTTCTTCTCTTTTACCTCTTGTGCCTTTCGTTTGCCTTCTTCTAAAGCTGCTTGAACAACCTCTTCATAGGTCATCTGAAGATTGTCTTTATAAAATCGAAAATAATCATCTCTAAATCCAGGTGTCACTTTAATGTCTTTTAAAATGGTATAAAATAATCCATTTAACTGTCTATAATCCTTTTCTACTTTAAGTCCCTTAATAACACCCCATTTTCCAAATGCATATAAAGTCATATTTAGCACATTTGTCAATATTTCATTTTCCCCCACTGACTCTACGTCTTTTTCTTTATCTGGCAACTCAATCACATTGGTAATTACTTTTCGATTATCAAAATTAAAGATCAAAGAACGAACATTTCCAGATAAAATCAGAAAATTATTTAATATTACAAAATTTCCTGACCATACCACATTGACCCCCATAGTCTTTATCATACGACTGAATACATTTTTCAATTCATTGTTTGCTTTTAATAGAATCATCTAAAATACCTCACTTTTATCTATATCATACGCATCTTTCTTTATATTCTACACCTCTTTTCTTATTTTTTAAATATAAAATAGATTACACACTTTGACGCGCCGAGCAAAATTGCAAAGCAAGATCTAGCTTTTGTGCAAGTGCACATATAATTCATGACAATCAAATATGCGCAAAGTGTACTTTCTAATGAAAAATATCCCTCACCTTTTAGGTGAGGGACTTTTCTGATACAAAGTTATTTGACATGATGCCACCGATAAGAAATGATAATTCACAAATCTTCTTTCTAACTATCACACAAATTATTTAGCGCTGACTCTTTAGAATAGAAACTCCTTTTGCTGGCAATACTAAAGTTTCTTCCTTCTGATATTCTTTTTGAGTTAGTAAATCTATAGCAGCTTCTGATAGCGTTATTTCTTCACTTTCTTCATTATGATTTAAGAAGAATAAATATTGTTCTTTCTCTCGCACTCTTTTTACTGCTTCTATCCCTTTTGGAACTTTTGCAGCAGGTTTTATTTGCTGTTCTTTACAAATATTTTCTATAAACTTATTGTAAAAATCTTCATCAGAACGTGTTCCCACATAATAAGCTTTTCCTTTTTCCAATGAATTACAAGTAATCACTGGTGTTCCTTGATAGAAATCTTCTTTGTATTCTGCCAAAACTTCCGCACCTTCCAAATGCATAATATCACAAAGAAGCTCCGCCGAATATTCTTGACCTTCATATATAAATCCATTTTTTTTGTGTTCTGGAAGCGCATCACTTTCTTCCACCCAAATGCCTAAAATATCTCTTAATTTTCCTGGATAACCTCCTGTAATCACTAAATCATGTTCCTCTACATATCCACTAAAATAAGTAGTAACAAAGCTTCCTCCTGCTTTTACAAATTCTCTTATCCTCCCATCTACTCCTGGTTTTGTCATATATAAGATAGGTGCAATTACCAATTTATACTGAGACAAATCATCTTCTTCTGAAACGATATCCACTGGAATATTTTGACTATGAAGTGCTGTATAATACTTTAATACCTCATCATGATATTTTAAATTTACACTTGGTCCCGCAGAGTATTCAATTGCCCACCAATTTTCCCAGTCAAATATAATTGCAGTTTCAGCAATACCTGTAGAACCTAAAATTTCTTCCCCTAACTGTTCTAACTCTGCGCCCAGCTCAGTTACCTCTCTAAATACTCTTGTATGTTCATGTCCTGCATGAGCAATCACTGCTCCATGATATTTTTCACAAGAACCAATACTACGCTTCATCTGAAAAAATAATACTGCATCAGAACCATGTGCAACTGCTTGATAACTCCACAACCGCATAACTCCAGGGCGTTTTAGAGCATTAAAAGCTTGCCAATTTTGCTGACTAGGTGTTTGTTCCATTAATACAAAGGGTTTTCCCCTCCCCACTCCACGCATTAAATCATGATTCAAAGCTGTCTTACTAATAGAATCTTCATTGGAAGGATAATTATCCCAAGAAACAAAATCCATATACTTTGCCCACTTGTGATAATCCAAAGGTTTATAAGCTCCCATAAGATTTGTAGTTACTGGAATATTAGGAGTATATTTTTTTACAGCCTCATATTCTAAGCGGAAACAATCCATAATACTCTCAGAATTAAACCTACGATAATCAATACTAATACTCTGTGCTGTAGTTTCTTCCTCACTCATATGTTCACTGCGCAAATCTGGCAGTACAATTTCTTCCCAATCATAAAAAGTATGTCCCCAAAAAGATGTATTCCAAGCATGATTTAACGCATCTAAAGTCTGATATTTTTCTTTTAACCATATCTGAAATGCCTTTTCACAATTTTCACAATAACATTCCCCACCATATTCATTTGAAATATGCCAAGCAATCATATTGTCATAATCCTTATAACGCTCTGCTAGTTTTTCTGCCAATCTTACAGAAAATTTTCTATATACAGAACTATTAGGACAAGAATTGTGTCTTGCGCCAAATTTCCGCTTAATACCATTAATTCCAGTTCGTAGAACTTCAGGATATTTTTTTGCCATCCATGCTGGATGTGCTCCAGTACTAGTAGCAAGACATACCTTCATGCCATGTTTTTTTGCTAATTCCATAATTTTATCTAACTTATCAAAACAATATTCATCTTCTGATGGTTGTAATGCTGCCCAAGAAAATACATTTAATGTCAAAGTATTAATATGTGCTAACTTTAATAGGCGCATATCCTCTTCCCAAGTCTCCTCTGGCCACTGTTCGGGATTATAATCTCCTCCATAAGCAATTTTGTCATAATTCCATACTTTTTTCCACATAGTATATTACCTCCTTATTAGTCAACCTAAAAACGTTATTTCTCACTCTTTGTATCAGAATCATACCTTTTCTGTCCTATTATGTCTAAAAATATTATAACATAGTTTCTATAAATCTTATATCTTTTTAAAATACTAACTTTATAAAAATAAAACCTTTTACTGATAGCATTCTTAATTTAATTATTTTATAATCTGTAAAATCAATTCTTCTATAAGGTTATTGTCATAAAGCATCTTTAGAAAAACATTCTTGTGAATAGAGAGCATCAGTTGGTTTCCCCACACACTTGCCTGACATAAAGTAATAACAAAAAATAGTATCCAAATAATAATAAGACCTTGTATAAATCCCACTATTAATCCTCCCATATGATTAATACTATTAATCCCAGGCAATCTTGAAATAATATCAAGAACATGTATGAAAATACCTAACACAATTATTACAATTATAAAAGAAATAATCCATGCAATTTTTTGTAATGCCACTTCCGCTACTTGTTCCGCCACTTGTTGATATATCCCACTATTCTCTATAAAATTTCCAGCTTCTCCAACCATCTCTTTAGAAAAAAATTCTTGAATTTCATAAGGTATTTCTATTCCAAAGATTGTAATATTTTCTTGTTTTTGTGTTGTATCTTCTGATTCCTTCTCTATTTTCAACTGTATCATATCTGAACATTTTTCATAAACTGTATTATACAAAGGCGTTTGTGTTCTTAAAAAATCCTCCGTATATGGTGTGATAAAAGAAGAAAGCCCAATTGTCAAAAAAATTGCAACTAGAGAATAAATCACCCTTACCATTCCTCTAATATATCCATGTAATGAAAAACCCCCCAAAATAATAAGAACTCCTATTAATAATATATCCATCTTCTTACTCCTATTTCAGTCTTACTCTTTGTGTCTCTCCATCCAATATAAAAATATAATCTATCAGTCCCTTGCAAGCTAAGACTTTCTGTATTCCCTTTTCAAAATTTGCATGGTATTTTTCTATTCCACGAAGTGTATATATGGTACATTCCAAATCATTTCTAATACATACTTCATCATTTTCCAAAAACCCAATTTCTTGATACTCCATTTTAAAATCTTGTGAAATTACTTTTGCTCCTCGCAAATCATATACTTGCATATTGTAAGATTCATCTGCATTTTCATTTTCAAATACAAACCCAATATATGCATCATTATAAAAGATACTGTGAATTTCTTTTTCCACAGGAATTTCTTTTTTTGCCTGTGGTTTTTGAGTTCCTTCAAAAATCACCGTTTTCTGACTCCCAAATGCTGCCATAACATTATTGCTTAAAAATTCTATTTTGGGAAATACCATATCTGAATATGAATATTGTCCTACAATATTATCAATTTCATTTTGTCCAATGGCATCAAAATTGAAAAATGTAATCGTAGTTTTTACATTCCCTTCATTTACATCCAACAAAGATATTGCCATTTTTTTCCCATCATTTGATATGGTAAGATCTAATGGATAACCATTATTTTCTGTATGAACTTCTCCTTCTGCTAGAAATTTTCCCAACCTATCATATACTTGTATATATCCAGTTCCCTCTTGTTCCATTAAAACAGCAACTGTCCCTTGATTTGCAACCTGTACTCTTTGAATAGGCATAGTAGTTTTAATTTCTCCACATGGACCTGTAATATCCATAATATAAATCCTATCACCTCTTGCATCTGCAATAACAGCATAATTTTCACAAAAGTCTACAATTGGAGATTGCATCTCATAAGTTTGACTCCAAATAATCTTATTATTCTCATCTATATAAAAAGCACCATCTCTACTATATTTTAAAATATTTCCATTAAAAACTGCAAATTGTGTACCAGCAGAATCTTCCCTACTTACTGATTTTAATACTTCATATCCAGAATATGTTTTGCTCTGTAGATAAATATATAATCCCACTAAAGCAGCTAGTATCACTGTTACCACAGTCATTATGCCCAATAAAATTTTTCTTCGGTGCCTCCGAATTTTCTTATTCATTTCATTTACATCTGTTCTTACAATTTGATATGTTTTTGTTTCCAAATTAATGCCTACCTCCAAACAATCACATATATCCTTATAAAGTGAAAATCATCTTATGTGCCCCTGTGCATAAAACAGAAGCAGATTTCCTTGCAAGCACAAGTACAATCTGCTTCTACCTTTTGGTAATGCTTATTATAAACTATAATTTATATATCTGTACAGTATTTTTTAAGAATTTATGGCAACAGAAGTTTTTGTCCAACATAAATTTTATCTCCATTTTCAATACTATTTGCCTCACATACTTTCTTCATCATTTCACTATTGTTATAGATATTGATACAAATAGAAGCTAATGTATCTCCTTCCTGAACTGTATAATAACGTACTTCTGCTGATTGTCCATTAGAAGTTTCCTGCGTTTGAACAGGATTCTCTTCTTCTTTTGTATTTTCCTCTTTTGTTTCTTGCTCTTTATCTATTTCCTGTTCTTCTGTTTCAGGCTTGTCTTGCTGTTCTTTTTGATTTTCCTTTGGTTGATTTGTTTCTTTTTCTCCTTTCTCTTGTTCTGATTTATTTGATTTCTGTTCTTCCTTTTGATTTTCCTCCTTCAAAGGCTCAACTTGTGATGCCACACTTTCTACCCTTAATTCACTTTCTCTTTGCAAATCTTCTTCCTCTTTCTTATCCACTTCTGTATTTTTTATAATATGTAGTACTTCTTCTACCTCTTGCATTTTCCAATAATTATTGATCGTAGTAATTCCTATCACACAAATAACCACAAGAAAAAATGCAGAAGCTGTATAGAGAAAGTTTCGATTTTGTTTTTCTATCTGTTTTCCTTGTCTCTCTAAAATCATATTGCGGTAAGATTCTAATGCTTCTTCCGCTTGTGTCTTTGGCTCCTCCAAATGGCTTTTTGCAAATATTTTTTCTCTCTTCCTTATTTCAGGTTTTTCATCTGGTATGCTCTCTAATTCCTTATGTAACTCGCGAAATTCTTCTGCTTCTGTTTTACTTTTTGCTTTGTAAATCTCTTTTTGCTCTATTCGCTTTTGTGTATTTTTAATTTCTTCTGTTTCTATTTTATTATTGGTCTTATAGATTTCTTCTTGTTCTATCTGCTTTTGATTATCCTTAAATTTTTCTGTTTCTATATTACTCTGTTTTTTTTCTAATCTAGTTTCTTTCTGTACCTGTTTCTTTTTTCCTTCACTATACTTTTCTAAGTCTATACCCTCTTTCTGTATCTGTTTCTTTTTTCCTTCCTTATATTCCTCTTGTGTTTCTATTTCTCTCTGTTCATTGTTTCTTTGAGGTTCTCTATCATCTTCTAATTCTTTTCGCAGTTCTTCTGCTTCTTTATATCCACGCTTTTTTTGAAGTTCGCTATAATTCTCTGATTCCTCTTGTTCCTTTACCTCTGCTTGTGCTTGTGCCACAAGCTTGTCCATACGTTGCTCTTCTTCTCGTTTACTTACCATATATTCTTGCATGGCATTATTTCTTTCATAATAAATATAATATCCTTCACGTTTTTGTAAATAGCCTTGATCATAAATAAAGAACACTTCTTCACTTTCTAAGACATCCATTAACATAAGGACTTTATCTCTGCCTGCAAAATACTTCCTATGTGCTGCTTCCACAACTGGGGACAACTCCATAATTTGTCCTGTTTTTCCTAAAAACCATCCTACAATTTGTTTCTCAGGAAAATACTTTTTTTCCTCTTTATAAATATATTCCCAAAAGCTATCATCTAAGCGGATATTATCCCATTGAAAAACTGCTGCTCCACATTCTACAGCCCCACTAATAAACGTGTAACGTATATCTCTTACTACCCAACTTTTACCAAGAAATACAGCAGCACAGGCTTCTTTTTTTTGTGCTATCGTTTTAAGATAAGTATACACATAATCTTCTATGTAAATTTTATGCCTTCCTCTAGGGCTTCCAATCTGGCGAATATTTTTAGGCAGACATATTTTTCCTTCCTTTTCTTCTGCTTGTAAATTATCTTTGCAAATAATCTCTATCATGTCTTCACCTCTTTTTACACATGGTAGCACAATCTATTTGCAATTTTTGGAAATCTTTGTCATGCCATAAAAAAACATTTCGAGCATATCTATGAAAAATTTTCCTTTTTCGATAAAATAGACCACTGAACAACATAACAAACAAAACAAATGTGTTTATAACTCTATTCTTCCCTCCAATGCACGAAATAGTGTCATCTCATCTATATATTCTAAATCTCCCCCAACTGGCACACCACTAGCAATTCTAGATACCTTAATTCCAGTAGGCTTGATTAATTTACTAATATACATTGCAGTAGTCTCGCCTTCTAAACTAGAATTGGTAGCAATAATGACTTCTTCTACTTCTTCTTGTAGACGCTGCATCAATTCTTTTAATTTAATATCCTTGGGTCCTATTCCCAACATAGGTGAAATTGCTCCATGTAACACATGATATACACCTTCATATTTATTGGTCTTTTCATAAGCTGCCAAATCTCTAGTATCTTCTACTACCATAATTGTCTTTTGATCTCGATTTACATTTTTACAAATTGGACACAAATCATCATCTGTTAATGTATAGCATTTTTTACAATATTTTACATTTTTTCTAGCTTCTATAATAGCAGAAGAAAGCTTCTCTACATGTTCTAATGGCATATTTAAAATATGAAAAGCAAGTCGTTGTGCCGACTTGCTTCCAATCCCAGGCAGAGAAGACAATTCTTCTATTAATTTGCTTATCTGACTGCTGTAATAATCCATCTTTTAACCTCCCTGCCTACTTACTTATCTTTCAGGAAATATCTGTATACCTTCTGGGACACACGTGATTATTTGTTACTTCCCAAGGTATCCTTTTTACATTCTTAAAATGGAAAACCTCCACCCATTCCTCCAAGTCCCCCTGTAATCTTGGACATAGATTGTTGGGAAGCTTCTTCCATTTGGCGGAGCGCTTCATTGGTAGCTGCCATAATCAAATCTTCTAGCATCTCAATATCCTCTGGATCAACCACTTCCTCCGCAAGCTTCACCTTTGTAACCTCTTTTTTTCCAGAAACAGTTACCTCTACTGCTCCTCCTCCAGCAGTTGCTGTAATTTCTTTTTCTTCTAGTTCCTTTGTTGCTTCCTCCATTTGTTTCTGCATTTTTTGTGCCTGCTTCATAAGGTTGTTCATATTTCCAGGCATTCCTCCTGGAAATCCACCACGCTTTGCCATTTACATTTCCTCCTAATCTTCAATGGTTATTTCCATATTTATTATTTTTCCAAGATCCACAAAAGATTCCTCAAAAGGTCGATTTGTCTTATTTAATTGAACCTTTATTTCTATTTCTTTTCCTATCTTTTTTGCTATTAAGTCTTTCAATTCTTGTATATGTGATTCAGAATTGACAAACTCCTCTGCTACTTCATCTTCCAATACAATTAAAAGCTGATTTTCGCCTGACAAACTTAATCTTGCTAGTTTTAAATAATTTTTAAGCCCTCCTGATAAATTTTCAATAAGGGAACGCCAATTTTTGCCTACAAATTTAATATCTTCTGAAATTACCTTTACAGGGGATTTCATAGAGGAAGATTTTTGATATTCCCTTTCAAAATTAGATAACACTCTTTTATCTTTCGTAGACATATCCCTCTCTGATAAAGGTTTCACTGAGGATATAGAAATCCCCTCTTCTATCTTCTGCTCTAATTGAGAAATTCTCTGAACTAAAGATTCATAATCTCTCTCCATTTCAGGTTTACACAACTTAATCAATGCAATTTCAATCATAATACGTTTCTGAACAACATAACGAATCTGATTAGATAACTCTGAAAAAATACGAATATATCTCATCAATTGTTCTGACTCTACTAGTTGTGCTTCTTCTTTTAACAAAAATAAATTTTCACTAGAAATATCTAGAAAATCTTCCATATGATCAGAACTTTGTAATAAAAGTAAATTTCTTAGATACCAAGTAAAATCTATTACAAATTGTCCTGGTTCTCGCCCTTGCATAACCAACTCTTCCAACAAAGAAATAACACCAGATACATTCTTTTCTATTATCTTCCTCAGCATTTTAGAAAATACTTCTGTATCTACTGCACCTAATACTTCAAGTACATTATCATAGGTAAGTTTTTCTCCCAAATAAAACGCAATACATTGATCTAACAAACTCAAAGCATCTCTCATAGAACCATCTGCCATTTTTGCAAGGTAACGAATTGCCTTGGTTTCTACTTCTACTTGTTCCTTTTCCATTAATTCTTCTAACCGCTCTACAATGGTATCAATGGAAATCCGCCGAAAATCATACCTTTGACACCTTGAAAGTATAGTAATTGGAATTTTATGTGCTTCTGTAGTCGCCAAAATAAAAATAACATAAGATGGGGGTTCTTCCAAAGTTTTTAACAGTGCGGGGAAAGCCTCTTTGGAAAGCATATGAACTTCATCAATAATATAGACTTTATATTTTCCTTGTGTTGGTGAATATCTTACTTCCTCACGAATTTCTCTAATATTATCTACTCCATTATTAGAAGCAGCATCAATCTCTATCACATTCATGGCATTTCCTGCTGCAATTGCCTTACAAGAAGGACAATTGCCACAGGGACTACCATCTTTTGAATGCTCACAATTAACTGCCTTTGCAAATATTTTTGCTACTGTAGTCTTTCCTGTTCCTCGAGTGCCACAGAAAAGATAAGCATGTCCCAATCGTTCTGCCTTTATTTGATTTTTTAAAGTTGTAACAATATGTTCTTGTCCCTTTACATCTTCAAATTCCTTGGGACGAAATTTGCGGTATAACGCAGTATATGACATACTTAATCACCAAAACTAATTCCAATTAATTTTGCTTCCTTAATTATTTTGGAATTAGGTTGTACTGTCTTTAATTTTCCAGCTACTTCTGCTAACGGAACTTTTTTAGTATTACCATTGATCAGACCTACCATATATCCAAATTCATTTTTCAAAATCAAGTCTGCTGCCGCTGCACCTAATCTAGTACAAAGTACACGATCATAAGGGCAAGGACTACCTCCTCTTTGTGTATGTCCTGGAACAGTAACTCTTACCTCATTACCTGTTTTTTTCTGGATTCTTGCTGCTACTTCATAAGAAACAGATGGATATTTATTATTCTTATTCTTTTCTTTTAATTCTTTCTTAGAAAGAGCGGCATCCTCTTTAGAAATTGCACCTTCTGCAACAGCAAGAATTGTAAATCCCTTTCCAGCTCTGCTTCTAGACTGTATCGCTGCTACTACTTTATTAATATCATATGGTATTTCAGGAAGTAAAATAATATCAGCACCTCCTGCAATTCCTGCATATAAAGTTAGCCATCCCACTTTGTGTCCCATAACTTCTACAATAAATACACGATTATGGGAAGCTGCTGTAGTGTGGATACAATCAATAGCCTCTGTTGCAATATTAATAGCACTCTGAAATCCAAAAGTGACATCTGTACCATAAATATCATTATCAATTGTTTTTGGAAGATGAATAATATTCAATCCTTCCTCTCTCAGCAAATTAGCAGTCTTTTGTGTTCCATTTCCTCCTAAAATTACTAAACAATCTAAACGTAATTTATAATAAGTTTGTTTCATTGCTTCTACCTTGTCCAAACCATTTTCATCTGGTACTCGCATCATCTTAAATGGCTGTCTAGAGGTTCCTAGAATAGTTCCTCCTTTTGTAAGAATTCCTGAAAAATCAGAACCGGTGAGCAAACGATAATTCCCATAGATAAGTCCTTTATAACCTTCATAAAAACCATATACTTCTAAATCTTC
Source organism: uncultured Lachnospiraceae bacterium (assembly GCA_910586005.1). Lineage (GTDB taxonomy): Bacteria > Bacillota > Clostridia > Lachnospirales > Lachnospiraceae > Petralouisia. The sequence continues at coordinate 5,047 of CAJUHG010000020.1, read as the reverse complement.
CACATTCTTGCTTAACCCTTTTACTACTCCACGCATCGCTGCATTTAACGCTTGACAATCGCCACCACTTGTCAACATTCCAATTCTTTTCATTGATTTTCACATCCTTTACATTTTTCAAATTAACTGCAATAGAGCAAAATATGCCCATAACAATTTTATTATATCCCATAATTTTATCTATCACAAGATTTTTCATTTGCATTTCTAAAAATATTTGTTATAATATTATACAAATTGAAAAAATGCTTAGAAAATGATTCATTTTTAAAGACATTAATTTGAAAAACATTAAGATAGACCTCTAATTTATTTTGAGCAACAAAATCTAATAGAAGTTTGGAATATCTTTTTGGAGGAGTACCCAAGTGGCTTAAGGGTCTGGCTTCGAACACCAGTAGGTCGATATCGACGCGGGGGTTCAAATCCCTCCTCCTCCGCTTTAATGCAATCTACGAAAGGCATTCTTATATTTTAACCTTATAGCTGTGATAGCAGCTATAAGGTTATGAGCAAGTAGCAAAGCAGATTGCCAATATCCGCTTTGACTACTCAAATCATAAAAAGAAAGGGCTATCCTATGAAAAACTTTTTTTCCATTCTGCCATACATTTTCTTATGTATTATTTTTCTTTCCGGTTGTAATAGTCCCAAAAAGAATGCAGCTGATTCTGTAAAGGCAATTTATGACCTCTATATCTTAGGTGATACAACAGGAATCACTTCTTTGGGAATGACTGATGAAGATATTAAATTCGCCCAACAAACTTATGATGAATCTTTGAAGGAAACCATTCGCGCCAATTTTGCTGCTAGTGGTCAAGAAATAGAAGAAAATATATTAGAAGAACTTTGTAATGCTAGAAAAGAGGCACTCTCTAAAATGAAGGCTTCCGCAGAAATTATCTCTGAAACTGGTGGAAAAGCAACCGTTGTTATTCACACTACTTATTTTAATGAATCTGATTTAGATGCTGATGCTTTCTATGCTGCCAAAGAAACGGCCCAAAAAAATAACTTTTCTTCTTCTAAAGAACAACAAATTTTTATTATGGATACTTATACACAAAATTTAATTACTTCCTATCAAAATGTAACTCCTTCTGAGGATACTACAGATATCATGGTTGATTGTGTAATTCAAAATAATTCATGGGTTCCTGCTAACATGTCTTCCTTTGGCTCTGATTTAGCGCTTGCTATTAGCGGACAGAATTAATATTATTTTGGTGCATAAATATCATCTGACATGAATAAGATGTAAAAAGCTTTTTGGGAGTACACAAAATGTCTGAATTTCACCGAATGATTACCTACCTTTATCTATATGAGCATGGAAAAAAAGGCCATAATATAGGATTTGCCAAAATAGAAAAAAGAGACATCCATTGTCGCGTTGAGATACATATGAAAAACACTGGATATAGCATTGCTCCTATTCCAGTGTATTTCTATACTCAAAAACAACAGGAATTTGGAGGCATCCTGTTAGGAAATATAAGTCTTTCTCATGGAAATGGAGATTTTAAAATTATCCTAAATACAGAAAATTTAGCAGATAGTGGATATAGTTTAGATACTATAACAGGTATTTTTATTCCACTCTCTGAACAGATTATGTTCGTTAGCCAATGGAATGATACTGAATTTATTCGTGAAAGATTTACTGTTTTGGAAAAAGATTCTCTTATAAAAGAGGTAGACAAAGAAAAAAATAATGTACATACTCATTCCTCTTCCATACAAAATGTTCCACAAAATACACAAGCCTCTTCTACACAGAGCTCTCTACAAAATACACAAACTTCTTCTACACAGAACGTTCCACAACATGCACAAGCCTCTTCTACACAGAACGCTCCACAAAATACACAAACTTCTTCTACACAGAACGTTCCACAACATGCACAAGCC
>CAJUHG010000020.1:0-3033 GCA_910586005.1 uncultured Lachnospiraceae bacterium | reverse complement strand
CAAACTTCTTCTACACAGAACGTTCCACAACATGCACAAGCCTCTTCTACACAGAACGTTCCACAAAATACACAAGCCTCTTCTACACAGAACGTTCCACAAAACATGGTGCAATCCACTGTCAAAACAATCCGTGAAAGTGCTACAACTTCTGCTGCTAAGACACCTCCTTCCTCTTGCCAAGCTATACACCCTTCCGCTCAAACTACAAAAAACAATTCTATGGCAGCTAATCTAAAAGCTGCAGAAGCTGTACCTAAAAATTGTCGAAATATGTATAAAAGAAATTCTATGCATCCTTCTTCTGGACAACAAAAATCACCTGAAAATTGGGAGCTAAAATGGAAATTTATTTTAGAAAACTATCCTATTATGACACCTTTTGCAGGTGACGAAAATACACTCTGTGTACGCTTTGAACTAAAAGACTTAAGAATGTTACCTAGGCAATATTGGTACTTAGGAAATAACAGCTTTTTATTACATGGCTTTTTTAATTATCGTTATCTTATCTTAGGAATGACAAAAACAAATGGAAACAAGAGATGGTTTCTTGGAATTCCTGGCGTATTCCAGAATCCAGAACGTGTTATGGCTTCCTTATTTGGTTTTCCTGAATTTCGCAACGAAAAATCTGCTCCTGTCAATACTGGAGAGTTTGGTTATTGGTTCCGCTATTTGGAAGAATAATCACTAGAAAGTAGAGCGTACATTTCATGGTCTTTCCAAACACCATGAAGTTTTACGTTCTGCTTTTTTATTCCTTCCAATTGAAACCCCATACTCTCCAACAATTTTATAGATGATATATTTTCAGGTAATACATACGCTTCTATCCGGTGTAACCCCAAATCTTCAAAAGCAATCTGAATTCCCTTAGAAACACTTTCTTTTGCATATCCTTTTCTCCAAAATCTTTGGTCAAATTTATATCCAATCTCACAAGATTGATAAAAACTCCGTTTTATATTCTGAAAAGAAACTGTCCCAATAATTTTATCCATCTGATTTTTTTCATATATCCAAAAACGAATTGCTGACTGTTTTATTATCATATTATATTCACAATTTAACAAAGTCTTCTGAAATTGCTTTGTATAAAAATATTTTGGCCTATCTGTTTCATATATTTCAAATACTTCTTGATTATCCAAATAAAATTGCAATACTTGATCCGCTTCTATATCTGAAAGTATTTTTAAAATTAGACGCTGAGTCCGATATATCATATTCATCTTTATATCCTCTATTGTTTTTTATGTTATCTCATGATATTCTTAATTTATATCTGTACAGTTACATGTGCAGAATAAAAGGTCAGAATTAAGGCAGACTTGTTCTGTTTTGTTCTTCTATTTTTAATATATTATCATAAAATCTATAGGAGTGTACATGAATCCAGAAGAAAAATTTATGAAAGCAGCTATAAGAGAAGCAAAAAAAGCTGAAAAGATGGAAGAAGTTCCCATTGGCTGTGTAATTGTAAAGGAAGAAAAAATTATTGCTCGTGGATATAATCGAAGAAATATTGACAAGAATACTCTTGCACATGCAGAACTCTCTGCAATAAAAAAAGCAAGTAAAAAATTAGGAGATTGGCGCTTAGAAGGATGTACCATGTATGTCACTTTGGAACCTTGCCAAATGTGTGCTGGTGCTATTGTGCAAGCACGTTTGGACAAAGTAGTAATTGGAAGTATGAATCCCAAAGCAGGTTGTGCTGGTTCTATTCTAAATCTTCTTCAAATGCCTTCTTTTAATCATCAAGTAGAATTAATAAAAGGGGTTTTAGAAACAGAATGTTCTTCTATGCTTACCAATTTTTTTAAAGATTTGCGAGAAAAAAAACATTTACAAAAACAGATTATAAATGAAACCATTAGAGATTATCATAAAAATTAATCGTAGAGTAGTTGACTTTTTTATTAAAAAAGGATATACTTAAATCTCCGAGCAGCTGGGGCGGTAGCGGTGCCCTATACCAACAATCCGCTATAGTTGGAGTGATGCTTTGCCCCGGGTTTCTGCCTGTGGGGCTGCCTTTTATAAGTGGTGATGACGTTTGGGTCTTGCGCAATGGAACTCTATGAACCGTGTCAGGTTGGGAACAAAGCAGCACTAAGTAGAATCTTTCATGTGCCGTAAGGGTGCCTGGATCGAGCTAACTGTAAGAGTAACGCTCATGGTCAGGATTCAAAGCAAAGCGCTCGGATTATAATTTTCAGAATAATTGCAATCATATTATATATAGAATAACTTAAACAATAAAACGCAAGCTTTGCAAACTTTCTATTATTATATTATACATATATCATAATAAAATTTAAAACGAAAGATTTTCCATAAAAATACAGTCCTCTAGTACTTGACATTTTAGTACGAGAGGATTATATTTATATAGAAAATCAATAACGATTATCATTATTAGACAGGAGGAAAGATCTATGACGAAGTATAGCCGTCAACGAGAATGCATCAGAGAATTTCTTTCTGAGCGTTATGATCATCCTACTGCCGAAACGGTTTACATTAACGTGAAAAAGGATTTTCCTAATATCAGTCTTGGAACCGTATACCGCAATTTATCTCTCTTGACAGAGCTTGGGGAAATCAAAAAAATTTCTACTGGTATTGGTCCTGACCGTTTTGATTGGAATACATCTCCCCACTATCATGTGTTATGTACCGAATGTGGCAGTGTAAGCGATTTGAAAATGGAAAATATAGACCATATCAATATCCTTGCTGGAAATGAATTTGAAGGTAAAATTGATGGACATATCACTTATTTCTATGGAAAATGCCAAAAATGTTTAAAAAAAGAGAATGGATAAAAATAACTCTTGACACTATAGAAAAGATATGTTATCTTAATTTCAGTAACAATTACTGTTATTACTTTAGCAATGAGATATAAATACTTATAGAACTTGGGGACAAGTTCTGAAGTTACATGTAAAATAAAAATTATATAAAACTAGCCTGCAAATAAAAAGTCAAGGCTAAATTGATGAACATTGAAAATTTTATACA
>CAJUHG010000019.1:18594-41256 GCA_910586005.1 uncultured Lachnospiraceae bacterium | reverse complement strand
TTTTTATATATTATCTGGTTTTACAAAATATTTATTTTATGCGGTTATCCTGAAATAAGCATGATTAACGAGCATCTTTTCCTATTATTCCCCCTTGATATAACATAACATTATGATTTCCAACAGCTTCCACTTTTGCATTAGATACGTTTACATCTATAACAGTTCCATTAGAAATATAACCTATAATTTCTGCTGCACAAACCATACTTTCATAATTTGTTTGAATTATTGGTTTCCCCTCAGCTTTAATGCTACCTGTTGTTCCATTGTGATTTTCACAATTTTCTATTGTTCCAGATGCCATATATCCTGTAATACCTCCTGCGCAAGACATCAAAAAATAATTGCTATCAGAACAGGATGCATAGGAACTGATAGTTCCTTCATTGGTACATCCCTGAATCACAGACATATTTCCTATATATCCTACAATTCCTCCCACATAAGAATCTGTGCGAGTTCCCATTTTAGCACTTGCACTTATTGTTCCATAATTCCTACAATCATGAATTTCTGCTCCATCACAGCTTCCTGCAATGCCTCCTACATAAACATAAGTTCCTTGGTCGTTATTTAAACTAGAAATATCCATTTTAACATTACTAGAACAAGAACTAATGTTTCCTTTTTTATTTAGCCCTACAATACCTCCCACATATAAAATTCGAGTTCCAGTTTGATTGCTTGTAATTATTCCAGAAACTTCTATCTGTTCAATAGTCCCTGTGTTACATCCAAACAATCCATTATACCTATAGGCACTATTTTCCATTTTTAAACCTGATATTTTATGACCATTTCCTTCAAAAGTACCAGAAAAAGGTGCTTCTTCTGTCCCAATGGGAACCCATGTCGTTTCAGATAAATCAATATCTTTTTCCAAGCTATATTGCCCATCTAAATTATTTGCTATTGCCTTTAAATCTTCTATGTTATAAATTGTGATTTTGGAAGATTCTATTGATTTTACAGTTACTTTACAAATAACTGTAATTTCATTACAAGTTTTTGCTGTTATGGTTGCTGTTCCTGAAGATTTTCCTATTATCACTCCTTTATCAACAGAAGCAATTTTTGTATCACTGCTGCTCCAAGTAATAGTTTTATTTGTTGCATTACTTGGCAAAATATCTGCTTTTAAAGTTACTCTTTCATTCACATCAATCAACACATTACTTTTATTGAATGTTATAGATTTTGGCAATATCTCAGAAGGTTTTGCTTCCTCTGTTTGACCATTTTTCACATCAGAATATGAACTATAAATTTTTTTGTCTTTTATGGTGCGATATGCTTTTAGTTTATAATAGTATGTTTTTTTATTCCCTAAACCACTATCCTTAAAACTCAAACTATTATTTTCCTTCAAGGTCTTTACTAATTGATAAGAACCTGATTTTGATTCTGCTCTGTATAGCATATATCCAGAAGCTCCATCTACTTTTTTCCAAGAAATGATAAGGTTTCCTATTCCATTTGGAATTACCGTTTTTAAGGTTGGCTTTGACAATGCAGTTGTTCCTGATATTCCTTTCTTATCATAGGAACTAAAAATGGTTTCTTTTTTATAGTTCTTATATGCTTTCACTGTATAGGTATACTTTGTGCCTGTGACAGCTTTGGTATCTGTATAAGTACAGATATCCCCCTTAGATACCGTTGCAATTTTTTTATATTTTGCTGTGCCATTCTTGCGGTAAATTTCATATCCTGAGACATCTTTTCCCTTTTTCCACTGTATCTGTAATGAATGATAATTTTTTGCAGTTACTTTTTGTAAGGCTGGAGAACTGACTTTTACAGCTTTTATACTATCTTTATTCCATACAGAATCGTATTGAGTTTTGCCCACTTTCTTATAAGCGCGAATACTTATCTTACAATCCTCTTTTGCTTTTACATTGGATATTGTCTTATTTGTCTTCTTTCCACCTGAAACAATAATTTTTGTAGTTTTTTTCCCTTGTGTATATTGAATTTGATACCCAGAAGCCTTTGCATTTTGTTTCCATTTAATAGTAAGATCTCCATTACTTTTTCTCTTAATACTAGTGATTGTAGGACTTGAAATAAAATAATAAGTCTTACTCTTTGATTCTTTTCCTTTTTTCTTCCCTTTGTAGGCTATCACTTTATATTGATATTTACTTCCATTTTTCTTTGCTGCTTTATCTATATAAGAAAGAGAAGTTGTCTTCTTAATCTTTTTTCCATTGCGATATATGTAATAACCATCTGCACCACTTTTCTTTTTCCAAGAAATTTTTATTCCAGATTTTGCATTAGATAAAGAAATCTGAGTTGCTCCAAGTTTTAATAACTGACCATATTTATCACAAGAGGCCTCATTTTTTTTACTGCCTGAACTGTAAGAAAAGAAATTAATGGTATATTCCAAAGTAGCTGGGAAACCATTTTTATCTGATAAATTTGTCAGTTTCACCTTATACCTTTTATTGTTATAAGAAGTTTCCCCATTTTCTAAAGTAGGTGGTGCAAAACTAATAAATCTTCCCCAGTATTCTGTTGCATATAATCCATCCGCAGATGAAGTACGTTTATAACTCTTTCCCGTTTCTAAATCAGTAATTGTAACCTTTAAAGCAACATTTGACAAGGACAACTTATCTGTATTGAGGTTCACTGTCCAATAAGCATTGACAGACAAATCTTCTGCAGGAAAATATCCCGCTGCAGGCCAAGCATAAGCTGGCTCATTATTGTCTATCACCGCAGTACCAGAAGGATTTGGATTATCCTTATATTCTACCGTTTGGCACAAATACTTATCATAAATTCCATAAGCAATTGTTGTTGCATTTCTTGTAAGAAAATTAGTTCGATGTCCTGGCATAGTATAACTAGTATCATTCATAAATTGCCGAATGGTATCTATAATCTTGTATTGTCCATAGGAATAATTCATAGCAATATTACTATTAGAGGTTCCTTCTAAAGCTTCTCTATAAAATGCACTACTCATATTAGAAGGTTTTTCTGGTTCATGATCAAAATCAGAAACAGAGAGTAATACAGCACCTTTGGCAGCATTGCTCCATATCTTTTTGGATGCACTTTCAAAAGGTGTTAAACCTGCAAGCCATCTATAATAATTGGAAACTTTTAAGGTATAATCTTGTATAGAAGATTTTAAGGTGCTTTCTTTATAAGGCTTTTTGTTAGAACCTTTCTTTGCATATAAATCCTCTTTCATCTTTGCTGGTGCCGTCGCCACAAACTGATCGATAATCTTATCTTTTGTTCTTCCTTTATAAACAGAAAAATCATTCATATTATAATTTTTTGTTGAAATTTTTCGGAAACTACTCATTGGTATTTTTTCATAGAAAAAATGAGTTCCATCTGTCTCTAAAGCAAGAAGCGTATTTCCACAGCTTTTCAGATTAAATATCTTCGCTTTGGCATTATAAAATTTTTGCTTCTTTCCACTTTTCATACTGTATACATAAATCGTATCATTATCATAAAGTGTATAAACCTCATCCCCCTTTATCACAGCATTGACACCTGCATTATAAATATAACTATATTCACTTCCCTTTTCTAGTTCCTTTGGTGTATACAAGGCTTGTGACCATTTTTTATCTGTAATACTAGCAAGTGGATAAAAACCACCTGTAAAGGTAACTAAATATTTGTCATTGATAATTTCTACTGGGGTCTGATAATTTCCAAAATAAATGTTTTTTGCATAAGTCATATAACGCTTTTGTAAAGTTAGCTTATTATTTTGGAATTTTCCTTTCATCAATCTCCCCATTAGATTTGGATAACCGAAAGGACTATATGCCATATACTCATCAATATAAAAAAATGTTCCATCTTTACAAAATCCTGAAAAACTGTTTACTGGATCATCTAGTTTCTTTTGACAAAGTTTTTTTCCTTCTTTTGATAATACAAACATCGTATTTTCACTTTTGTTCTGAGCGTTTTTCCAAACGTCATCTGTAGAAATAAAAATATTTCCTTTTTTATCTGCTCCTACCTGGTCAAGAATATGTCCTTTTATTTTAATATCTTTTACAATTTTACCTTTTTCCAAGTCATATACTATCACGTGCATCGTCTCATTCTCAGAATAATCATAACAAGAATTATATCCAAAATATAAAAGTCCCACATCTTCTCTCATATAAGCACTTACTCTATCTTGAGAGCCATAAAATCCATCATTAGCTATAAATTCTGTTTTAGGAAATTGATATTCAATGGAAACTTTCTTCGTTTTAATATTATAAGAATACAACGTACGATTATTTAAAAGTTTCGCTGTTTTTTTGTCCTTTGTAATATATTGTGACATAATATCATTGGCACTCTCAAAGGTAAATCTAATATCTTTCATATTTTGAAGCTGTGACTTTTGATGGAGTGTTTTATCTATCTGTTGTTTATTATCTTCTATACTTGAACCCTTGCTGTTTTCTTCTAATACATCTTTTTTATTTAATTGTTTCTCTTCTATTTCTGAGAGACTATGATTTTTCTCTAGTAACTCAAAATTTTTTAATAATTCTTCACTTACTTCTTGGTCCTCTAATAAAATCTTTGAAACATCTATATTTTCTGTTTCTTCCAATTCATAACTTTCTGCATTCTTTGATATAGCTATCTCTTGCGAAATAGATGATTGCCTATTAGATTTTTCTGAAACTATCTCTTGTGGGTTCCCCAATGCATAACTATTATTTTTTGCAACTATTGTTTCGCAAACAAAACAAGGCAAAATTAATGCAACTATTAATAATAAAATGGTACCTTTCTTTTTCATAAAATTTACGAATCCCCGCTTCCTTTTGGTGATGGAAAAATGACTATCTACTTTCTCTTTTCATTAGTTACCTGAAAAACTCCATAATTGTATAATTTTCATATATCTTATAAAACGGTCATATAGCCACATGTAGCTCAGAAAATATACAATTAAAAAAGTTAAATTTAAGTTTTTTTCACTCCTTTTCCATCACGATTTGCAATTCTTAATCGGTGTAATGCAATTTCTTTTTCTTTTATGGTAATTATTTTTTCTTCTTGTTTTAATAAATAAACTTCCTTCAGTTTGTCCTTTGTATCAATTTTCATTCCTCTTACACCTAAAGCACTTTTTTTCTTTTCTGGTACATCAGAGACAAAAAAGCGTAAGAACATATTTTTTTCTGTCTGCATTACAATGCTTTCTTCCTCTGTTTCTGATAAAATATGTACCAAAAGCAGGGTTTCTCCCTCATTTAACTTCGTTGCCATAGTTGTTCGTTTTGATACATCAAATTCTTCCCCCACTACCTGTTTCATCATTCCACTACTGCTTACAAATAGTAGTTTTTTGCCTAATAAATTTCCAAGACTATTGATACAAAGTATGGTTTCTTCTCTGCTATTATAATTACTTACATTGTCAATAGGTGTTCCCTTATCCCTAAATTTCCCATGAGGAAGATCTAATACCTTAACAGTATGAAGTTGTCCTTTATCTGTAAAAATACATATTTTATCTGTATTCATACAAGAAATTACATATTTGTTTTCTGTATCTGCTGCCTCCTTATTTCTCTCATAAGTAGAAACATCAATTGTTTTTACATATCCAAATCGATCCATCAAAAGAATAACTGGCATTTCTTCGACTTTATTCTCTTCATAGACAACTTCTGCTGCATTTTCAATTACTGTTTTTCTTGGAGTTCCATACTCTTTCTGAAAATGATTTAATTCTTTTATAATTACTTTTGCCATTGCCACTCGATTTTCTAAAATCTCTTCATATTTAGCAATATTGGCAAGCGTTGTTTCATGTTCTTTTTTCAGAACCTCTATTTCTAGACCAATTAATTTATGCAAACGCATTTCCAAAATTGCAGTTGCCTGACGTTCTGTAAAACAAAGCTGCTTGGCATCTGCCTCAGAACCCTTGTAACGAAATTTTATCTTTTCTGTCGTTCCATTTATCAGACAATCTTTGGCATCTTTTATATTTTTAGAACCACGAAGGATTTCAATAATTAAATCAATCACATCACAGGCTTTGATTAAACCTTCTTGTACTTCTTTTTTCTCTAATTCTTTGGCTAATAGTGTCTTATATTTTCTGGTGGCTAACTCATATTGGAAATTCACATGATGACGAATGATGGATACAATTCCCATAGTTTCTGGTTTGCCTTCTGCAACTGCAAGCATATTCACCCCAAAAGTATCTTCTAATCTTGTCTTCTTATAGAGCATATTACAAAGATTTTCTACATTAACTCCCTTTTTTAAATCCAATACAATACGAATCCCCTCTTTGGAAGATTGATTAGAAATATCAACAATACCATTTGTTTTCCGCGTTTCTACTAAATGATACACATCCATCAAAAATTTACCAATATTCGCACCAATCATAGGATAAGGAATTTCTGTGATTACTAAACGCTGTTTCCCGCCTTTTTCTTGTTCTATCTCTACTTTTCCTCTAACTTTTATTTTTCCTGTTCCAGTTTCATAAATCTTTAACAAATCGTCTTTATTTACTACCAGTCCTCCTGTTGGAAAATCTGGTCCTTTGATATAGTCCATCATTTCTTCTGTAGTAATATCAGGATTTTTCATATAAGCTTTTACTCCATCTATTACCTCTGAAAAATTATGAGGAGGAATACTAGTTGCCATGCCTACTGCAATTCCTTCAGCCCCATTGATAAGTAAATTAGGCACCTTGACAGGTAATACAGATGGTTCTTTTTCTGTTTCATCAAAATTAGATACAAAGTCTACAACATTCTTATCCAAATCTGCCAAATATGCCTCTTGGGTAATTTTTTGTAAGCGTGCCTCTGTATAACGCATTGCCGCAGCTCCATCTCCTTCTATAGAGCCAAAATTTCCATGTCCATCCACCAAGGGTAACCCCTTCTTAAACTCCTGTGCCATAACTACCAAAGCTTCATAGATAGAGCTGTCTCCATGAGGATGATATTTACCCATAGTATCTCCCACAATACGAGCACATTTTCTATATGGTTTATCACAACGGATTCCCAATTCGTGCATATCATAAAGTGTTCTACGTTGTACAGGTTTTAATCCATCTCTTACATCTGGCAACGCCCTTGCAATAATAACACTCATAGCATAGTCAATATATGATTTTTGCATTATCTCAGAATATTCTGTTTGGATAATTTGTTCATTTTGTTGCATGATTTCCTCCATTCTGTCTGTTTTTTAGCATAAACAGGTAGTTCGTGAAAGAACCCTCTATCACTTCTGCCATTTTATGCATTTCTAGATTTAACATTTGCTCTATTTCAAAAGAACTATATATCCAGTTCTGCGTCTTTTGCATGTTCATGAATAAATTCTCGACGAGGAGGAACTTCTGTACCCATTAACATTTCTGTTATATCAGAAGCTCTTCTAGCATCTTCAATTTCCACTTGTTTTAAAATACGCGTTGCTGGATTCAAGGTAGTTTCCCATAATTGATCTGCGTCCATTTCGCCAAGACCTTTATATCTCTGTAAAGTAAAAGAACCTTTATGTCTTTTTCTATATTTCTCCAATGCCATATCATCATAGAGATATTCCTCTTTTCCTTTGGAAGGAATCGCTTTGTATAAGGGAGGCATAGCAATGTAAATATGTCCTTCAAAAATCAACTCTGGCATAAAACGATAAAATAAAGTTAATAACAAAGTGGAAATATGAGCGCCATCTACATCTGCATCTGCCATAATAATAATTTTATTATAACGCAATTTTGAAATATCAAAATCGTTTCCATAACCTTCTGAAAATCCACATCCAAAAGCATTAATCATTGTCTTGATTTCTGCATTGGCTAATACTTTATCTATACTTGCTTTCTCTACATTTAAAATTTTACCTCGAATGGGCAGAATTGCTTGATAATTTCTATCTCTAGCTGTTTTAGCAGAACCACCTGCAGAATCTCCTTCCACAATAAAAATTTCACAAATAGAAGCATTTCTACTTTCACAATTTGCTAGTTTCCCATTAGAATCAAAGGAAAATTTCTGTTTTGTCAATAAATTTGTCTTTGCTTTTTCCTCGGTTTTTCTAATTTTGGCTGCTTTCTCTGCACAAGAAATTACTTTTTTTAGATTTTCCAAATTCTTATCAAAATATAATTGAATTTCCTCTCCTGTAATCTTACTTGTAACTCTCGCTGCATCTTGGTTATCTAACTTCGTCTTCGTTTGTCCTTCAAAACGAGGAGAAGGATGCTTGATAGAAATAACTGCTGTTAATCCATTTCTTACATCTGTTCCTGTAAAATTAGAATCTTTTTCTTTTAAAATTCCAAGTTCTCTAGCATAACTGTTGATTACAGTTGTAAAGACTGTTTTAAAACCTGTGAGATGTGTTCCACCTTCTGCATTGTAAATATTATTACAAAAGCCTAGTACATTTTCATGAAATTCATTTGTATACTGAAAAGCTGTTTCTACTGTTATTCCTTCACTTTCTCCTTGAAAATATACTACCTCATGTACCGTTTCCACTTTTTTATTTAAGTCTTTTACAAATCCAATAATACCTTCTTCTTCATGAAATATTTTCTGTTCTGGAATTTCCCCACGTTTATCTTCATAAATAATAGTTAGCTTAGGATTTAAGTAGGCCGTTTCATGAAGTCGACTTTTTACATCATCTTCTTTAAACTGTGTTTTTTCAAATATTTCTGGGTCTGGAAGAAAATTGATTTTTGTTCCCTTTTTCTTCGTCTTCCCTATGATTGGAAGCATTCCATTTTCTAATTCTATTATGGGATTGCCTCTTTCATATCTGTCATGATATATATTTCCCTCTAAATATACCTCCAAATCCAGAAACGTAGATAATGCATTTACTACAGAAGAACCCACTCCATGAAGTCCGCCACTAGTTTTATAAGCATCATTGTCAAACTTTCCTCCTGCATGAAGGGTAGTAAAAACTAAGCGCGCTGCAGACATTCCCTTCTCATGCATACCTACTGGAATGCCACGTCCATTATCCTCAACCGTGCAAGAACCATCTGCTTCTAATGTAACTTTTATAGTATCACAAAATCCTGCCAAATGCTCGTCTACTGAATTATCTACAATTTCATAAATTAAATGGTTTAACCCTTTCCTAGATACACTCCCAATATACATTCCTGGTCTTTTTCTAACTGCCTCTAACCCCTCTAACACAGTTATATTTCCGGCACCATATTCCTGAATCTTTGCCATTTTTACCTCCAGTGGCGTTTTCCCCGCCATAACTTCTTAACAATTTTTACTTATTACAATAATATTGATACACATGTTCTGTTTTTTAACTGGATTATTGTATCACATCTTTTTGCTTTTTGCAAAAATTTCTAAATCTTCTCTTAATTCTTTACAAGAACGATAGCGCTCTTCTGGATTCAGACGCGTACATTTCCAAACAATTTTTTCTAATTTTTTAGACAATCTCCAATTCCAATATCTGAGCTTATACTGTTCACTTGGAAATTGACATGGATCTTTTCCTGTTAATAATTGATACATGGTTACACCCAAACCATAAATATCTGTTCTGACATCTATTTTTCCTTTTTCCTCAAACTGTTCTGGCGCCGCATATCCTTTTGTTCCTAAGTTTATATCCTCTTTGGCGTCTAAAGATGGCCATATGCCAGTTCCATAAGATATTCTATTTTGTTCTGGATATACTTCACCTTCCCAAATTGCGCCAAAGTCTATCAATCTTAAATTTCCACTTGTTTGTAACATAATATTTGCTGGTTTCATATCTCTATAAATAACAGGCGGATTACAATTATGAAGATATTCTAATAGAAAACATAAATCTCTTGACCATTTTACTACATCTGTTTGAGACTGTGGACCAAGTCTTTTTAGTATCTTATCTAAAGTTTCTCCTTCTAAGTATTCCATTACAATGTAAATTACATGTTCCTTTTCAATAATTTCTTCAATTTCTGGAAAATAAGGATATTGTAATTTCCATATTAGTGTTACTTCTTTATATGACATGTAACAAGCTAACTTATTATGTAATTTTGTTATTTCCTTAACAGCACAATTTCGCCTTTTTTCTCTGTCATATGCAAGATATACATAAGAAAAACCACCTTCTCCTAATTTTCTTTTTATTTCATAGCGACCTTCTAATATTGTTCCTTGTTCCAACAAAAAATTTTCTCCTCTCATATCTTTTGATATAACAAATTGGGAAAGCCACCTAAGCGGCATTCTTCTTCTAGCACGCGTACCCTCGCTTCGCTTAGACAGACCCTGTGTATAATATTTTTATTTCATACGAAAGGCATATACTTTAACAATTCATAGTAATATAGTCTCTCCTATGAAACAATAGAAAACACGCTTTGCCAACTTTCTATTGTCATAAATAAAAAGAGAATCCTAGATAACAGGATTCTCTGATTGTAACTTTCAAAAACACCTTAACTTTATATTTACTATTTTTTATTTAAACTTCCCGATTTACTAACAGAAAATTTATTTTCTGTACCGCTTAACAAACGTTTCATATTTGCTCTATGTCTCCAAATGGCAAGTATAGAAAAGACTGCTCCAACTATATAAACCTCTAATAATAAAGATGACTTTACCTGCAAATATCCTAATTGTCCATATATCACTAACTGTATATAAAAACTAATAGCAACTAAAATAGAACCAAGTGATACATATTTAGTAATTGCAACTGCAAGAATAAATATAAGCAGACAAACAGGTGCCATTGGTGGATAAAATGCAAGGATAAATCCTGCGGTGCAAGCAATTCCCTTTCCACCTTTAAATTTCATATAAAATGGAAAATTATGTCCTAAAACTGCTCCAAGTCCACCATACATTTCTAATAATTTAACTTCTTGGGGATATTGTTCATGAAATAACAACCATGCAATTACCATAGCAAGAATCGCTTTTCCTAAATCTCCTAAGAACGTAATCAAACCTGCTTTCCATCCTAAAGTACGCAAAGTATTGGTAGTTCCAGCATTTCCACTTCCATATTCTCTAATATCAATATGATGAAGTTTCCCATAAATATAACCTGTTTGAAACAATCCTAAAACATAGCCAATCATAATACAAATGCCTCTGTTTATCATCATCTTATCCTTCCCTTCTTTCTCGTATAATAAATTTTAACGAGGTTCCCTGAAATCCAAAAGCATCTCTGATACGATTTTCTAAATATCTGGTATAGGAAAAATGCATCAATTCTTTATCATTGACAAAAATAACAAATGTAGGTGGTTTCACTGCTACTTGTGTAATATAATACAATTTTAATCGCTTACCTTTGTCTGACGGAGGCTGTTGCATTGCCACAGCTTCTGACATAATTTCATTTAACACCCCTGTTGCTATTCGCAAAGAATTATTTTCTAATACTACATCAATGATATCAAATAACTTTTTTGTACGTTGCCCTGTTTTTGCAGAAATAAACAAGATTTCTGCATATGGCATAAAACTCAAAATCTCACGTATTCGCTCCGTATGCCTATAAATAGTTTTATCATCTTTCTCAATTGCATCCCACTTATTAACTGCAATAATAATTCCTTTTCCTCTTTCATGAGCAATTCCTGCAATTTTGGCATCTTGTTCTGTTATTCCCTCTGTGGCATCAATCATAACCACTACGACATCTGCCCGTTCTACAGCAGTTACCGCACGTATAATACTAAATCGTTCCAATTCTTCTTTAATTTTACTTTTTCTTCTAAGACCTGCTGTATCAATAAAAATATATTGTGTCCCTTGCCATGTAATTTCTGTATCAATTGCATCCCTAGTAGTACCTGCAATATCTGATACAATAACTCTCTCTTCCCCTAATAGATGGTTAATTAAAGAAGATTTCCCTACATTTGGTTTCCCCACAATTGCAATCTTTGGTCTATCATCCTCTAACTCTTCTTTTATATCTTCTGGAAAATGCTTTACCACTTCTTCTAACATATCTCCAATTCCTAACCTAGAAGCTGCAGAAATGGGAATCGGATCTCCAATTCCTAAATTATAAAACTCATATACATCTGTCATAAACTTTTCAAAACTATCTACTTTATTCACCACAAGTACTACGGGTTTTTTCGAGCGCCGCAACATATCTGCTACTTTAGAATCTGCATCTACTAATCCTTGACGCACATCAGTAATAAAGATAATCACATCTGCTGTATCAATGGCAATCTGAGCCTGTTCTCTCATCTGAGATAAAATAATATCTTTGCTCTCTGGTTCAATACCACCTGTATCAATTAAGGTAAATACTGTATTTAACCAAGTCACATCTGCATAAATTCTATCTCTTGTAACTCCTGGCGTGTCTTGTACAATGGAAATACGCTCTCCTGCTAGCACATTAAACAATGTGGACTTTCCTACATTTGGTCGTCCTACAATTGCAACTACTTGTTTACTCATTCTTTTTCCTTTCTTAATTTAATTCCTGTGAGCAATGATTTTAAATTTATCTCATAAAACTGGATATTAAATCCTGTCCGCTTGATTTTACAATATCTATCTTCACTTGTAAAGCATTTTCCACTTGTTCTAAAGTAATATCATCTAAAAATACTTCTTCTCCACTACGCAACAGATTACAAGGCAAAAGCAATTTATCTCCTAAATCTATCTCTTTTAACTGTGATATAATATCTTGTCCTGTTAAAAGACCAGAAACCGTAATTTGTTGTCCAAAAAAATGATTAATAATGGGAATTACCTGTATTTTTGTCATTGGAAAAACTTTCATAAAATCTTCGGCAAGTTCCTGCAAAGAGGGCGCTGCTAATACACCTGTGGCAATTGTAATTTTCTTTAAACAATTGTTTTCTCTATCCTCTTTTATATTTTGGTCTTTGATAACCTCCATAAGGGCTTCTTCAAATTCTGTTTTCAATAATCGTAACATCCCTACTCCATTTTCTAATTGAAGATAACCATCATAACTTTCTTCTTTTGGAAGTTCTTGTTCAGCAAGTAAATACCATTCATCACTAGCATGAATAAAATGTAATCCACAGGTTTTTAAGCATATTTCCTGATATTGATGTATCATTGCAAGTACATTTTTAGCATCCTCTTTTGTAAAAGGTTCTAGCGGATACAAACCTTCTCTATATTTACTTAATCCTACTGGAACTACAGATACACTTTCCATAATAGGCATATATTTCATTAAATCGGTAATACTTCTAGAAAGTTCTTCCCCATCATTCACTCCCTTACAAAGAACAATTTGTCCATTCATTGGTATTCCTGCTTTATAAAGTGTATCTATCTTCCTCAATACCTCACCTGCAAAACGGTTATTCAACATTTTACACCGTAATTTTGGATTGGTGGTTTGTACAGATATATTGATAGGACCAAGTTTATATTGTATAATCCGCTCTAAATCATGTTCCTTCATATTAGTAAGAGTCACATAATTTCCCTGTAAAAAAGAAAGGCGCGAATCATCGTCTTTAAAATATAAAGTATCTCTCATGCCTTTTGGCATCTGATCAATAAAACAGAAAATGCATTTATTATGACAGGATTTATAATTGTCCATCAAACCATTTTCAAATTCAATTCCCAAATCTTCTTCATACTCTTTTTCAATCTCTAATTCCCATTCCTCACCATTTCTTTTACGAATCACCACAGTAAGATATTCTTCATTGGTATAATAATGGTAGTCAAACACATCCTCTATTTCATTTCCATTTACTGATATAAGTACATCCAAAGGTTCTACTTCCAACTCATCCGCAATACTTCCTGGTTGGACTTTATATATCATATGTTCCTTCAAAATCAAATCTCCATTTCTTCAAAAACCTTTTTTCCTTCTTGTTCTAGATGAACTGTCAAATCTATAATCTTTTCAAATTCTCCAATTAATTCTCTAGAAATATTTTTCGCCTGTTCTAGTTCTCTTTGAGCTACCTTATGTTCTCCATCCCAAATTGCTTGAATTGCTGAATTTCCATATCCATGAAGTTGTTTATGTTTTGGATCAATATTCTTCCATATTTCTCTTATTTGAGGATTTTTAGGAGACAAAGAGTAATAAAAATGACCAAATCCACACTTTGATGCATCTGTTTGAATTGGTTTTACTTTTTCTTTTTCTACAATATCTGCTAACACATTCACCCAATTCTCATGGGCAACAATAGACTTTTTTATCACATCTATAAATATTTGATTATCTATCATATAAAATGGATCTTCTGATATACTTCCCATCTGTTTTATCATACTATCCATTTTTTTCTCAATCATAGTCACTGGTTTAATAGTTTCATGTAATGCATTGCTAGATTGACGCAAAGATTCTGCTTGTTCTTTTAAATCTATACTTTCATCATGTATACTATGAAATTGTTCTTCTAATTCTTGTACAGAACCTAAAATCTCTTCACTAGATGCTGAGAAAGTTGTTAGCGCCTCTACAATATGATGGACACTACGCTTATTATTTTCATTTCCTTTTATTACAAATTCTAAACCTTTATCAATAAGCTTGAAGTTATCAACTGTCTGTTCAATACTATTAGAACTTTCCTTAGAAGCCTTTCGAACACTTTCTACAAATTTTTCCATATCTGTATTCAATCCTTTTGTCTCTTCTGCAAGCTTCCGAATCTCATCTGCAACAATTGCAAAACCTCTTCCAGCCTCACCAGCTCTTGCAGCTTCAATACTAGCATTTAGAGCAAGTAAATTTGTTTGCTCTGAAATCCCATTAATTTCTTCAATGACTTCATTCATATGTGCAATTACTGTCACAAGCTGTTCCATATTTGTTTTCATTTCTATAGAATTTTCCATAGTTTTATCTGAAATCTTTTTTACACCTTTTAGCTGCTGCTCACTTTCCGCAATCTCTTTTAATATTTCTTCTGATTCTGCTGACATTTGCTGCATAGTTCCTGTAAGTTCTTCATGAGCAGCTACTACTTCTTGTGTATTTTCTTTTGTGATTGAGACTGCTTTTTGAATATTTTCAGCAGTCTCAAAAAGTTTTTGACTAATCTGTGTCAATACATTAGAGCTATCTTCCATAGATAAATCAAGAGCGCTTATTCTTGTTAAAGATTCTAATAATCCTTTTAAAACATCTTCAAAACCATTTCTTCCATTTGTAAGACGCTTCTGTATTAGGAGAGCATCTACCTCTTTACTATTTGTAATTGGTTTCATTGTACTTAATTCTTGCAAAATCAACCTGTGTTTTTTATTCCCATTCATCTCTTTTACCTCCTAATTTAAGATTTTAAATAAACTATACCAGATTAGGAAAATTGACTTTCAAAGAAAATATAGCCCTTTTGATATCCTAATCCTATAACAAAGTGGGTAATTCAAATTATTTCTTCTAGCTTCTCAATCTTAAATCACTTCTATACTTTGCTATGTGAAATCGCTTTCACACAATCATTCCTTTTTCACAAATGTATATATTTCATAGTAAATATCCCTATCCAATCTATCACACTTTCATAGAAAGATTATAAAAGTCAAAAACTTTTATAATAATAAAAAGAAAATTACCATTATAAAAAAGCACTTTTCAGTACAAATTGGCATAATGATAATTTCCCTATTCTAATATTTTAAATTACTTTACTTTTCCAATGTAGTATTCCAATTTTCCTAATCTTCACTCTCTTCATCCACAACTCCAGCAACTGCACCAGCCACAGATGCCACCACAGCAATAATCACTGCAATTAAAACTACGCCTCCAATTAATATAACCATCTTTCTCATCTCATTTCTTTTAAATTCTTGTAACTGCTTAAAATCTTTCTATAACAGTTATCACTTTTTAACTATTATAAATACTTTCTTCTGAAATCACAGTAGATTATCTAATCTTTTTCTAACAGTTATCACTTTTTAATTATCATAGCACAATTTAAAATATCTGTAAACAATATTTCCCTTTTGATTCACTTTTAAATTTTCTTCCATTCACTACTAACTTGTTGTTTATTCATAAATAAACAACTGTTCTGAATACTAATACAATTCATAATATAAATATGATAGAAATACTTTTGATATTTAGCCTCAATATCTATCATATCAAAAAGACGACACCATCTCTCTATTTGTGCTTTCATTGCTATTTTTAATCCTTTATTTGGTGTCTGTTTTGAAAAAAGAAATGCTGTATCTTCTCCTGAATATTTTCTTCCTTCTGATGTAGCAATGAAATAATTTTTAAGAATCATTTCTTTTCTCTTACAATGCTCTAGGATTTCAATTCCAATATAAATATCTTTCCCCACATTTTCTAAAATAACGGCTTCAAAATTCAAAATATGTCCCTCCCAAAAGAACATCTGTTCTGTTTCGATTATATATCTGGAACATATGTTTGTCAATCTATTTTCTTAAAGAATCTCACCATACTTTAGTATCAATCCATACCCTTTAAAATCAAATCCAAAATCTTTTCCAGACATCTTAATTCTATTTTGAAGAAAGAAGTTTTCAAATTTTTTATTTTTTCGGACAATTGTCTCCTTTTCCCAACACTCTGGTAAAAGATAGTTGATAATTTCTTCTTTTCCAAAAGCTTCTACTAACTTATACATAACTCCTGACTCATACAAACCAGAGGCTGATAATCCAATAGCTGTCATTTTCTTTGATATAGAATTAGATAAATATTTTAGATTATGATTACTAGGTTTTCCTATTTGTCCATGACGAATCAAAGGGCGTATTAATGCTTCACTATTTTTATCAAATTGTAAGGTTGTCTCTCCATTTTTAAAACAAGTATATTCTCGCATAGTCTCATATGCTATAAACAATTCTTCAGAAATAGATATTTTTTCACAACCTATTTGAATTATCTTTTGCTCTCTGTCCAAATCTTTCCATTTCAACTGGGCTAATTCAGCATAAGATTTGATTCCCTCAAACACAGACAAGGCTATAGATTTATAATAAGCACTACAATAAGGGATATGTTCACATTGCTCTATCACATATCTTCTAGAATAATAAGGTACATTTCCATTTTTTACTGCCATTCTCACCAAATATTCATAACTTAAAAATTTGGAATTTCTAAAAGGATTCCAGGAAATATACTTTTTTTCTACACAATATTCATAAAACTGTCTATATTTACCAAACACCACTGACATTACAGAAGGTTTATAGTAATGAAACTTTCTAATAAATATATCCATTAAATTTTCATCTGAATAATGTACAAGATCCACTCCATATTCTTCTTCATACTGAAAGGGTGCCTGTTTTTCAATATAATTTTGTATTTTCTTATTCTTTAAAGATATTGTGCCAAATTCTTCTAAAATTTTTAATGAATTCATGGATAATCCTCTTTCTTTGAAATTCCTTATAACTAAAATTACAAGTATTTTTAGTATATTTCTTAAAAATTATTCGGTTACCAATTGTAAAATAACATTTGTAAAAGTAAGTTTTATTATATAGATATTTCTTATTTTTGAAATCTATTTGACTATCTAATAAGAAATAATAATTCTTTTACAGAGGTTAAAATTCTAACTAAATTTTTTAACTTTTTATTTTAATTTTACCACATACATGTAAAAATTCCTAGATATTACTAACAAAGAATCCTTAATAATATGCGATATCCTTCACTTTATATCTAATGCATTTAAAACTATTGACTTTCTTTTTCTTCTGTGATACTATCTTTCTAAAGTAATGCATTTAAAACTATATAGGCAATAAAAAAGATAGAATTTCAAATATACTACTAACTTTTTAAATAAAATAGGAGGTATCTTATGACAGAACAAAATAAAACAGGATATCATCAACAATTTACATTATTGAAATTACCTATTCAAGAAATTATAGCACAGAATTTTGATTTGACTTTATCTCAGGAAAAAGAAGAACTTTTATTAGTAACACAAAGCAATTCCTTACTGTTTGATCAGATTGAACGATTACGAGGACATTTTTCCAAACATATTTCAGAACTTATCTTAGTCAGCGCTCGAAAATCTGCTAACACCGCTTCTGCTCTAACATATATTTTAGAGAACGGATTTTTCTACAATGGTTTACCTTATAAGCGTTTTGGAAAATCAGCATCACAGGCAAAAGATGGTATTACAGCTTTTGTTTTAGATAGTATGTTTGAAGAATTATACCATATCACTCAGATGGATATTCCTGTAAAAAAGTGTGTTATCTCTAAATATGAAGCTCAGCGATGTCTGGTATTTAGTTCCTGCACACTGATAAAAAATTATATTCCCAGAATTGTTATTATTGGAGAATATAAAAAAGTTTTAAAAGACCAATACATTCGATATGTAAAAGATTGTGAAAAGGAAATTGTAGATAAAAATACAGGAGAATCAAAAATAATTACCATAAAAGAAATTGAAGAAGGATTGCAAGACATTACGCTTTCTCCTTTTGATGGCTGTGGATGCCATGAATTAGAATTTTCTGAAACTATCAGTCATTCTTTAGGATTAAACTATACTGCAGTAGGAACCCAAATAAGATTACCATTTCTAAAAGGTTTTTCTGTCTATGTTCCTTTTCGAGAAATTTTTCATCAAATGGGTATTACACACATTAAAGATATATATGGAGACGACTATAATATAGAAGAAATTGACTGTATTTGGAACATAAGTATGTTTAAAGGCCATAATTTATTTTTAGAACAATATGGAAAATTTGCATGGAATAAATATTTAGAAACTTTAAAGAAATACCATTTTAAGCTGGGAATTAGTAAATATAGTCATCAAAAAGCTGATTTTTCTTTAAAATCTCGCATGAATTTTCAATATTTGCAATGTTTAAATTTATGGAATTATAATTATAAAAAACATTTAGAAGAAAAAACTCCCTATGATATCTTTTCTCCTGAAGCCCAAGGAAAAATTATCCAACTTGCAAAATACACAACAGATTTATTTGAAAAAATTATAAAAGGTGATAAATTTTATACTTATATGTTTCTTGGTATGAAAGAAAACAATTCACAGTCATACAGCAAATATTTAGAAGCAGTACAAATCAATCAACGGATGTTGCAGGATCCAGCAGTTCGTCAATTTCTTTATCGCAAATTAAAAAAGCAAATTACAGAAGCTAAACTAGGTAAAATTTATGCAGATGGTTTCTACCATACAATTGTAGGAGATATGATAGGATATTTAGAATATGCTTCTGGAAAAGAACCTGTCGGATGTCTAAAAGCACAAGAATTTTATGCTCCTACGCTCTCAGAAGGTGAAGCACTTTCTTTTCGCTCTCCTTTGGTAGATCCTTCTGAGGTAAATCAAGTTTGGCTCATAACAAATGATAAAACCCAGCAATGGTTTTCCCATTTTAAAGATCAAGATATAGCTATGGTAAATATGTATGATTTAAGCCTTCCACAACAAGGTGGCGCAGACTGCGATGGAGATGCTGTATTCCTTTGTAGAGATAATACCTTACTTGGTACAAGAATATCAAAACCCATTATTATCGACGTTGCTGACAAAGCTGTTGCTGAAAAAAAGCCATATACTAAGGAACATATCATTGCTTATGAAATTGCCACCAGAGATTGTCGCATTGGAGAAATTACAAACTGTGCTACTAGTATTGAAAATAAATATCCCTACACTGAAAAAATTGCAAAAAAATATTCTGATATGACCTCATTGCTACGTATTATCCAAGGAAAAGAAATTGATAGTATCAAAACGGGAACTCGTTGGAATATGAATGCAGGACTTCGGCAACATTTAAAACAATTACCATGGTTTCTTCTTTATAATTATCCAAAAAAGCTAAAAACACTAGAACTATTACAACAAAAGAATAAAACTATAAAAAATTCTGATGAAAAACTCCCCTATCCTGCTTTCTTTTCTCCTTCTCCTATGAACGAGTTATGTGATTATATCAATACTTGGGAGAAAAAACATTTAATTTGGGAACGTAGTATAACTGACAATCGAGACATATTATTGAATCATAATTTTTCTCTAGATAATAAAAAAATTCTTAGACAAATCCGTCATAAAGTTAATGAATTTAGTAATAACTTTAAAGAATTACTAATCCAGCTTAGAGAAGAAAAAACGGAAGCAGCTTTTGGAGAACTTTATTTGCTCACAGATTCCTATAAGAAACATCTTTTCCAAATAAAAGAGATTTCTACAGAAGAAGAACTAGCAAATTATGTAATTAAAGTCTGCTACTCCAATCCCTCTATTAGTAAACAACTAGCTTGGATAGGTTATGGAGATTATATCCTAAAAAACCTTAGAAATAATTCCCCTCAACCAGTAAAAATTTCTATTCAAGAAATTCCTGTTTCTTCTAAAGAAAAAACAAAAAATTGTTATGAATATCTTGGAAAATATTATCTATATAAGGAGACAAATTATGATTAATTCTATCCAAAATTACTATATGTATGAAATTTTAGAAGACTATCACACTGCTGAAACTTTACAAGAACAAAATGAAATTTTCTCATCTTTCTGTTCTGTTATATGGAATTGTCCAAATAATCGAAAAATAATCAAAAAAAATATTACCTTTTGTATGAAACCAGAATTACTTTCTACAAAAATTGGAAAAGTTTTTATGCCTTATACTTCTATTTCATATTTAGTGTGTCCTTCTATTACACAAAACACAGATTTTGCCTATTTAATTAGACAAAAAGTAAATAACATATACACAAACCTCTTCGATACAAAAATCTGTATGCACAAAGACTATCTAAATCTGCTACATATACCGAAACAGTTGTATTTTCAATGGGAGGCTAGCCTCTTATTGAAAAACAACTGGAGCTTAACACCAGAAGAATTAACATATACTTTAGAACATGCCATGAAACAAGCTGCTACTTTAAAAGAAACTCTTAGCAAACAAAAAATGAAATTAGATTGGAAACAATATCAAAAAATAGTGGAAAAATTTTTTCAAAAACTTTTTCATAATTATATTTCATTGGATGAATACCAAGATAACTCTGTACTTGTACTAGAAACTGGAACTTGGCATGAAGATAATTTTTGTATTAGTTATTTCTGCAATGGGCTAAATGGATATTTTAAAAATTATCAAAAAAAATACTATGGATTGTATAATGTCAATAGCAATAGAAATAGGAATACTCTATATGCTCGCTGCCTTTGTGGCAATCTTTTTCTTCAAAATAAACAACGCAATCGCAAACTTTGCGATAATTGCCGCAAACAAGCAAAATTAGAAAAATACAAACGTTATAATCAAAAAAGAAAAGATCACATTTATTAAAATTTACTTACATATGATAAAAACAATTACACATACTATGATATATACACCAATGGAGGAGATTTTGCATGAAACAACTAAAATGTTATATAATAATAGGTATCTTCTTCACCCTAATCATTGGAACACTTTCACATTTTTTATATCATTGGACAAATAAAAATTTTGTAATAGGTCTTTTTACTCCTGTCAATGAATCTGTATGGGAACATATGAAATTAATATTTTTTCCAATGTTAATATACTATATGATAATATTTTTTAAACTAAAAGAAAGCTATCCATGCATTACCTCTTCCTACTGTTTTGGAATTTTAATAGGAACTTTTTTAATTCCAATTTTTTTCTATACTTATACCTATATTCTTGGTAAAAATATTTTTATACTAGACCTTGCAACGTTTGTGTTAAGTACTATAATTGCTTTTTGGATTGTCTATAAACTGATATTATCTTGTAAACTACAGTCTTATACTTTTTTACTGTGCTGCTTGGTAGGTATCTTACTCCTATGCTTCTTTTTATTTACCTATTATCCCCCAGATATTTTTATTTTTATAGACCCTACTATGGAAAGTTCTTATTATTAATTGTCAGAGCAAATATTCACAATATCCACAAAGCACAATGTATCAACATAATATACAGCACAATATACCCACAAGAGCACAATGACCTTATAACTGCTATCATAACTTTTCAATGAGAGCTTGTACTCTCACTGACATAAGGAAGTCCCCGTTTCCATGTCTCTCCCACATGGAAACGGGGACTTCCTTGATGAGGTTAAAAATGTCATAATTTGTTGAATCTTAACAAATTACATGTTATACTAAATACAATCATGTACTCCCATCACTTAACAAGTGGGAGACTTTTTGTTGTAAAAAAGGTTAAATTCTTATTTTCTAATAATTAATATTACCATATGATTATTAGTAACAAAGTATTAGGAGGATATAAAAATGGAAGAACAAAATCTGCAGCAACAAACAAAAGAAAAAAAATCAAAATCTAGTATTATTAAATCGGTAATAATTGGAGTACTTATTATTGTAACACTTTCACTTTCAGCATCTACAAATAATTATCAAGAAAAATATAATTCACTCTCAGAGCAAATATCATCTTTAGAAAATGAAAATACCAAACTAAAAGAAGAACAAAAATCATTACAAAATGAAATCAATGAATTTTCTTCTGAAAAATCAGAATTTGAAAATAACAAATCCAACTATGAAAAAGAAGTTGCATCTTTAAAATCTGAATTAGAAGACAATAAATCCAATTATGAAAAAAAGGTGGCATC
>CAJUHG010000019.1:0-18584 GCA_910586005.1 uncultured Lachnospiraceae bacterium | reverse complement strand
CTTTAAAATCTGATATATCAGAGATAGAACATTACCGCGATACATATCAAGAACTAGAAAGTAAATATAATAATCTAAATTCACAATATACAGCATTACAATCTGAAAATAAAAATCTACAAGAGCAAATAGATAAAAATGAAGCAACCCGAGCAAATGCAAACGATTCAGCAAGTACAGACGATTCAGCTTTAGATAACACAAATACAGATAGTTCCTCTTCAGATGACACAAACTCTTATAGTGTATATATTACTAAAACTGGAGATAAATATCATACTAGTAGCTGCAGTTACCTTAGAAAAAGTAAAATAGAACTATCAAAACAAGATGCTATTTCACGGGGTTATACCGCTTGCGGCAGATGTAATCCATAATGTTAAGAAAGGGAACCAGAACCAGTTAAATGGATATTTTTTATCCTTAAAGGTCTATTGTGATGAATAAAAAAACAGGAGTTCTATCTCCTGTTTTTTTTATTTACTATTTTTTATAAAATTTGATAAAAGATTTTCAATAAGATTTTTGTTATACAATTCTAAATGATAAAAAATTTTTGAATATGCCCAAATATCATAATGAAAACATTCTGTTCTTGCAATTTCACACTTCTGATGTGTCCAATATAGTCCATTTAATAAGTTTTCTTCATATTCTTGTATATCACATATATTCTCATTATATGTAGGAAAATGCATATCAAAATTTTCTTTTAAATATAAAATAATATTATTTTTATTTTCCAATGATATATTTAAGTGATAGACTAAACTATACATCATGTAAAATTTGATTAGATTTAAACCAACATGTAAGGCAAGTATTTCATTTGCATTTCTTCTAATTGTTGCACCCTGAAACCCAACTAAAGGTTTTACTTCAATAATAGCACCACAGATGCAAGAAGCTAATTTATGTCTATCTAATCTTGTACCAGACATATTTTCTAAAGTTCTATACCTGTATTCTTCAAATTTTTTTCCTATTAAAATAGGAATTTTATCATTTTTTACACAATAATTGTTATCTCTTTTACATATTTGGAAGAGTAATTCTTCAATAATATGACTATATAAAAATTTATATGTACCTGATGGTTGATAGTCCCTCATTCGTATTCATCTCCCTAATCATCAAATGAAAAAGTTTTTTCTTGTCCATCAGAATACCTTATTTTATGTTTTTGTATCGTTTTTCCACTACAAAACTCTAAAACTTCACCCAGATCATAATCATTGTTACAATCTTTGTAATCATTTGTATTATCTTCTTTTGACAAAGAATTTAACATATTTTCTGCTATTAACATAAAATCCCCCCTTCATTTTCCTATTATATTCACTCTATCATTAAATTGTGATAGATTATAATTATTGTTTTAGTAACAGAATATGATAACAAAAATACAAGAACCCCATCGGCGTTCTTGTTGTGGGACTCAAGTCAACTCCGCTGACAAAAACAAATCCACACCCCCCCCACAATCCGCCGGAGGCTTCTCTCTCAGTTGGAATTTTCCTAATGAGAGAAAAATATCGTTAATACCTTTTATGTAATAAAGATATCATAAAGGTTTACACATGTCAATTTTTTACTTTCCCCTTTTAGGAGACACAAAGGTATCCTTGATTTAAAATTTTATATGCATCACTATTTTATAAAATTTGAGAAGGTATCCTTTTGACACTCTTCATAGTTAAAGTAAAAGGGGAAATTGTTCCTGATACATATAGTTACTATTAATCCATTGATTAAGAGCATCTATTATTACCTGATATATTCTTGTCTCAAAACTCTGATTTTTAGACTTTCTGTCTTTGTCGGCTTTTGAAGTTTATCTATGGAAATATCTGTAATATCATTGATAATTTTTGATATAAAGCCACTGATTATAGCCCCTCTGGTATCATAAATACACCCTCCTTATCCTTTTGGTTTAATAAAACAAGTAAAAAGTTCATAACTGACAAATTGAATAATCAGTTATGAACTTTAAGTAATTTTTAAATATTTAATTTTTTATTTTCACACTTTCAAGTTTTATAATTTCTCACTATTTCCCCTTTTTCTGAGGCACAGAGGTATACTCATAAGGCGTTGCCTGATACACATAATAGTTTAACCAGTTAGTATAAAGTGTATTAGCATGCGCACGCCATTGCAAGTTGGGCCGAATGGTACAATCATCTTCTTTATAATAATTTTTAGGTATCTGAATATCCAATCCTTTTTCTTTATCTCTTATGTACTCTGTGTGAAGCGTTATTCTATCATATTCAGGATGTCCCATCACAAATACTTTCTTTCCAGTAGTATCCATAAGTAGAAAAACTCCTGCTTCCTCAGATTCTGCTAAGATTGTAAGATCTGGTTCTTTCTCAATGTCTTCTTTACGTACCTGGGTATATCTAGAATGAGGAGCAAGGAAATAATCATCAAATCCTCTGACTAAAGGAATTTTTCTATTTTGTACTTTATGTTCAAACAATCCAAAAACTTTTTGTTTTAAAATTTCTTTTTGTATTCCATAATGATAATAAAGTCCTGCCTGAGCACCCCAACATAAATGCATCGTTGATGTCACATTTGTATTTGTCCATGCACAAATTTCCTTAAATTCTTCCCAGTAATCTACCTCTTCATATTCTAGTTGTTCTACTGGAGCTCCAGTAATAATAAAGCCATCAAATTTCCGCTCCTTAATTTCTGCAAAAGTATTATAAAATTTATTCAAATGGCTACTAGATGTATTTCTAGATTCATGACTACTTACTACTACAAATGTTACATCTACTTGCAAGGGTGTATTGGATAACTCTCTTAAAATCTGCAATTCTGTATCTTCTTTTAATGGCATTAAATTTAAAATTCCTACTTCAATGGGGCGAATATCTTGGTGTATGGCCCTATTTTCATCCATTGTAAATACATTTTCAGATTCTAATGTTTCTCTTGCAGGTAATCCACTTTGAACCTTAATTGGCATAATCCTTTCCTCCTTTCTTTATCCTGATTTTTCCTAGTAATCTACTTTCACTAGTTGTTTTTCATACCAGTTCGCCTTATATTCTAACTTTCTTATAAAAATATAATTTCTTACTCTACAGCAACCTGTTGTTTTAACATAGCTAAAAATTCTTCTTCTGTTATTACACGTATCCCTAACTCTTGTGCCTTTACTAATTTACTTCCAGCATTCTCTCCCGCTAGAAGCATACTTGTTTTTTTTGAAACAGAAGCAGAAACTTTTCCACCTTGCTGCTCAATCAAAGCCACTGCTTCTTTTCGCTCCAAACTTGACAAAGTTCCAGTAACTACAAAAGTCATCCCTTGAAATTGATTTCCTATAGACTGCTCTTTTGTCTGCATATTAACACCACAGCGCTCCATTCTCTCCACCATCTGGCAATTTGTCTTATCTTTAAAAAAATTCAAAATACAATTGGCACTGACTTCTCCAATATCTTTCACATTTTTTAATGCCTCTACATCTGCTTCTCTAAGATTTTGAATACTTTTAAATTCTTTTAAAATAGACTTTGCTGCAGCTTTTCCCACATTAGGAATCCCAAACCCTGTTAAAAGTTGATATGCATCATTCTCTTTCGATTTTTCAATGGCATCCAAAAGTTTGTCTGTATTTTTTTCTTTCCCAATAATACCTTGAGCAATTAATTCTTCTCTGTGTTCTTTTAAAGTATAAATATCTGCTGCATCTTTTAAATAATTAAGACGCACCAATTCCTCTACATACACGGTGCCAAATCCTTTAATGTCCATTGCATCTCTGCCTACAAAATTAATAATACGCCTCTCTAACTGCGCTGGACAATTTGGAGAAGTACACTTAATATCTGCTGTATCTTTTTCCCACTGTGTTTCTGCGCCACAAACTGGACAAGTTTGTGGCAAATAATAAGGAGTTGTCCCTTCTGGTCGTTTTTCCTTCAATACTTTTCGAACCTTTGGAATAATTTCACCAGATTTATACACCATTATCTTGTCTCCAATTCTGATGTCCAATTCATGAATAAAATCTTGATTATGAAGTGTAGCACGAGACACACTCGTACCACACAATCTTACAGGTTCAAAAATTGCTGTCGGAGTAATTCTTCCTGTACGTCCAACAGATAGCTCAATATCCAATAATGTAGTTTCTTTTTCTTCTGGTGGATATTTATAAGCAACCGCCCACCGTGGGACCTTTGAAGTAGCACCCAATTTTTCTCGATCTGCTAAAGAATTTAGTTTAACTACTGCACCATCAATATCATATTCAAGATTTCCTCTATTTTCTCCTATTGCACAAATTGCTTCCCAAACTTCTTCTTTATTCTTGCAAACTTGATAATTATCTATCACTGGTATTCCATTTTGTTTTAAATATTCATATCCTTGTGTATGAGTTTTTAATTCCATTCCTCGTATTTGTTGAATATTAAATACAAACATAGAAAGTCCACGTTCTTTTGTAATTTTACTATCTAATTGGCGCAAAGTTCCTGCAGCACAATTTCTAGGATTTGCAAAAATTTTTTTCCCTTTTAATTCTTGCATTTCATTTACATGGTTAAAATCCTTATTTTTCATATAGACTTCGCCACGGATTTCTAAATATTCTACTGGAACTTTTAACTTTCTTTTTACATCTGAAATTACTTTTGCATTTACAGTTACATCTTCTCCAAAATTTATACCATCTCCTCTAGTTAATGCCAATTTCAACTCTCCTTTTTCATAACGGAGAGCCATAGAAAGTCCATCTATTTTATACTCTACAACAAATTCTGGATGATCTAATTGCTCTTGCATCTCCTGCACAAACTCTTCGACTTCTTCTCTAGAAAATACATCCTGAAGACTTAACATTGGAACATTATGTCTTACTAAAATACCTGCTTCTCTTTTTGCTTGTCCTCCCACTTTTTGAGTTGGAGAATCTGTTGTTACCAAATCAGGAAATTCTTTTTCTAAACTTTTAAGTTCTTGCATCATTCTATCATATTCATAATCACTAATTTCAGGACTGTCCATATTGTAATATAAATTAATATGATATTCAAGCTGACCACGTAAGTCTTGTATTTTTGCTGCTGCTTGTTTTTTGTCCATATGCTATCTTATCCTTTCCTTTCATACAGATGAAATGATTGGTAACTTTTATTTACTAAGGTTATGATGTTCTTATTTTAGAAAAAACACAGTTGTAATTCCATTGGTTTTTAAAAATAAAGAGTTTTATCTTAATATTATTTCCATCTTGTTTCACTAGAAGATTCTTTTATCTGTTCTTTTAATTCTTCCCATTCCTCTTTGGTAATCTCTCTATAACAGCCTTCTTTCAAATTTCCTAATTGAATATTCATAATTCTTATTCGCTTCAGGTCTAATACTTGATATTGAAAAGTTTCACACATTCTTCTAATTTGTCGGTTCATTCCTTGAGTCAAAATAATGTGAAATGTGCATTTTCCCACTTTTTTTAGATGACAAGGACGTGTAGTCATATCTAATTCTTCTAAATAAACCCCTTGAGACATATTTTGTAAAAATTCCTTTGTAACTTCTCGATTTACTCTAACAATATATTCTTTTTCATGAAAATTTCCACTCCGCATAATCTTATTTACTAGTTCTCCTTGATTTGTCATTAAAATTAAACCATGAGAATTTTTATCTAATCTTCCAATAGGATAAATTCGTTTTGGATATTTTACATAATCTACAATATTATTTGCTTCTCTTTTCTCAGAAGTACATACAATTCCTTTGGGTTTATTTACTGCAATTAAAATTGCTTCCTTTTCTTTAGAAACAATTTTTTCTCTAAACATAACCTTATCACCTGGAAAAACTTTGTCTCCCATTATAGCCTTTTTACCATTGATAGTAATATTTCCTTGTGCAATCTCTCGATCTGCCTCTCGTCTAGAACAAACCCCAGCTTCACTTAAATATTTGTTGATTCGAACTACTTCTGCCATCTATCTTCCCCATACTTTTATATTACAACTGTAACATATGCCTCTGCTCTTTGACATATTATTTTTCTATAAAAATTTTTTTAATCGTTCAATATTTTCTTCCTCAAAATTCATAATTTCCTCTGCCAATTCATTTGCATAACTACCTTCATTTTTATTGTTATGTTTTACCTTTAAAAGTTCTGTAATGCCACGAGAATTTCCCTGAATCATCATATCTGCCATATGGGGAGTACTAATATTTAACATAGTATTTGCCTGAATAGCCCCCCATAACATAGCTTTTCCCAAACTTGATTGTCGCGGTGTCAATCCATACTCCCATAAGCCAGCTTCTGCTTTCCGCTCAAAGTCACGAAAACGATTTCTTTGAGCCGTTAATTCATAGGCAAATTCCTGATTATAAATTTTACCCATCAATGCATCAATTGCATTTACTGCCATAGAGGCACTTTTCTTGGTTTCTTTTAATACATTAATTTCCTCATAGTTACGCATAGTTTCCTCCTAATAGTTATCTCTATATCCTTTAGGTTGAAACATTTTACATTTTTTATACTGTCTTTTCAAAAGAATCCTATACAATTGTAATAGATTTTTGCAAAAAGAGAACTGCCCTTTCAAGCAATTCTCCCTTCTTATTATTTAACTTATTCATAGGCGTACCTTATGAAACGACTGTATGGTCACGTGTTCCCGAGGGTATGCCTTATAAAACGACCAAATGACCATTATAGGAGATACCCCAAAGGTATCCATATTTTTACAAAGTTATTTTCATGGCTTATTATATTGTTTGATTAATTATTTAATAATAAATCTGTTCTTATATATCCAGTTTGTCCATTCCATTCCACTTTTGTCCAGCCTTCTGCATAGCTTAAAATTACTTTAATACTATCACCAATGGCAGTAGTACCAACAACCTCCGCTGATTCATTCATAGATACACGAACATTATAACCATCATTTGCAGTCAATACTGTTCCCTCTGGTACATAATTAATGCTACTTCCTTCATTGTTCTGACTTTCATCTGATGTATTGTCTTCTGAATTACCCTCCTGATTTTCTTCAGGCTGGTTGTTTTGTTCTTCTGAATTATCTTCTTGAGTTTCATTTGTATTATTCTGCTCTTCGTTGTTCGCTTGTTCGTCTGTATTATTTTGATTTTCTTTTGGTTTATCTTTTTGTTCCTCAGAATTTTTATCTTTCTTGTCTTTTTCTTCTTTTTTATCTTTATTTTTATCTTTTTCTTCTTCTGCTGAATAAGAATCCTTCCACTCTCTAATAGCTTTGGAAACGGTATTGGCCATCTTTTTCAAAGCTTTATCTTCTTTTACTACTTGGTCATACTTATCTTGGAACTCTTTGCTAAGTTGCTGTACATCCTCGCCCTCTTCAAAAACTTTAATTAATTTATCAATTTCTTCTTCTGTTTTTTGTTCTTTGATTTCACGATTAAAGGAACTATAAAGATTATCAATATAAAGTTCATCAGCATCATTGCTTCTAATATAAAAGAAATCCATGCCTGGAAGACCACCTTCCACATCATGAAAATGCATATTAAAAGTAACTGATACCATATAGGAATCTTCCTCTAATCCCTCTTTTGTATAGCAAGTAATATCATCATAACTTTCTACATATTTATTTATCATCTTAATATAACTTTTTTCCATATCTGAAAGAGATTCTGTAATAGAGTCTAATTTTTTCACATCTCCAACAGCATAAGCATTGTAATATGTAGACATCAATTCCTGTACTTCTGGTTGTACATTCTCTTCATATTCATCTTCTTTTAGTTCGTCTTCTTTGTTTTCTTTTTCATCTTTTTCTTCTTGATCTTTTGATTTCTTCTCTTCTTTTTGTTCCTGTTGAACAACTTGATTCTCTTTATTTTCCTTAGCGGAAGATTCATCTTTATTATTTAATACAGTAACAGCAAGTACCACAACTAAAGCAACGGTTAAAATCCCTGCTGAAATATATTTTACATTTTTTTTAACAAAAGTTGTCATTTTATCTATGTTAAATCCAGAATTAGATTTTTTATTATTTGTAGAATTACTCATATATGCTCCTTAATTTCTTATCTATCATTAAATACATTTATGCCAAAGGCTGTAAAAATGTAATCCTTTAAAGTTTCAGTACACCCAGAGGGAATCGAACCCCCAGCCTCAGAACCGGAATCTGATGTTTTATCCATTAAACTATGGGTGCTTTTCAAATAATTTTCATAGCCAAACGATTATATCACACTTTTTTCTAAAAATCAAAAGAATTTTTTATTTCTTCTGAAATTTGTTCTGGTGATTTATAATCGGTAGTAATTGTAATATCTCCTGCTGCTTTATAATAAGGACTCCTTTTTTGCAATAACTCACTAATATATTCCACTGTCATATTTTTATTTAAAATAGGACGCCCTGTCCCATGTTTTACCCTAGAAAAAATGGTATTAGGTGTTGCAGTCAATAATACTACTACACCATTTTCTTTCATTAAAGTTATATTTTCTTTTCTCAATACCATTCCACCACCACAAGAAATAATCTTATGATGTTCCATCTTCATCTGTTTTAAACATTCAGTCTCTAAATCTCTGAAATATTGTTCTCCATATAATTCAAATATTTCTGTAACACTCTTCCCTTGTTGCTGAGTAATCCATAAATCTGTATCTATTTCTTCATATTTCAAGATTGTTGCTAGACTATGAGAAATGGTGCTTTTTCCTGTTCCCATAAATCCAATTAAATATATATTCTGCTGCATATTATTTTTCCATACTTTCTGATATCTTATCTAAAATCCCTGTAATATCTTTCATTGGAAGCTGCCCCGGAGCAGATTCTTTTCCAATTGTCGCGAAAGTAAAACAAGAACCAAAAATTTGTCCACTAATGCGAGAAATAATACCCATCTCTCCCATTGCTATAGTTACAATAGGATATTCAGGCTCACGCTCTTTTACATGGGCAGTAGCTTCCAACAAACGTAATACATCTGTATTCTTAGTTGGCATAACTGCTAATTTCCCAATATCTGCTCCTATTTCTTTCATATAAAATAATTCTTGTTCCATTGCTTCTATCTCTGGTGTATGAAAAAAATAATGTTGAGAAGCAATGATATAAATAGAAGCTTTATGTAATTTTTCAATAAATGCTTTTCCCTCTGAAATCTCAGATACTTCCACATCTAGTAAATCTATATATCCACTTTCTGCAACCTTTTGAAGTAATCTTGTATAATCTTCTTCTTTGATTTCTTGTTCTCCGCCTTGTTTTTTACTGCGAAATGTACACAATAATACAGTGTCTTGACATATATCTGCAAGTTCCTTTAATATTTCTTTTGTTTGCTCCCAAATACAAATATTTTTATACCAATCCATACGCCACTCTATAATATTAGCGCCCATTCCTACAATATTTTTAGCTGTTTTAAGAATAGATTCTTGTTCTTGTTCTACAATAGGAATACAGATTAGAGGTTTTCCATCTCCAATTTTTTGCTTTTTTATTATTATCTCTTTTGCCATCTTCCTCTGCTCCTTTGAGACATAGTATAACTTATGAAAACAAAAGGTGCAAGTCATTGACATATTTTTTATAATCTATTAAGATATTTTATGAGATTTTTATCTTCTTACTGGATAAGATTTTTATCTCTAATAAATTTCATTCTATAAGGAAACAAGGTGAACAGATGAATTTTGAAATCACAGGAAAAACAAAATTAACTGCTCTTTTAGGCAGCCCTGTAGCACATAGTATTTCACCTCAAATGCATAATGAAGCTTTTCGTCAGATTGGACTTGACTATATCTATCTCGCCTTTGATGTGAATCCAGAAAACTTAAAAACAGTTGTTATGGGCTTAAAAACTGCTGGAATTTGTGGTTTTAATTTAACCATGCCTTTAAAAGTACATATTATCCCGCTTTTAGATGAACTAACACCAGCAGCTAGACTAGCCGGAGCTGTAAATACAGTTATTATAAAAGATCAACAGATGATTGGTCACACTACAGATGGCATTGGCTATATGCGCTCTGTTTCTGATGCTGGATATCATATCATTGGTAAAAAAATGACTTTATTAGGTGCTGGTGGTGCTGCCACTGCTATATGTGTTCAGGCAGCTCTTGATGGAGTTGCTTCTATTGATATATTTAAAAGAAAAAATAATTCTTGGGACAAAGTAAATGCATTTTGTACCCAAGTAACCTCAGAAACAGGCTGTGTGGTTCGTCTATTTGACATAGAAAACCATTCTCTTTTAGCAAAAAGCCTTTCAGAGAGTGCTATTTTAACCAATGCTACTAATTTAGGAATGGCACCAGATATTTCATGTAGCCCTATTCCAGATATTACTATGCTACATAAAGATTTAATTGTATCTGATATTATTTACAATCCAAAAGAGACTCTTCTACTGAAACAAGCAAAAAAACAAGGTTGTGCCACCTTTAATGGATTGTACATGTTGTTATATCAAGGTGCTGCTGCTTTTAGCTGTTGGACAGGAAAAGAAATGCCAATAGAAATAATAAAGAAAAAATATTTTTCTAATTAAGATAAAAAATCTTAGTTTTTTAAATCTATCTACAATTAATATGAGTTTAGTAAATAAAGGAGAAAAGATATGAGTTTCAAATTATTAAAACCACTTCCAAAACCAGAAGAAATTAAACAAGAATATGCACTATCTGAAAAAGCTACTCAGATTAAACAAGAACGTGATATATTGATTAGAGATATTATTACTGGTAAATCAGATAAATTTTTGGTAATTATTGGCCCTTGTTCTGCAGACAATGAAGATTCTGTCTGTGACTATATTAGTCGTCTAGCTAAAGTACAAGAAAAAGTAAAAGATCGTTTAGTAATTGTGCCGCGTATTTACACCAATAAACCACGTACCACTGGGGAAGGTTATAAAGGAATTGCTCATCAACCTGACCCTGAAAAAAGACCAGATATGATTGCTGGACTCATTGCCATGCGCAAAATGCATATTCGTGCATTAGAAGAAAGTGGTCTTTCTTCTGCAGATGAAATGCTTTATCCTGAAAATTGGCCTTATGTAGAGGATTTACTTTCTTATGTTGCTATTGGTGCACGCTCTGTAGAAGATCAACATCATCGCTTAACAGTGAGTGGTTTTGATGTACCTGCCGGAATGAAAAATCCAACTAGTGGAGACTTTTCTGTAATGCTTAATTCTGTTTATGCAGCCCAACATCCTCATCATTTTGTATTTCGGGGTTATGAGGTAAGTACAACTGGAAATCCTTTGACCCATGTCGTTTTACGTGGTGCTGTTAATAAACGTGGAATTTGTATTCCTAATTATCATTATGAAGACTTAGAACGCTTAATTCAAATGTATGGAGAAAGAAATTTATTAAATCCTACTGCAATTATTGATTCAAATCATTCAAATTCCAATAAGCAATATGAACAGCAAGTTAGAATTGTAAAAGAAGTTATGCATAACCGCCGAATTTCCTCAGAAATTAAAAGTATGGTAAAGGGAGTAATGATTGAAAGTTATCTTGAACCAGGCTGCCAAAAAGTAGGCGAACATGTCTATGGAAAATCCATTACAGATCCTTGTCTTGGCTGGAAAGAATCAGAAGAATTACTCTATCATATTGCAGAAATGAATCAATAATTACTATGAAATATTTTTAAATGAGTTCTTTTCTAGGACAAGTGTACCTTTTATTTTTTACTTTATAGAAAGATACTTTCACTCTTTAGGGTGAAAAATTATTTCCTATTAAAATAGAAAAGCATACCAAAGCTCACTAAGAATGTGAGACTTTGGTATGTCAAATATTACATAACGCTCGTGTTTTCTATTTTTTTAAAACTAAAATTCAACTTCTAGGATGTGATTTTAAATAAACCTCCCGAATGCGTTTTTGATTTATCTGTGCATAAATTTGGGTGGTAGAAATATCTGAATGTCCTAACATCTCTTGAACAGAATGTAAATCTGCACCATTACTAACTAAATGGACTGCGAAAGAATGCCGCAATGTATAGGGTGTCAACTCTTTGGTAAGGCCTGCTTTTTTAGCATAAGATTTCACTAGCTTCCAAAAGCCTTGGCGACTCATAACCTGCCCAGAACAATTAGTAAAAAAATATGAACTTTCTTTATTTGCAATCAATGCAGAACGCCCTTCCTTTAAATAATCTTCCAAAGCCTGTTTTGCTACTGTTCCAAATGGAACAATTCTTTCTTTATCACCATCCTTACATGTAATATAGTCCATTTGTAAATTTACATCTGAAAGTTTCAAAGATATTAGCTCTGATACCCGAATCCCTGTGGCATAGAGTAATTCTAACATAGCACTGTCTCTGAGTTCCTTTGGGGTTTTTCCCTTTGCCTTTTCTAATAATTGTACTATTTCTTCTTTTGTTAAAACAACAGGTATTTTCTTTTCCACTTTTGGTGCTTTTAACTCTTCTGCTATATTTTTATCTATAACCCCCTCCTTTTGTAAATAATGAAAAAATGCTTTCATTGCCGCAATACTTCTTGAAATAGTTGATGGCTTTTTTTTCTGCTTTTCTTGAAATAATATGTAAGAATTTAATCCTGTAATAGTAATTTTCTTTACATCCTTAATCCCCTGCTGTGAAAAAAACTGATTCATTTTTTTTAAATCCCGCTCATAAGAAATTACTGTGTTATCAGAAGTCTTTTTGACTTCTTTTAAGTAATGAACAAATTTTTGTACCTCGTAAGTCATAAATCAGCTACCTCATTGAGCTATTGGCTCTTTTCCCTTTCATATTACTTCTTTAACTGTTGTCTCTTTTCTTTTTATTTACGCAAAGGCAAAGTGAGGATCATCGTCGTGCTTGGGTTTTCTATTGTTTATCAATTTTCCCTATTCTGTTATATATTTTTTATTACTAATTATTATAATAAAAAGTATATAAAACTTACAATGATATCTCAAAATAATTTTAATATACTTTTAAGTATCACAGGGCTTACATAACTTTCTAAAAAAATTCCAGCAACAAATACAATCATCAAAACTACTGCTATTAACAATCCAATTCCATATGCAAATCTTCGTTCTGAAATATTGTCTCTTCCTACTGCAAAGAAACGTTGCCTTAAAAATACTGCAACATAACAATAAAAAATATAAACTGGAAAATACAATAGATATTGTGGAAACAATCCACCTAATACAAGTATAATACCTTTTACTCCATATTTTGCAATTCCAGTGGAAAGCATAAAACCAATAGAAAAGCCCTGCCATCCTACTACAAGAATTCCACTAAAAATTCCAAGAGAAGTAAATACTAGCAAAAATAACAAAAATAACAAAGGCATACGTTCACCAATAATATAGAAAAAAAGATTTTCTCCATTTATTTGAGTATATTGAAACTTCTCTACAAAGTAATCATTTAATACCCCTGCATTAGCAATCTCCTCTCTTCCCATTAGATTTGCTACAAAAATTCCTGCTACAAAGGACAAGAGTAGCAAAATTTTCATAATACTTATCCAAATCGAATCATTTCTGGATATATTATTTTTTTGCTGCCAAGATACATGCAATAATTTTTTCATATGTTTCTCATTCTTTTTTTTCTATCTTATGCAAGTCCTTTAAAAAAAATTATTGATACTTATTTTTATAAGCCATGATAGCTGCCACTGTTTTACCATCTTGAATAACACCTTGGTAAATTAAATTACATAGTTCTTCCAAAGTATAAGGTTTTACATCAATAAATTCCCCTTCATCTAAATGTTGTTGATTTGTTGCTACTAGTTCTCTTGCTACATATACATCAACTAATTCATTACAAAAAGCTACTGTTGTTCTCAAAGATAGTAAAAACTCCAAATTTTCACAATAATATCCTGTCTCTTCTTCTAACTCTCTTGCTGCACATTCTATCGTAGGCTCTGTTTTAGAATCTCTAGAGCCTGCTGGAATTTCTAATGTAAAACGCTCTAAAGCATTGCGATATTGACTTACCATTAAGATTCTTCCATCTGAAAGTACAGGTACAACTGCTGCTGCTCCTTTTCGATGTTCTACATAATCCCACTTTTCAATTTTACCATCTGGAAGTTCCATATAATCAGAATAAATATCTAAAATGGAACCCTTATGTTCCAATACTCTTTTTACTCTTTTCACTAATGGCTGTTTCATATTTTCCTCCTACTTAAAAATAAGAAAAAGACCGTCAATATTTTTTATTTGACGGTCTTATATACTTGAATGTACTGGTCAAATTACCAATAACAGGTTGTCCTTTTCTCAAAGTTAGCAAACCTTACTTGGCATAATCAGTCACACGTGATTCACGAATTACATTAACTTTAATCTGTCCTGGATATTCCAAATCATTTTCAATCTGTTTTGAAATATCATGTGCTAATAAAATCATATCAGCATCATTAACTTGGTCAGGAACTACCATAATTCGAATCTCTCTACCCGCCTGAATAGCAAATGATTTATCAACACCTTTAAAACCATTAGCAATGTCTTCTAACTGTTTCAATCTGTTTGAATATGTTTCTAATGTTTCTCTTCTTGCACCTGGTCTTGCTGCTGAAATTGCATCAGCTGCCTGTACCAGACACGCAATCAAAGATTCCGCTTCTACATCTCCATGATGAGCTTCAACTGCATTAATTATAATGGAACTTTCTTTATATTTTCTACATAAGTCCACACCAATTTGAATATGTGATCCTTCCATTTCTTGGTCAACAGATTTACCAATATCATGAAGCAATCCCGCTCTCTTTGCCATTCTTATATCTACACCAATTTCTGCTGCCAATAATCCAGAAAGCTGTGCAACTTCAATAGAATGTTTTAAGGCATTTTGTCCATAACTTGTACGGAATTTCATTTTACCTAATAATCGAACAAGTTCTGGATGAATTCCATGCACTCCAACTTCTAAAGTTGCTTCTTCGCCTTCTTCCCGAATCATGGTCTCTACCTCTTTTTGAGCTTTCTCAACCATTTCTTCAATTCTTGCCGGATGAATACGTCCATCTACAATTAATTTTTCCAAGGCAATACGAGCTACTTCTCTTCGGACTGGATCAAAACCAGAAAGAATTACTGCTTCTGGAGTATCATCAATAATCAAATCTACACCTGTCATTGTCTCTAGTGTTCGAATATTTCTTCCTTCTCTACCAATAATTCTTCCTTTCATTTCATCATTAGGAAGTTGTACAACAGATATTGTGGTTTCTGCCACATGATCCGCAGCACATTTTTGAATGGCAGTTACTACATATTCCTTTGCCTTCTTTCCAGCTTCTTCTTTTGCTTTGATTTCCATTTCTTTGATTAATTTTGCAGTATCAAGCTTCACATCATCTTCAATCATTTTTAAAAGATAATCTTTTGCTTGTTCAGAGGTTAATCCTGAGATTCGCTCCAATTCCTGTATACGCTCTTCATGTAGTCTTGAAACTTCCGCTCTTTGTCTATTAATTTCTTCTTCTTTTGCTGCAAAACTTGATTCTTTTTTCTCAATAGCTTCTAATTTCTTATCCAAATTTTCTTCCTTTTGAATAATACGCCGCTCATTACGTTGAATCTCATTTCTGCGCTCTTTAATTTCCTTATCAAGGTCATTTTTTGTTTTAATAGACTCTTCCTTGATTTCTAGCAAAGATTCTCGCTTCTTAGTTTCAGCAGTCTTTACAGCTTCATTAATTATTTCTCTTGCCTTTTCCTCGGCACTTCCAATTTTAGTTTCTACCAAACGTTTGCGATATTCAGCTGTTAAAAAATAAGTAATAGGAACTGCAAAAATTA
The DNA here is from genome assembly GCA_910586005.1 of uncultured Lachnospiraceae bacterium. Classification (GTDB taxonomy): domain Bacteria; phylum Bacillota; class Clostridia; order Lachnospirales; family Lachnospiraceae; genus Petralouisia. Next base: position 2,732 of record CAJUHG010000019.1, on the reverse strand, counting down.
ATGTGACTACTATAGCGATTAAAATCTGTGGCACAGGAGCACCTCCTTATTAAGTTTTCATTGTACATATAGCAAAACTTTTCCGTTTTTAATATGTCATATACTATAAATTACCAAGCAGTTCAATGGAATAATACTTGTAAAACAAATGAACTACTTACAGCAAAAATGCTGATGTATTTTTAAACACATGCAATCTATGAACATGAATTACAACATATTGATTTTATACTTTTTTCTGTATTATGTCAAGTAGTCTAATACATGCAAAATATCATCAGATTGAAAACCTTTCCGCACTAAAAATTGATACATTTTCCTTTTTTCTTTTAAATCTGCTGTTTTTGATGAATAATGCTTTTTTTCCATCCATTTTCGGATTAGTTCTTGCTCATTTTCTTGTTGATATTCTTCCTCTAACGCTTGTTGAATCAACTCTCTGTTTATTCCTTTGCCACATAACGCTATTTGTATTTGGCGCAAACTTTTTTTATCTTTTTGATTTCTAACAAAGTTTTTTGCATATCTTATATCATCCAAATAATGATATTCTTTTACATATTCAATGGCATCCTCAATAATATCTTCTGGATAAAATCCCTGTTGTAACTTTATCCTAAGTTGTGATTCTGTGCGATCCATTTTTTCTAATAAATGCAACACTCTTTTTCTAGCTCTTTTTATAAGAATTTCACTATAAATTTCATGATATTGCTCTTTTGAAAGGTTTTCCCCTTCTTTCAAACAAAATTTTTGTTCTTCATTCTTGTAAAGTGGAAAACTCTTTCCATTCTCCAAAAATACCCGTACACGCTTTTTATCTAATTCAACTATCTGTACAATCTGCATGCTATTTCCTCTCCTACTTTACAATATTTTATAGAGTATAGTGCATGACAAACCAACCGATATATCATTCTTTATATAATCATTTACATCTCTTCTGCTATCTCAGTGTTGTCTGTTATTTGTTCTTCTGTCTGCTCAAGATTTTCTATTATTTGCCCAGATTCTTCATTATTTTCTGTTTTCACTGAATTTTCTAATTCCTCAGAAGTATTTTCTTTTTGCAAAACTTGTTCTCTTACTTTCTTATCTACTTCATCAAGAATTTCTTCATGTTCTCTTAGATATTGTTTTGCATTTTCTCTTCCTTGGCCTATTTTTGTTCCATTATAAGCAAACCATGCACCAGATTTATTGATAATTCCTAAATTAACAGCATTATCTAAAAGATCTCCCTCTTTTGAAATCCCCTGACCAAACATAATATCAAACTCTGCCTCTTTAAAAGGTGGCGCTACCTTATTTTTAACTACTTTAATCTTTGTACGATTTCCAATAAATTCCCCTGCTTGTTTTAAAGCCTCTATTCTTCTTACATCCAAACGAATGGAAGAATAAAATTTTAATGCACGTCCTCCTGTTGTGGTTTCAGGATTTCCAAACATAATACCTACTTTTTCTCTAAGCTGATTGATAAAAATTACAATACAATTTGATTTACTAATCACTGCTGTAAGCTTACGGAGTGCTTGGGACATTAAACGTGCTTGCAATCCCACATGAGAATCTCCCATATCACCATCAATCTCTGCCTTTGGTACCAAGGCTGCAACAGAATCTACAATTACAATATCAACTGCACCAGAACGCACCATAGTCTCTGTAATCTCTAGAGCTTGTTCTCCATTATCTGGCTGTGAAATATAAAGATTATCAATATCAACACCTATATTTTTTGCATATACTGGATCTAGAGCATGTTCTGCATCAATAAATCCTGCTATTCCACCATTTTTCTGAACTTCTGCTACCATATGCAATGCTACTGTTGTTTTACCACTAGATTCTGGACCATATATCTCAACAATTCTTCCTTTTGGTACACCTCCAACACCTAATGCTAAATCTAAACTAAGACAACCAGTAGAAATGGTTTCTACATTCATATTAATGGCTGATTCTCCTAATTTCATAATAGAGCCCTTGCCATAATCCTTTTCAATCTTTGCAATTGCCGCATCAAGTGCTTTTAATTTATCTTCTTTTCTATCATCTTTTTTTTCCTTTGCCATAGTCCTTCTCCTTTTCCACGAACTTATGTTCGCTACTATAGTTATTAATATAATATATTTTTTGGGGATTGTCAACTATTTTCCATAGTCTTGTGAAATTCTTTATAAATGAATAAATGTTGAATTGCAAATTATACTTTGTATTATATCTATAATTTACAAAATAGATGAAAAAGAACAGTTACCAACTGTAACTGTTCTTTATTATAAAATCTATTATGAAATTCGTCAAGCTATGATTTTTCTAAGTTCCTCAATAGAATGAAATCCTATTGCCTTTTTATCAACTTGTCCATCTTTAAACAAAATTAATGTAGGAATACTCATAACACCATATTTTTGTGCTAATGCACCTTCTTCATCCACATTTATTTTACCAATTTTGATACGTTCAGAAAATTCCTCTGCTGCTTCCTCAACTACTGGCCCTTGCATTTGACATGGACCACACCATTCTGCCCAAAAATCTATAAGCACAGGCACTTTACTATTTCTTACTTCTTCTTCAAAATTATCTGCTGTAATTTTCAATACTGCCATAAACAATACCTCCTAAATTATTATAATATATGATTTCTAGAACAAAGTGGGCAAGCCCACTTCAACTCCCTAAATCCCTCATTCATGAGGGACTTGTACGCTTTGCTGCGCCGA
>CAJUHG010000018.1 GCA_910586005.1 uncultured Lachnospiraceae bacterium | reverse complement strand
AAAATAATCATCGGAGGTTATAATGATGAGGGAGTGGAGGAGCCTTTGAAGATAACCTTTGTGTATAAAACTGGTATCCACTCTAATTTTAATGGAAAGGATTTTAAGCCAAAGCGTAAAAACGCTGCGGCTGTACATAATGACGCAGAATTGTGTTCCTATACGAGTGACGAGGCTGAAAAATTGTGTTTACATAGTAGCTCCGACACATGTAGAGTGTGTCGTAAAACTTTGCCGAAAAATATAGGATTTTCTTTATTAACAGTATACCATTATAAAGATTTTGCCTACCATTTGCCTACCTTTTTATCAGCAGGTAGGCAAAGTTATTGTACAGCTTTTATAAAAATATCAACTGCATCTTTCTGCATTTTTTCCGTGTTAAAAATATAACGGTTCATCGTTGTGCGAATGTCTTTGTGTCCAAGGCGTTCCATAACAGTTTTAGGTTGTGCGCCGTTTTCAGCTAAAATGGTTCCATGTGTATGGCGTAGACAGTGACTGTGAAAGTTTACAAGACCAAGTTCTTCATGTATGACGCGGGCGCAATATTTGAAGGATTCAGGCGTAAGGAGAACCCCATTTTCTTTTACGCTTATAGGCATAATTTCTGGATAGGGTATTTCTATATCAGCTCTGGATTGCATAATGGAATTATCTGGAAGAAGATAGGTTTTCATATAGTAAGCGCCATAACGGAGCATAGTTTTCTTTCGATTATGAATTTCTTCTTTCAATATAGTTTCAAATTTAGGATCCATCATTAATTCTCTGGTGGAATCATATTTAGGGGAACGATAAAACCATGTGCCATGTTCTTTTTTTAATTGATGATTTACGGATATGGTATGTTTCTTAAAATTAGTATCCTGAAGTAAATCGAATCCATATATTTCACCAAGACGTGTTCCAAGATGGTATCCTGTAACAATTGGAAGATAGAAGTTAGAGCCAGAGGGAAATCGTTTTAATATGGAGGAATAGTCTTCTTGATTGCAGATATATTCTGTATGCGTTTTTTGTGTAGTGTCTATAGGTATCTTTGGTATTTTTACATAATGGCATGGATTAGCTGTGATATACTTGCAGGGAATTACAGCGTAGTCTAAGGCTCCAGAAAGGCAGCAAAGTAAACTTTTTATCATATTTTTAGAGTACCCATGTTTCTTTTTATCATCAATCCATCTTTGAATTGCATCTGGTTCCAGCGCAGAAAGTCGATACCTACCAAGGATAGGTTTTATATGTAAACGGATTTTACTTTCGTAATCTTGTTGTGTATTATATCCAAGATGTTTCATTACATAATTCTCATACCAGTAATCTAGATAATCTGAAACACTTATTGTGGAAGGAAAAAAACTTCTTCCAGTATTATCATATTCTGCTTTTGCTTGGGTTCCTGCTTTGATAGCTTCTGCCTTCGTTTTAAATCCACTTTTGGATATCGGTTTTCGTTTTCCATCAATTTTCGCACCCTCAAAGGAGTATTCCCAATATTTTCCTCGTTTTCTTGTTCTTAATTCTCCCATACTATCAAGTCCTTTCTTAAATTTGAGTATAAAAAGAACAGCTAGTCAGATATCATAATTTTTTGATAACTGCTTGCAAGCTGCTTCCAAAGGTGATACAATATAGTTTGCTAGAGGGTATCATCTTCGGATGTATCGAAAAACCGTTCTTGTTGGCGCAGGAGCGGTTTTATTTTGCTTTATGATTATATCATACCAAGAAATAACTTGGGTCTACAACCAAAGTCTTTTCATATTCCAATATTATGATTTTTAATTAAAAGGTAATTCTGTATCAATGCCATCTGGAATATTTAAAAATTCATCAGAAGAATTCTGATAATCGTTATAATTCCATGCTTTTAATAAATCGTCTTGATAAAAAGAACTATAAGCACCACAAAGTGGACAATAGCGTGCATTTGAGGGAAGCACTTCTAAATTTTTACATTTTTCATTAACACATTTGTTGATTAAATTTTGTCCACATATTTGACAAAAATCTCCTTTGATGTCGGTTTCCTCGTTTTTGCAATTTGGACATTCTTTAAGTTTTCCATTTCCATAAGTATCTAATTTTGAATAAATCATTTCCCCATCTCCCCATTGTAATGTGTTTTTTGAACCACAGATAGGACAAAATTTTCCATATCTTTGAATTAGTTTAGCGTTACATGTTTTACACTTTTTCTTAAAAATAAAATTATAATAGTATTTGAAAATTCTGTTGTCATATGCATCATTTTTGTTTATATGTGATTTCCAGTCCATATATTCATAATAGCGTCTTTTAGATGCAGGATTAGATATTTTACATATAGTTCGCAGTTGGTTGACAGTATTTACTTTAAAACCTAATAACGCAACATGTGGAACTAGAATTAGCTGGGCAAAATAATCAGCCTCATTTTCTAAAATATTGTATTCATCTGTGGATAGACTATTTCTAAAAATTCTTGTTTTATCATTATTTATATGATGTCTTAGCAGCACATGACCGAGTTCATGTGCTATATTCCAACGATAACGATTAGATTTTACGATGTTAGGGGCAATATCATTATAATAAATATAATACATATTTGCATCTTTATAATAGTCAGTACAAGCATCGTTTGTTTCTGCATAGTTAAGCATTTGATTGTATGTAATATTCATTTTTTTCATTTGCTTACTATATGAAATTAGACGTATATTTTTGAAACTACGAGTAATACGTTTGATTTCAACAGGTATCGAAATGGAATGGCTATGTTCTAAAGTTAAAAAAACTATATATTTTATTTCGTTTCTTCGATGTCTGGGAATATTAGTCTGGGTCATCTGCACCATCATCCTCAAAATATTGGCTAAACGAACGTTTAAGCATTTCCATCATAAATTCTTTATCTTGTTCTGACATATTCTGTCGTGCACGTTGAATTCTCCGTATGTCTGGGTCTGATGGAAACTCAGCTTTCTTTATTTCATCAATATGTTCATCTATTAAATCAGATTTATTAATGTGAAAATAATCAGCTAAGGCTTGAACCTTTCCCATTCTTGGCAGAGCTATTCCTTGACACCAAGTATTAAATGTGCTAGGTATGACACCAATTGTATCAGCGACTTCTTTTTGAGTTTTATTAGATAAGGATAAGTACTTATTCAAATTTTTTGAAAAAACTTTTTTCTGTTCATCATCATTCATACATCATCTTGCCTCCTTATAAAGTAATAATACAACAAAAATAAAGTAAATTCAATATAAAAGTTCAAAAAAAATGAATTTCGGTATTGACATTCAATTAAAATGAATTTATACTATTTGTATGAAAGGTAGGTGATTGCGTTGGCAGAATTCCAGATTAGTTTAGCTGCAGCAAGAGTGAACGCTAGATTGACACAGGAAGATGTTGCGAAAGCTTTGAATGTGGGCAAACAGACTATAGTAAGCTGGGAAAAGGGAAAATCGGAACCAAAGATGTCTCAAAGCAGAGAGCTAAGTAATCTTTACCACATCCCATTAGACTATATTTTTTTACCACAAGAATCCAATTAAAATGAATCATTGAAAAGAGGTGACAATTTGATACAAAAAAGATTTAGTAACCAATCAGAAAAAGAAGGGTATAAGAAAGGATTCAAAGCGGGATATAATGAAGGATTGCGAAAAGCGGTATTGCTTCTTCAGCTGCTTGCATCTAATAGCGAAGACTTTGAAGAAAGTATTCTTCAGAATAGTAAAGATGCAATTGAATTAAGAAAACTTATGACAGGAGTAGAACAGGAGGATGCATGAACGAATTAAGAAAGAACACTATTACAACATTAGAAGTGGCGGAAATGATGGAAGTGTCACATGCTGATATTTTAAAGAAGCTGGAGGGAAGGAAAGAACGCAAGGGATATATCAAGATAATGACTGAAGGACAAATGTCCGTGAGTGATTATTTCATCTCATCAAGTTACAAAGATGCCAGCGGGAAAGAAAATAAGTGTTACGAAGTTACTAAGCTTGGGTGCGACTTCCTTGCAAACAAGTTTACTGGTGAAAAAGGTGTATTGTTTACCGCAAGGTATGTGAAACGCTTCCATGATATGGAGAATGTCATCCAGCAGAAAGTGTATGAAACAAAGGCTACTTCGCTCGGTGAAGTCGCTTCATACACAAAGGAAATGGACAGGTGCATGGAAAAACAGGGTTCGGAGCCTTGGAAGATATGTGAAGCATTCAAGATGATTTCGGAGCAGTTTGGTATAGTTCTTCCAGCAGATTTTGTGAAGGTTCCAAGATATATGCAGATGGATTTGTCTGATTTTGGTGATGGAAAGTTGTAGTAAATGTTACCCAGTCAATGATTGTCTAGATGGAGCGCGGAACAAAGGCTTTGACAATGGAACTTGGAAAAGAAATTTCAGAAGTCTTAGGGGTTCCCATCAATGAACTTTTGAGAGATTTTTCAGAGCAGCCAGTAAGCGGGAAGAATTGTAGGAGGTGGGAGGAGGTGAGAAAGTGGTAGAGACAAGAAAATCCAGCGGATGTTGCATCTACTGGATTCTTGTTATATGGGGTTAGGGTGTATTTATTTTTTCTGCTAATGAGTTAATCATTCTTTTGACAAGTTCTTGGTCAGCATCACTTAATAGACTGTATTGTTTAGTAAGTTGCTTAACATCATCATCAATATCCAATTCACTGGTTATGTCTTCAAATATTGGTTCTATGCCATTGATAAGCCAGTTAGAATTTACATTGTATTCACGACACACATCACGAATGGTACGCTCAGTAACATTCCGCGTTCCCTTTTCCATATTAGTGATTGCACCACCTGACATATTGATAGAAGCACCAAAAGCACGAGTAGTTAAATTTAATTGCTCTCTTAGATACCTTAGTCTTTCATGGATATTCATGTTATCACCTCCATGAAAACACTTTATCACAATTTGATTTCAAAGTAAACAAAAAAATTGAAAATTATATTGACAATGATTTCAAAGAATGATATATTGATTTCAATGAAATCAAAGAAAGGGGGAAAATAGATGAATGCACAAAAAGTTGAAGATGTAAAAGATACAGCATTTAAGCTGGATGAAATAAGAGTACATTGTCCAGAAGATTATTTTTATTTGAAGGGCTGGATTCATTGTTTGTTGCAGAAAGAGGATAAAGGGAACAAACAACCCCGCAAGCCACCCAAGCAGCCAGTATAAGTGGAAAAAATTGCAAGAGATGGGAGGAGGTGAAAGAAGTGGTAAGACCATACGAACCAATTTATACAGTAAGGGAAATTGCAAAATTATTAAAAGTAAATCCAAACACTGTTTACAAGTATATGAATGAAGGCATGCTTCCATATTTGAATTTAGGAAACAGGAAGGTGCGTGGAAAGGATTTAGAAGAGTTTATCAATAAATTTCCAGAGGAAACAGGCGTATAGAACAGGAAGGAGGTAGCCAGAAATAGGAGAAAAGGGAAAAAGAAAAATTGGTCTGTACCCTCCAAAGCTACAGACCAGTTATAAACTTCCTATATTGATTTCTCCTATATTCTAGCAAAGAAAAATGGAATTTGCAAGACAAAATTACACAAAAGTTTCTTATGAAAAATTTAAAACATTGATACATGCAGAAACACAACTAGAAATGATTAAAAAGTCTATAGAAGAGATGGAGGGAAACTATAGCATAGAAGAGATTTTAGAAGATATAAAAATGACTATTAGAATCTAGGAGAGTGTAGGTGATTTTGATGTACATACCAGATAATTATGATTTGTGGGAAGAGTATGAAGCGGAACAGGAGCGCAGACACCGTATGGCAAAGCGTTTGGCTGCTGCTTGGGATAGCGAAGAAAGAGAGGAGGAAGAAGATGAGTACTTTGTATGAACTGACAGAGGATTACCTTCATTTATTGGAACTATTGGAGGAAGAAGAATATCTGGATCCTAAAGTATTTACAGATACCCTAGAAGGGATAGAAGGAGCGTTTGAAACAAAAGCTGAGGGATATGCAAGAGTGATTCAGGAATTGTTGGCAGAAGCTGAAAAATATGAAAAGGAACAACAGCGCATGGAAGCCATTGCGAAATCCCGCCGAAACCGTGCCGAGATGTTAAAAAAATATCTGTATAAGAGCATGAAGGCGACCGGAAAGTTGAAATTTAAAACAGAGTTCTTTCAGTTTGGGATTCAGAAAAATGGTGGGGTACGACCTGTAATGTTAGTACCAGATGTGGAAATTCCTGAAGCATATTATAAAAAAGAGCCAGATACTGCGAAAATCCGTGAAACACTACAAAAGGGCGAAACACTTCCCTTTGCAGTGTTAAAGGAACGTGGAGAGCATCTTGTAATTCGATAAGAGTAAGAATAAGAGTGAGAGCAGGAGGAACAAGGATGGAAAAATTTCGCGCTTTAACCGCAGCAGAAATTGATTGTAGAGTGGCAACCTGTAATAGCAAGGGAGTCATGCTTCTGTTGTATAAAGATGCCAGATGCGATATGAAAATCCTAGATGAAACGGTAGGGGCAGAGAATTGGCAGCGTAAACATGAAGTAATTAAGGAAAGTCTATTTTGTAATGTTGGAATTAAGATTGATGGGGAATGGGTATGGAAACAGGATGTTGGAACAGAGAGCAATACTGAGAAGGAAAAGGGACAGGCTTCGGATAGTTTTAAACGTGCTTGTTTTAATTGGGGAATTGGAAGAGAACTATATACTGCTCCCAATATCTGGATTCCTTCAGATAAAGTAGCTTTGAAAGACACTGGAAGAAAAGACAAAGCAAATCATCCTGTGTATACCACCTATGATAAATTCAAAGTGACACAAATGCTTGTAGAACAAGGGGAAATTGTAGCTTTAGCCATTAAAAATGTTTCTTTAGGGAAAATGGCGTTTCTCTATGATATTAGAAAAAAGGAATCGTAAATAGGGAAGTTTATTTCTTAACATGGACATGCCTCCTTTCTAATCTTGCAGCAGTTTGGCAGGTATGTCCATTGGAAAGAAAAAGGATAAGAGAAAAAGGAGTAGTACAAGGATGGAGTGGATGGGAAAACTCACAGGGGCAAACAGAAGTCTAGATGGAAAGCGATTGTTACTCACCTTTGAAGTGGATGCTATCGCAGAAAATCAATTAGAAGAATTAAAAAAGCAAGAGAAACTTTGTCTAAGAGCAGTAAAATTCAGAAAAAAGAGAAGTTTAGATGCCAATGCCTATGCATGGGTGCTAATGAGTAAGATTGCAGAAATAACCCAAAGTAGCAAAGAAGAAATTTATGAGGAGATGTTACAACGGTATGGATCTTATTATCAAGATGAAAATGGCTATATTGTAGGAACTTTTCCTATCCACGTAGATATTTCAAAGATAGAGGGACATTGGAAGCGTTATAAGGAAAATGGGAAGTTTGTATCTTATCTGATGCTGAAAGGCTCCAGCCACTATGATACCAGTGAAATGAGCCAATTTATTGACCATATCCTAGAGGAAGCGAAGGAGCTTGGAATAGAAACCATGCCACCAGAAGAACTACGCCGGATGAAACAGGCGTGGAACATAGAATGATAGTATAAAAATATAGAAAAGGAACAATTACCATGAACAGTAGAGAAAAAGGAAAGCGTGGGGAATTGGAATTAGCCCATAAATTAGCAGGGTATGGCTATTCCTGTCGTAGAGGACAACAGTATTGTGGTGCAGATGGATCCGCAGATGTCATAGGGTTAGAAGGGATTCACATTGAGTGTAAGAGAGTAGAAAAATTGAATCTTTCTGCTACTATGGAACAGTCTAAAAGAGATGCAAGACCCCAAGAGATACCAACCGTATTTCACCGAAAGAATCAGGAAGAATGGTTGGTAACCCTGTCTTTGGAAACATGGATACAGATGTATCAGGCATGGACAGGCAAACGACACACAAACGACACATAAGTGACAGGCAAATGACAAGTAGAGTGACACACAAACGACACACAAACAAGGATATGGAAATTTATTTAAATGAATTTTTAATGGGAGGATGGAGACTTGCAGGAGGGAAATTATATTAAAATAAATCGTAGTATTTTAGAATGGGAGTGGTATGGAAATATTAATACATGTCGTTTGTTTTTACATATGTTGTTGAAAACAAATTGGAAAGAGGGAAGATTTGAGGGGAAGATAATTCCAAGAGGGTCTTTTGTATCCTCAATTCCAAAATTGTCCTATGAAACAAACTTAACTACAAGAGAAGTAAGAACTTCCTTAGACCATTTAAAAGCGACCGGAGAATTGACCGTCAAAACTTGTAGCAAATATAGCATATTTACGGTAAATAACTACAACTTATATCAAACAAACGACATGCAGAATGACACGCAGAACGACATGCAGAACGACATGCAGAATGACATGCAGAACGACACGCAAGCGACAAGCAAGCGACATTCTAACGACATTCTAACGACAACAATAGAAGAAGGAAAGAAAGAAAAAAAGGAAATATTAATTTGTTCACCAGCGGGTGAACGCCAAAGAACCGAAGAAGATTTTGAGATTATCTATGCACTGTATCCCAAGAAGATTGGAAAAGCAAAGGCATATGAGTATTATCTTGGTTGGTTAAAAGGCAGAACCATTAGCGGAAAAAAATGGACCCTTACCAACAAACAGATGTATTTAGCTGTGAAACGATATGTAACACAACAGGAGGAAGAAGCAGTAGAATTAAAGTTTTACAAGGGATTTGATACCTTTATGAATAAAGCAATTTTGGATTATCTGGAGGAAGAGGAATGAGTTATTTCGCAGAACAGAATATTATTGGCTCTTTGCTGTTAGATATGGACATGCTCGCAAAGATTTATGGGCAATTAAAACCAGAGATGTTTCAAAGTGAGTTATTGGCAAAGATGTATGTGGAATTTTTAAGAGCCTATGACCAAGGACAGGAGATGCATGTGGTTCGGTTAAGACAAAAACTGTTGGCAAAACAATATCCAGAAAGTGTAATTATGCAAGAGCTTGCAGCCTGTGTCTCCCAGACTGTAACCAGTGTAACCATCGAACAATACGCCAAAGAAATCATAGATGCCTATCGAGCAAAACAATTTTCACGTTTGTTAAACAGCATTCGACCCTCTTGTGTTGACATGGATGCACAGATAGGAAAGCTGATGCAAGAGTTAGAAGCCTTGCAAACAGGAGAGCAAACGGGAGCTAAGGAGTTAAAAGAGATTGTAGAAGAGAACAAAGACCAGTATTTTCGAGAAAGAGAAGAAGAAAAACTATATACTGGATTTCCTAAATTAGATGACTTGCTTGGAGGATTAGAAGGCGGAGATGTAATTGTGATAGGTGCCAGACCAGCCGTTGGAAAATCAGCCTTTGTCACACAAATCACTTCGCATCTTGCTACCCAGGGAAAACGAGTGGGTTTTTATAATCTAGAGATGAGAGAAAAACAGGTCTATGAGCGGTTTGTGGTAAATCATAGTGGGATTAGTCTTAGTAGATTGCGACGGGCACAGAAGTTTCTAGGAGATGAAGAAGAAAGATTTGAGAAAGCAAATGAGTGGTTAAGTAAACAACAGATCGTGATTAGTACAGGAAGTAAAACGGTAAGCCAGATCCGCAAGGAAAGCAGACATATGGACTTTGATATTTTAATTCTAGATTATCTGCAATTGATTCGTGCAGATGTCCATTATCAAAGTAGAGCCAGTGAAGTAGGAGCTATTTCCAAAGCAATGAAAGCCTTAGCGATGGAATTAAATGTTCCAATTATTGCGCTCTCTCAGTTAAACCGTATGTCAGAGGGGCGGGAGACCAAAGAACCAACGATGGCAGAACTACGAGAAGCGGGAGACATTGAACAAGATGCCAGTATTATCGCCTTGTTGTGGAACTTAACAGAGGACCGAAAGAAAAAAGGATTGAAAGTAGATAAGAACCGGCAGGGGCAGGCAGGAAAACTAGTATTAGAATTTGATGGAGAGCAGATGCGTTTTCAAGAAGTGGAAGAAAGCATAGAAGAAGTAAAAGAGCAGGCGAAGGAATGGCGTAAAGTGAAAGAGAAGACGCCCTTTGATTAAGGAAAGATGGTTTTAGATGGGGATAAAAGAGAGGGAAGGTGAAAGAAAAGTGGCAGCAGTAAGATTTCAAAAGGAAAGTGAAGAGTTTCAGATGCTACAAGATTACTGGAAGTTGATGCAAGAATACTGGGAGCCTGAAAACAATGATATTTATTGGGAAAAGTTAATAGCAGCAGCAAATATCTTTTATAAAACTTATCAGACACCCTTTTCAAAGGCTTTGGCAGTCGCTTTAGTGGAAGAGGCAGATAGAAAATGTAGGAATAAAGAAGGAGAAGATGAAAATGGATAAAGAAAAAGTTGTGAAAGGGTTCAAAGTATTTAATCCTGATTGGACTTGTCGAAACAAAGTGTATACTTGTCCAGGTAAGTTTGAAGAGGAGGTGATTCCTTCTATATGTGATAAGGGAATGCATTTTTGTAAAAAGGCAGTAGATTGTTTTAATTATTATTCCTTTCGGTCTGAAAACAAAGTCGCAGAAGTAGCTGCCTATGGAGATATTATAGAAAAAGGTGATAAATGTTGTACAAATAAACTTGAAATTATACGTGAAATTCCTTGGAATGAACTACTTGAAATTGTGAATATAGGAAAAAAATGCACTGGTCATCATAACAGCGGAGATTGCAACAGCGGAAATTGGAACAGCGGAAATTGCAACAGCGGAAATTGGAACAGCGGAAATCGGAACAGCGGAGATTGCAATAGCGGAGATTGGAACAGCGGAAATTGCAACAGCGGAAATTGGAATAAGTGTAGTTTTTCAAATGGATGTTTTAACACGATTGATCCCAAAATCTATCTATTTAACAAACCTTCTACATGGACTTATCAGGACTGGTTGGAAAGTGATGCTTGCCATCTATTAAAACAGGTTCCAATGGATGTACTTGAGTATGTGCCATTTGGTAAAATGAATAAAGAAGAGAAAGAATTTCATCCAGAAGCTGAAATAACAGGTGGTTATTTAAAGATATTGGATAGTTGCAAAAACGCAGTTACTTGGTGGGAAAGACTTTCCAAGGAACAGAAACAGATTATTATTGAAATTCCAAATTTTGATAAAGAAATTTTTAAAGAGATTACAGGGATTGATGTGGATGTAGAGTAGGAGAGAAAAGTAGATGTCAATTTTGAAGCACTATTGCAGATACTGTTCCCATTGTATTGGACAAGGTGAAAGTACTGGATTATGTGAAAAGAAAAATGAAATGGTAAAAAGAACAAGTATTAGAGATGCTTGTAGGGATTTTGATTTTTATGAAATAGATGCTTTTTATTATAACAGAATTGATAATCCAGAGGATGCAAAATATAGACCAAGAGAGACGAAAAGTAAGGAATGTGATGGTCAGTTATCATTATTTGAAACTTGATTAACTGCCCAGAAAGGAAAAACTGTGGTAGAAAAGAAATGGTGTATGAAGTGGTTAAGAGGTATGAGGAAATGAAGGATAGGAAGAATGGAGAGGTTGACAATTAAAGCACTTTCGGGATTGATTCACCTGAAAGATAACACAGAAGCAACGGTAAATACAGCGATAAAAAAGCTGTCTGATTACGAGGACTTAGAGGAACAAAATCGGTTGCTGAAGTTGCCTTGTGCGGTGGGCGATACGGTGTATACTCTTAATTCTTTGCCAAGGGGAAAAACTGTTATTGGAGAAACAACGGCAGACGCTTTTATGTGTGCTTTGGGTATGTTGGAAGGAAGATTTGGAGAAACAATATTTCTCACGCAAAAAGAAGCCGAGAATAAGTTGGCAGAAATGGAGGTTGAAAAAGATGTTGAGAAGTGAGAGAGAAATAAAAGACGCAATGATTGAAACATTAAAAGACGCAATGATTGAAACATTAAAAGCGCAGATTGAGGCAGTTGAAACTGATGATGAATCTCAATATATCGTGAATAATACAAAACAGATGGTGTATGCCTATGTTTTACAGTTGAATGTATATGGGAGAGATTTTGTGAAACAAATTTAAGAAATGAGGTGCGGTTATGAGCGATTATGATATGAGTGAAGCGGATTATATAGAAGATGGAGCAGATTATTTAGAAAAATGCCAATGTAAACCATGTGAAGATTGTGCCAAAAAAGTATGTAGTGATTTCTGTATAAAATATGATGAATGGTTTTGGAATAGATAGAGATGGAATAGATTGGAGGCTATTTAATGATTGATAAGAGAGAAATTTCAGTATTAAAAGACTATTTGGAAACCAATGAGGAAAGCGAACCAAGGATAGCAAGAAGCTTTCTTGAAGATGTTATTTTGATGTTTGAAGAAATCCAGCAGTACCAAGCAATCGGCACAGTCGAGGAATGCCGGGAGGCAAGGGAAAAGCAGAGACCGAAGATAGCGATTAAAGACGAATATAATCACGATTGTTGTCCTAACTGCGGTTGGATTGTTTATCAAGAAGAATGGGGTGGTAGACATTTACCACATTGTGAGAATTGCGGACAGGCTATTTCATGGGAGAGCGATACACCATGACCTATCAAATCGCAGACCAAAGACATCCATTTATGGGATTAAACAATCAAATCTGCAAAAATCCAGTTTACTGGTGTAGATTACATAGAATTTGGCTTTCCGAAGAAGATGTAAAACGAAAAGCATGTAAATGTAAGATGGATTTTGATTTGTTTGGTACGCATAGATGTGAAGATTTAGAGAGGAAGAAGAATGATGTTACAAATCATATGTGACAAATGTGGAAAAGAGATATCCAAGCCAGAAAAAATTGGATATCTTGTATGGAATTTTAAGGAGCAGTTAGAAGGAAAGCAACTACAAGAAAATATATTTGAAAAAAATCATTATTGTGAAAAATGCATGGAAAAAATAAAAATATTTATTACAGAAGAGGAAAAGAAGGAATTGGAAGAAGAAAAAGAGTTTCAGAAAGAAAAGAAGAAAAAACGGATTGATATTGGAAAGATCATGGCACTAAAGAAAGCCGGATGGAAGAACAAAGATATAGCAACGGAAATGCATATGGAACCACAGGCAGTCGCAGGAGCGATATACAATTATAAGAAAAAGAAGATAGTAGAAGAGACTGTGCTAGAGTAAGTAAGAGCTATGAAATGGAAGTAAGGTAGTGAAGTAATAAGAAAAACAAACTACATATAAAACAAATAGAAATCTGATGGGTGGAAAAGAACAGGAGGAAGACACTTGAACAAAAAGCTATTATCGGAATATATAGATGCCTGTGAATTGGTAAAAGAGACGGAACAGGAGATGAAAAAACTAAAACGGAAAAAGAATTTGATGGTACAAGAGGGTGTAAAAGGAAGTAATCCAGAGTTTCCTTACCAAGAACAACAGTTTCACATATCAGGGACAGCATTTTCTTACCAAGATGATATCCTCTTACGCAAACAAGAACATATCTTAGAAGAAAGAAAAGCACAGGCAGAACATATAAAGTTCCAGGTGGAACTGTGGTTGAATACCATTCCCATACGGATGCAGAGAATCATAACCTATAAAATCTTTGAGGGATTATCTTGGGAACAGACAGCAGCAAGAATGGGAAGAAAGGCGACTGGAGAGGGAATAAGAAAAGAATTTTCAACTTTTATGAAAGCAATATAAAATAATTCCGTTTTTTCCGTTTTTTCCGTTTTCAATCTGTTATTATGATAGTAAGCCATGAAAGGAAACGCATGGCAGAGAAACACCCTCAGATACTCCCTCTCTCCCAAAAGGATACTGAAAGTTATTCAGTATCCTTTTTATATGGAGAAAATCCAATTGTTTACAGGCATCTGAAACCTAGGGTGCCTGTACCTCCTGTAAAGAAAAAGAAAATATGATAGATAGGAAATAGTGTTTGATATAAATATGAGTTTGATAAAACCAGAAGAAAGAAGGTAGAAGATGTGGCACGTGGACCCAATGAGAAAGTACTAGAAGCAAAGAAACTCTATGATACGGGTATGCGGCTAGTAGAGATTTCCAAACAATTGAAAGTTCCAGCAGGAACCGTTCGGCGTTGGAAAAGTACTTATGGCTGGGAAAAGGAAGAGAAGAAAATAGGAAATAAGGAAGGTTCCAAAGAAAAACAAAAAGGATGTTCTCCTACAAGACAAAAGCAAAGTGAACGTTTCAATAAACAACAAAGCGAACGTTCCTGTCAAAATAAAACGAACGTTCCGATACAATCAAAACAGGAACCAAAAGCTGTAGCAGAAGAAGTCAGGGAAGGAATGCAACATACAGAACTGACAGAGAAGCAACAGCTTTTTTGTATTTCTTATGTACGGTGTTTTAATGCAACGAAAGCCTATCAGAAAGCCTATGGAGTGGATTATGCAGTAGCAGCCGTGAGTGGTTCTAGACTTTTAGGAAATGTTAAGATAAAAGAAGAAATACAAAGATTGAAACAAGAGCGGTTAAATAGAGAATTTCTAAATGAAGCAGATATCTTCCAGAAATATCTAGATATCGCATTTGCAGATATTACAGATTATACCGAGTTTGGAACGGAAGAAATTGAAGTAACGGATAAAAATACAGGAGAAGTAAAAGAGATTACCATTAACTATGTAAATTTGAAAGAGAGTAATGAAATAGATGGAACCTTAATATCAGAAGTCTCGAAAGGCAGAGATGGCATCAAGGTAAAACTTGCAGACCGCATGAAGGCGTTACAGTGGTTATCAGACCATATGGATTTGGCTACCGAAAAACAGAAGGCAGAAATTGCTTTGTTGAAAGCTAAAGTAGAAATAGGGATGGAGCAAGAGGAAAATAGAGATGATGGATTTGTTAGTGCGTTAAATATTTCATCAGAGAAAGATTGGTCGGATGAAGAAAGTTAAACAGATATTTCATTTTGAACCATTTTCACAAAAACAGAGAATGGTATTAAATTGGTGGTGTGATAATTCTCCAGTGAAAAATCAGAATGGAATTATTGCTGATGGGGCAATTCGTTCTGGAAAGACGATATGCATGTCTTTAAGTTTTGTATTCTGGGCGATGGAAAGATTTTGTGGGCAAAATTTTGGTATGTGTGGAAAAACAATTGGCTCTTTTCGTAGAAATGTATTTTTTTGGCTCAAAATAATGTTATGTTCACGTGGGTATCATGTAGCAGACCATAGGTCAGATAATCTTGTTATTATTACAAAGAGTAATGTAACAAATTATTTTTATATATTTGGTGGGAAAGATGAACGCTCCCAAGATTTAATACAAGGTATCACATTAGCAGGAGTATTTTTCGATGAAGTAGCATTAATGCCAGAATCTTTTGTAAATCAAGCAACTGGAAGATGTTCTGTTGCGGGTTCTAAATATTGGTTTAATTGTAATCCAGAAGGACCATATCATTGGTTTAAGTTAAATTGGATATATAAGTCTACAGGATATCTAGGAAAACAGAAAACTGCTGAAATCAGAAAAAAGTCAGTAAAAGGAATACAGAATTTAGGGTTGAAAGATATTTTGTACCTTCATTTTACAATGGAGGATAATTTGAGTTTAAGCGAAGACATTAAGATAAGATATCATTCTATGTATACAGGAGTATTTTTTAAGCGTTATATTTTAGGATTATGGGCAATGGCAGAAGGTGTTATCTATGATATGTTTGATATACAAAAGCATGTTGTGTGTGGAGATATTCAAACTAAGGGACCTTATTATGTATCCTGTGATTATGGAATACAAAATGCCACTGTGTTTTTGCTATGGCATAAGGAAAAGTCAGGAAACTGGATATGTAGCAGAGAATATTACTACAGCGGAAAAGAAGAAGGAAACCAAAAAACAGATGTGGAGTATGCAGATGATTTAGAAAAATGGTTGGAAGATATAAAACCTGTAAAAATAGTAATAGATCCTTCTGCTGCCTCTTTTATTATAGAGTTAAAAAAGCGTGGATATTTCATAAAGAAAGCAGAAAATAATGTATTAGATGGCATACGTTATGTGGCATCTTTGTTGAATGAAGGAAAAATTTTGATACATGAATCTTGTGTACATACCATAAAAGAGTTTGCATCTTATATATGGGATACAAAAGCAGCAGAACATGGAGAAGATAAACCCATAAAACAAAGAGATCACTGTTTAGATGCCCTACGCTACATGTGTTATACAGTAATTCGAAAGCATACTGTAAATACACCAAACAAAGCAGTAACATCCGCTCTTGAAAAGTCAAGTTATTGGAGGTGAGAAGCGTGGCGGATTATAAAGAGAGAGGTCGTATTGGACAAAGGAGATATGGAGGAGTAATTTATGAGGAATTTTTGCCTGAACTTAGAGGAAAAAGAGGGATAGCTGTTTTTAGTGAAATGTCTGAAAATGATGATGTGGTTGGTGCAATTCTTTTTGCAATTGAAATGTTAGTGAGACAGGCAAAATGGAATATAGAACCAAGTGGTGCTACTGCAAAAGATAAAGAGGCAGCAGAGTTTGTGAAAAGCTGTATGGGAGATATGCAGGAAACTTGGACAGATACGATTTCTGAAATTCTTTCCTTTCTTACATTTGGTTGGAGTTTTCATGAGATTGTGTATAAGAGACGGATGGGAAAAACAAAAGATATACGGACAAGAAGTAAATATAAAGATGGATTAATTGGTTGGCAAAAACTTCCCATTCGAGCACAAGAAACTTTATATCAGTGGGAATATGATGAAGAAGATAATCTGTTAGGAATGATACAAATGCCACCACCATATTATAACTTGTATACAATCCCCACAGATAAAGCATTGCTATTTAGAACAAAAAGTCGTAAAAATAATCCAGAAGGAAGAAGTATTTTAAGAAATGCTTATCGTTCTTGGTACTTTAAACGAAGGATACAAGAAATAGAAGGAATTGGAATTGAAAGGGATTTGGCAGGACTTCCTGTCTTACATGGTCCAGAAGATTTTGATTTATGGGATGACAACAATGAAATGAATGTTAAAGTTCGCACAGAATTAGAAACAATGGTAAGAAATATCCGGCGAGACGAATTAGAAGGTGTGGTACTTCCACATGGTTTTGAGTTAGAACTTTTAAGTTCTGGAGGTACAAGACAATTTGATACAAATGCAATTATTAACCGCTACGATACCAGAATAGCAATGACGGTACTAGCGGATTTTATTTTGCTTGGACATCAGCAAATAGGAAGTTTTGCGTTAAGTTCTGATAAAACAGAATTGTTTGCAGTTGCCATTGGTGCCTTTTTGGATATTATATGTGAGACTTTTAATAGTCAAGGCATTCCTGCCTTGATGGAATGGAATAAAGAACATTTTGCAGGAATTACAGATTATCCTAAAATGACCCACGGAGATATTGAAGATGCAGATATTACAAAAGTATCAACCTTTATCAAGGATATGACAGGTATAGGAGTATTAATACCAGATGATGGATTAGAAGATTATATTAGACAAGTTGGGCATCTTCCAGAAAGAACTACAAATGTAAATGAAATAGATTTACAGAGAGAACAGCAACAAAATCAGAAACAACCACCAGTAAAAGAAAATTTGCAAGAAGAGATTTTAGAGAACGAAAGAGAAGCAGCTATCAAACGTTTGGGAAGGGTATAAGTTATGACAATGTTGATTATGCCTGTAAAACAAATTAAGAAAATGCAATCGAAAAATGCAGAGGAAATCTTAGCAAGACTACAAAGATATTTAGATGGAAATCTGGAAGAACCCATGCAAATTCTTTGTGGTTTTTGGAAAGACCAGCAAAATGTTATTACTTACCAAGAATTAAGGGAAGTGGTAAAGAAGGGTTTATTAGATGAATCTATTTATCAGTCATGGAGCAGAGATTATTCTAAAATGATTGCAAATAAGTGGAAACCTATCTTGGAAAACGCAATGCAAGCAGGATCCATAAGTCAGCCATTGATAGGGGAATTACCATTTACCTTTCGTCTACAAACACCACATATTCTAAATTGGATAGAAAAGCGAGGAGCTGCATTTGTTACATCCTCTTCTATAGAACAAAGACAAGCAATACAGGCATTACTTGCTCAAAAAGTATTAGAAAAACATACAGTGGATGAATTGGCTAGATTTTTAAGACCTTGTATTGGATTGACAGAAGTTCAAGCAAAAGCGAATTTGCGTTATTATGACAATATTGTTACTACCTTGAAAAAAGAACATCCAAGAATGAAGCTAGAAAATATTCAAAAAAAAGCAAGAGATGCAGCAGCGAAATATGCAGAACGGCAACATAGACAAAGAGCTATGACCATAGCTCAAACAGAGACTGCATTTGCATATAACCGCGGAGCAGATGAGGCTATCCGTCAGGCACAATCTCAAAATTTAATTGGAATAGTGAAAAAACGCTGGTGTACTTCAGGAGATGACCATGTGTGTAGCATATGCCAAGCGTTGGAAGGAATGGAAATTGAAATGGATAAGGAATTTCCATTCAAAGGAAGAAAATTATTTCAGGGGCAAGATTTACTGCCACCAGCTCATCCAAGATGTGCTTGTGCAGTGGAGTATATTGAGGTAGATTCAGTAAATGCAATACGTAATACAAGTTTGGGAGAAACAGAGAATTATATCAGTGAGTTAGAAATCCAAGAGAATGATTTTGGTCAAGGGATTATTAATGATTTTAAGGAGAAGGCAAAGATAATATCTGATAATACGACCAGAATGAATCCACCACTCGCATTATGTGAATTAGAAGGAAGACATGCTAAAAATATAAATGAGATTATAAAAAATTCACCAGAACATTACAGAAAAATAATTTTAGCTAATTCAGATAAGATTCTTTTTTTAAAAACAAATGCATTAGGTCCAAGTAGATTTGACGATATTTATAATGGAATATTTATAAATTTTTCCAAAGACAGATTTAATGTTAAGGGGGAATATGCTACCACATTTCATGAAATGGGACATAACATAGATAAGCTGCTGAATAGGATTTCACAAAATGGGGTGTTTGGAAATCTTTTAAAAACTGATGCAGAAAGTTTTTTGCTTGAATATGCAAAAATAAATGGATATAATAAGGAAGAATCATTAAGAGAATTATCAGATGCTATAAAAAAAGCACCTATCAATCAAGTACATATTATATCTGATTTATTTTCTGGTATTTATGGGGGAGAATATAAATGGCGTTATTTGCATGAAGATAGTTATTGGAGTAAAAAAGGAAAATTGGAGAGAGAAGCATTTGCACATTTCTTTAGTGCATCTGTATTGGAAGATTCAGAGAAATTAAAAAATATAAAAATTTTTTTCCCATCTGCTTATAGATGGTTTGATGAATTAATGAAGGAGGTTGCGTGGTATGAGTGAATTTATAATGCCAGAGTTTTTAAAAAAGGACTATTCAAAGATTGGGCTTCCAGAATCTGCTCGGTTAATGGATGAATATTATGAAAAATTTAATAAACTTTTTACTACAGAAGGGCTTATTATGGATGAGGAAGAATTTTCTGCTATACTTAGAATATGCTTAAAGGAAAATAAGACATTTGAAGAAGTAACAGGAACTAGTTGTGATTATGATAATAATGATATTTAGGTAATTGTAATCGTGGGTTTTTAATTGTCATTGTAGGTTGTAGGTTGTAGTTCCCATTTATTTCTTGGTATGAATAGATAAAATAGTTTGAGATAACTCACTTATTTTATTTAAGAGGGTTATTTTTATGTACAGGGAACAGAAAGAAATTAACTGCTTATGCAACATGTGCTTCACGTGACCGAATAGAGGAAGAAAATCTTCTCTACTTAATTATACATAACTAATAGAAAGGTAACAAAATGAAAAAATTTTCAGATTTAATAGAAAAATCCTTAATGATATCAGAAAATAGTTTAATAGATAATAATTCAAAGCAGCTAAAGGGAAGATTTCAAATAACAAAATCCAATGATGACAAAATGCTTGCCTTTGGATGGGCAAATATTTCTATACGAGCTAATGGGGAAATGATTGAGGATTATCAGCAGGATATTGTGGAACCAGAAGAATTAGAAAATGCAGCATATAAATTTGTTGAACTATATAGAGAAGGTGGTGAGATGCATGAAAGAGGTGGTTCAGCAGTATTAGTGGAAAGTATGGTATTTACAAAAGAAAAAATGAAGGTGTTAGGTCTGCCAGAAGGAGTACTTCCAGTTGGATGGTGGATTGGTTTTAAAGTTTTAGATAAAGATGTCTGGGAAAAAGTTAAAAATGGAAAGTATTTAATGTTTTCGATTGAGGGAGAGGCGGAACGAATAGAGTTGTAATTTTTATTAATCTGAATGATGATAGCATAAAATTTGTAAAAATAAAAAAGGTAATTCATAAGGCATCCACGAAGGATGTCTTTTTGTATGCACAGAGGGCGCATAAGGAAATTTACTGCTTACGCAGTATGCACACCGCGCGTAGCGAGTAGGGGAAGAAGAATCTTCCCTACCCAATTATACACATTCATAGGAAGATTATTATCAATTACAGTGGCATGTAGACACACAACAGGTAGAAGAAATCTTCTCTACTTGATTCGTAGTAATAGAAAGTTGACAAAGTGTGCTTTCTATTATTTATAAGATTTCAGAAAGGAGAAAACAAAGTGGTGACAAAACTAAAAAATCTCAAAATCAAAAAAGTAGATTTTGTAGATGAAGGTGCAAATCCAGATGCTTATATTAAGCTGTTTAAGAGCAAGGAAGGAAAAGATTTTATTTTACCAGAAGCTAACAGTGAGAAAAATCACAATATTTTAAATAAGTTAATTTCTTTTTTGACAAAGTCCGCAGGAATGAAACAGGAAGAAATTGATAGTACTATAGAAGAAATAAGTAAGGAAGCATCCAGTTCTTTTCATGAAAAATATAATGAGATAAAAAACAGAAAGATAATGGATGAAATGTGGGAGGTATGTTCGGCATTGCAATCTTCTTTGTATTCTATTTTAAATGAGGAAGAGTTAGATGAAATAAGTGTTCAAGAAGCAATGAACGAAAGTCTAGAGGAATTTCATACAGTTGTTATGGAATCTATAAAACAATGGTCTAGAGGCAGAGAAGCTGGGATTGAAGAAAAACAAGAGGAGGTTACAGAAACTGATTTAGAAATAATAAAGCACGCAAGAGATAGATTAGATAGAGCTATTAGTAAGTCTTACAAAGAAGTAGAAGGATCACAAATAGCAAAGGAAAATTTGAAAGGAGAAGAAATGAAGATTGACAAAAGTAAATTGACACCTGCAGAGTTGGCTTTTTTAAATTCTATTGAAAAACGCTGTGGAACAGAAGAAATAAATTCTGTATTGCAAACGGAAAAGACAAAGATACCTGCTGCAACAGATATCTATAAAGGTCTGCATCCAATCATAAAAGCAGAATTAGAAGAACTAAAAAAATTCAAGGAAGCTGCAGAAAATAGTGAGTTGCAGAAGATAGCTAAAAAATATGCAATTATTGGTAAAACAGAAGAGGAATTGGTACCAGTATTAAAAAGTTTGAAAACAATGGGAGGTACTATATATCAGGATATGATTGCTGTTTTAGATCAAGCAGTAGATGCAGTAGAAAAATCAGGAGTATTTTCTGAAATTGGAAAATCTGGTCATGGAGGAGATAGTTCAGCAGAAGCAAAAATCCATAGTATTGCTAAGAATTATATGGAGAAGGACCCTATGTTAAGTTACAATGCAGCAGTAGCAAAAGCATGGGAAGAAAATCCAGATATTATAGGCGAATATGAAGAAGAAGCTGGATTTTGAAAGGAGAATTAATTTATGATGAGCAACAGAAATTTCAATGGAGTACAAATTAATCAAACTGCTACACTTGTAGAAAATGCAGGTGCAGCAATAGCAGATTGTAGAAACAAAGCTATGATTTATGATAATGATGGAAATGTAATTCTTGCAGCAGATGGTACCAAACCTTTTGTAGGTATTGCGTTAATTGAGGCAGGTTTCAATGATATTTCAGGATTAGAATCTGGAAAAGTTTCTGTAGGTGATGAAATAGAAATTCAAATAAAGGATATTGGATATTTATTAGCAGGAGAAGAAATTGTGAAGGGTACTGAAGTAACAGCAGATAAAGACGGATGTGCAAAAACCGCTGTTGCTGGTGATTATATTTTAGGAATTGCGCTTAGCACAGTTTCAAAAGAAGAATATTGTAGAATACAGATTACAAAATATCAGAAAAATTGATTTGGAGGTAGAAAAAAATGACAAGGACAACCGCTAGTATTCAAGCAGACATTGCAAAGGGAGCTTTTAGACCCCATACCGCATTATCAAATATGGCATTAGCTTATTATCAAGACGACAGCAAGGCATTTGCAAAAACAATTTTTCCGATTTGCCCAGTGGCTTTATCTTCTGATAATTATTATGTATTTAATAAAGAAGATTTGCTCCGTGACAATTGGCAAAGAAAACCTGCATATGGAAAAGTTGACCCTGCTGTATTATCGGAGCATACGGAAAATTATGCTTGTAAAGTTGATCAGATGATTATGGGAATTGATAAAATAAAACAAACAGATTTGACACGCAGACAGGGACCTATCACAAGAGATCCTAAGATGCAACGTACCAAAACTATGGCAGAACAGGCGAATATCCATCAGGATGTAATGTTTGCTCAGAATTTCTTTCAGCCTGGTATATGGAGACATGAAGAAACAGGGGTGGATTCAATAACACCAACTTCTGGTCAGTTTATTAAGTTTTCAAATGGAAATTCTGACCCTGTAGCATTGATTGATGAGAGAAAAACTATGATGGAGCAGAATACAGGGCGTATGCCAAATAGAATTGCTATTGGGGTCAATGTATTTAATGCGTTAAAGAAACATCCAGCAATCTTGGAAAGAATTAAGTATGGCGGGTCTACTGCAAATCCTGCAACGGTCACAGAAAATGTGCTGGCTCAATTATTTGGAGTGGAAAGACTTACGGTACAACGTTCTATTATGAATAAAGCAAAGTTGGGACAAAAAGCAAATATGGATTATATTGGTGACCCTAATGGGTTTTTATTAGCATATGCAACAAATATGCCCTCCATTGAAGAACCTTCTGCTGGTTATATTTTTACTTGGGATATGCTTGGAAATGGAGATATTATGCCAATATTAAATTATGATGGAGAAGCTGGAACTCATTCTGAATTTATTGAAGGATTGATGGCAACAGATATGAAAAAAACAGCAGATGATTTGGCAATGTACTTTATGGATGCAGTATAAGGAGGAAGCATTATGAGGTTAATTGCTAAGAAACCATGTAGTTTTGGAGGAAAGAAATTTTTTATAGGAGACGAGATACCACAGAATTTAATTGTAGATTTTGTATTACAAGAAAAGCTAGGTGTTATTAATATTATAAAAAATGATAAAAAGATATCAGAAGATAGTGTTGATAACACTTTTACACAAGAACAGGTAAATACAATGATTGACAAAGAAATATCTTTGGTGACTGCAAGACTGGAACAGAAACAAAAAGCATTAAAAGATACAATAGCAAAATTGGAAGAAAACCAGTCTAATAGAACTCAGGAAACGATTCAGATTTCAGTGCAAGATGGACTAGAGAAAGAAAAAATAATAATATTTGCTACTTTAGAAGAAATTCAACAAGTATTTACTATAATGCAATTAAACGCAAATGAAGCTGTAAAAGCAATAGCTAATATAAAAAATAAGAATGTTTTGAGACTGCTTTATGCAGTAGATCACCGAAAAGCAATTCAAAATGCAGTAAAAGGAGAAGATGTTTAATGGCAAAAAAAAGTTATACTTATGAACCAGAGAATATCAAAAATTTTACGAAGGACCGCATGAGGTTTGAATTAGGAGATACAATGGTGGAGGGATTATCTGATACCACAGCATTGACGGATGAGGAAATTCAAGCGGCAATTGACAGCTATCCGAAATCATGGAAAAGGGCAAAGCTTATGTTATTAGAGAGCTTATGTCGGCGCTTTGCCTATGAGGTTGACACAAAGACTGGAGCACTATGGCTGTATATGCAGGAGAGAGCAAAACTGTGGCGTGCAGATTATGACCAGTTGAAAAAAGAAGTATTAGTAGAGTCTTGCAGTGTGCCACAGTCTAGTGGTGGAAGATACAAGAAGCCTCCATATTTTTATTCTGGTATGCAACAAAATGAAAGAGTGAAAAACGGATGAAAAATACAAGAATGATGTATTTTAGGTCAGGAAATTTATGGAAAGAATTTATTCTTGAGCATAATACACAGATTGTAACAAGTACAGGAAGAGTGGCAAATCAACATATTGGTGATGGAATCAAAACTCTGAAAGGATGTCTTGCAGAAGCATCTGAGGAAGACAGAACAAATCATAGTCAAAAAGAACATATTGTTACTCATACAATTATTCAGGCTGGAAAACCAAAGGCGAATCGAACAGATAAACTGATTCTAGGAAATCGTATATTTTATATTGTTGATATAGATGATGTGGGAGATTTTGGAATTTCAACTATTTACTATGCAGAAGAAAGGCAGGATTTGAAGTGAAATTATGGGTAGAAACAGATTCTATTTATTCTGCTGGAAGAGCAGTTAAAGTAAAGGAAAAAGAATTAACAAAAGATATTAATAGAAAAGTATTATCCAGAGCTACCAGAGTAGTTAATGCTATGCGTAATGCGGAGTTAGAAGTACTAAAGGGGCAGGGAAGCGGCAGAGTATATCGAAAGCCATATACAAAAAAAGCAACTTATACTGCGTCTGCTCCAGGAGAAGTACCAGCAAGAAGAACAGGCAGCCTACGTCTGCACTGGAATGGAAACATAAAACAAAGACTTGTTTCTAGTGGTGGGATATCCATAATTGCAGAATTAGAAAGTCAAGAAAAGTATGCAGCAGCCTTGGAACATGGAACTTCTAAAATGGCAGCCAGACCATATGTGGAAAAAATAAAGGAAAAAGCACGTTCAGAAATTGAGCGAATTTATAGTGAATCTTATCAATAGGAGGAGAAAGAAATGGCTCTGCTAACAGAAAAACCAGTAACCACTTTTGATCTAACTCAGATTGCGTGTGGATATTTACTTTGGGGTAAACATCGTACATGGAACGAAGGAAAGGCTGGATTTGTGACATCAGCGACAGAAAGTGAATTGATTGTACAATATCATCCTAAAATTGGAAATGTAACAAATCATTTTATGATTCCTGTATCTGAAGTGACAGAAGGGCAATGGGAAATTAGATGGTCTGAGGATATGTCAAAAATTCAAGAATATAGTATTTTAGCAGATAATAAGCAAAAGGAAATATAAAAAAGGTGAAAGGAGTTTTAGAGAACTATGATTCTGGAAGAACTGATTTATAAGAGATTTATCAGTTCAGAAAACCTTGTAAAATGTCTTGCAACTTTTGCTGAATCACCTGCTATTTTTAGTCCCGAATCGCCAGAAGATAATCAGAAAGGATGGAATGGAAATCTACAATATCCCAAAATAATTTATAATTTCGACTTACAAGCGAATGAGGAAAGACATAGTGCAGGTGTTTTATCAGTCTCTTTGTTATGTCAAAATACCACAAATATTATGCCAGAGGCTATAGAACCATTGGTGAAAGATTGCTTGAGAGATGTAATATTGAAGCCCACGGGGGATACCATCTATTGTTTTACTTGGGCAAGAACAGATGCATTTACGATAGAAGAAAAACAGGGAAATATGACAATCGGAAGTGAAATACGATTTGATATTTTAGAATATTCTTCTCAAGAAACATCTGATCCAGATCCTGTAATGGCAACTAACAAATATATAAAGGAATTATGTCCAGAGTGTTTGATAATAGGATACGACAGAATAGAAGAAATAACAGAAGCAACATCTGAAAGACCAGTGATTTATTGTCGCCTATTATCTATTAATAAATCGGAAGAAACAAATACAGTCGCATGGATGGATGGCAAAATAGCCATTCATATTTTATGCCCAGAAAGCAAAAAAAGAATGAAACTAATTACTGCTATTGCAAACAGTATGTCACTAAATGGAGAGATTATCCTACTAGATCATTCTCCAATGTTCCTGAAAGATTTACAGGTAAATTATAAATCTGATTATTTAAAAGATGGACAAATTTTTTTTACAGGGCATTATGGTCTTTTAAGGTATAGAGCAAAGCAAAAGTTAATGCAAAATGAAATGTTTCATTATGATTAGGAGGAAATCAAAATGGCAGAAGAAATGGAAAAGAAAACAATAATAAAAAAGAAAGAATCACAGGTGGATTTTTCAAAAAAGGAAAAACAATCAGTAGAATCTGTTTACACAGTAAAAGAACTTTCCGATCATGCGAAAGTTCTTTTTCATACAAGAAAAGAATGTGTTATGGCAGCTTTGAAAAAGGCAGGAATTTCAGCCTGTACGGTTTCACATGCAAAAAACATTGTTAAGACATTTATACAAAAGGAGGTTGTCTAATTTATGGCTGGAACATTTATGATAGGAGAAACGAAAGTAAGACCAGGTGCATATTTCAATATTCAAAGAAAAGATAGTGGCGTCGTGAATAGTATCTTAGAAGGCGTCACTGCTGTTATTTTTCGAGCGGATTTTGGTCCATTAAACAAAGCAGTAGAGTTGGATGCAAAAGATGGTTATGAGAATTTGTTTGGCACTGCTCTTACTACAGATACCATAAAAGAAGCAATCAATGGTGGAGCAAAAACGATTATTGCTTGTCGTGTAGGAAATGGAGGCACAAAAGCATCTGTTACTTTACAGGATAGTGAAGGGACAGATGTAGTTCATATTTCAGCAAAATATCCTGGTGAAAAAGAATTTATGATATCCATTCGAGAAAAATTAGAGGATGCTTCTAAAAAAGAATGTATGATATATTCTGGTACACAAGAATTTGAAAAATTGGAATTTGCAGCAGGAGAGGGAGAGGTTGCCTCTTTTGTAAAAGCATTGGAATCATCTAAAAATTTTTCTGCACAGGCTGTTGTTGAATTAGAACAGGCAGTGTTACAAAATGTATCACAGAAAATATTTACAAAGGGAAGCAATCCAACTGTCACGACGGAAGATTATTCTAATGCATTTGCACAGACAGAAGCATATGAATTTAATACAATCTGTGTAGATACAGAAGATACTGCAGTACATTTGCTGCTAGAAGCATTTATCAATCGGATTTTTGATGCAGGATTATTGGTACAGGCGGTTGTCGCGGAAAAGCATACAACAAATTTAGAAACTAGACAAGAACATGCGGCAGCATTCAATGATGAAAAGATGAATTATATTTTAAATGCGCATATCAAAGAACGGGAGAGAGAGTTAGATGGTTATCAAACTGCTGCACGTATTGCAGGAATGATTGGAGCATGTTCTTCAAATACTTCTCTTACTCATACAGTCATAAATGGATTTATAGAAATATTAGAACGTCTTACCAATACACAGATGATTGCAGCTGAAAAAAGTGGTTGCATTGTTTTTAGTTATAACAAGAAAAAGAAAATTTGGATTGACAATGCAGTAAATACACTGGTGGAACCAGATGAAAATCAGGATGATGGGTGGAAAAAAATTCGACGTGTAAAAGCACGTTTTGAATTGATTCGACGTATCCATGCAGTTGCAGATGACTTAATAGGAAAAATTGACAATGATGCCAATGGTAGAAGCACCGTCGTCAGTCGTATCCAAGAAGTGGGTACTGCTATGGTGGAAGAATCCAAGTTGGTTTCTTGTAATGTGTCTGAAAGTGCTACCTATATTGCAGAGGCGGATAGTGCTTGGTTTGATATTGATATCGTAGACAAGGATTCTATGGAACATATTTATTTTACCTTTAAATTTCAGTTTAATACAAGTGAATCGGAGGAATAAGAGATGAGAAATGTAAAAGCAGCAGGGGATTCTAGACATGCAAGAACAGGAAAAGATGGTGCATTTTACAATGCAGATGGAGTACTTCTTGCTACTGTAGAATCTTTTAATTCTAATGTAAATTATAGCAACGCAAAGTATTCTGTTCTTGGAGATGCACAAGAACATGAAACAGCAAATACATTTGCAGTTAGTCTTACTATGTCACAGATTGTAGTAGAAGATGATGTTTTTATCCAAGAATTATTTGAAGCAATGAAGACACAAGAAATGCCAGTGTGGAATTTTAGAGGTTCTCTTTTGGGCAGAAATGGTTCGGAAGAGCTGGTTGTCTATCGTGAATGTATTCCTTCTGGTCAGGTTGATTTACAGAATATTTCAGTGGGTGATGTAATTAAGCGAAATTGGAATTTCTTTGTAAACAGACCACCAAAGTTACAGAAATTACTGGGAATTTCTTAATACAATGATATAAAGTTAAAAAGTGAATATAAGGAGGAAGTTATTATGCCACAAAAAGAATTTAAACCAAGTGTATCATTTGGAGAAAAACATACAATTATGGAAGCAGAAAAGACCAAAAGTCAAATAGAAGAAAGAGTATTTTCAGAAGAAGAATGTAAAGCACAAATAAGACTTCAAGAAGAAGATTTTATTCAAGGACTGATTGATGCAGCAGGATATTCTTTAGAGGAAAGACAAAAGATTGAAATTGTTCGTGAAGGAAAATTATATTTTGCCTTTCATATACGCCCTCTTTCCGAAGAAGAATATGACAAGTGCAAGAAAAAATATACAAAATATGTACGTAACAAGCAGCTTGGTATGAAAATGCCAGAAGAAACAAATGGTGTAAAATATCGAGATGCACTTATTTATCAGGCAACGGTAGAGGAAGACCGTGAAAAACTTTGGGATAATAAAAAGGTTTGGGCTGCATTGCAAGAAAAAGAACTGCAGATTATGAATGGATTGGATGTGATTGAATATTCTTTGAAAGCAGGAGAGAAAGATAAGGTACTAGAAGCAATTGACCGACTGAGTGGCTATGACGCTAATCTGGAGGAAGTAGCAAAAAACTAATTAAGGCTGGCGGAAAAGCTTGTTTATTGCACCATATCTTCCAGCGAACAGGGATTACACCAGATGAATTTTATAAAAAAAATCTAGGAGTACAGGCATTTTTGCTTGCTTCTATGCGAATCACTTTAGAATCACAGGAGGGAAGTGAGAAAGATGGCTGAAACCATTAGAATAGAAATTCCAATTGAAACAGTTGATAAAACAGAGCCAGAATTATCAAATTTCATAAAAAAATTGGGCAAAATGGGAGAAGCGGCAGATAAAGCAGGCAAATCAGCACAAGATGCAGGTAAAAGGGTTTCTAAATTTGATGAATCTGCAGATAAAACTCAAAAAAGTCTTTCCAAATGGGCAAAGGAAAAATATCAAGTGCTATTGGAAGCCAAAGATAGGATTTCTCCCATTCTCTCTTCTGTGGGAAGAGGAATAAAAAGTTTTTCTGGAAAAGCATGGAATGTTACTATGAAGGCAGTAGATTTAGTTACTGCTCCAGTAAGGGGTATTTTGAATTTATTAAAGAATCCAATCTTTCAAGCTGGTGCTATATTAGGAGTAAGTATTGGGCTAAAAGATACTATAGATACCTATAAAGATTTTGAAGCTTCTATGTCTAAAGTACAAGCAATTAGTGGAGCATCTGAGGAAGAGATGGACAAATTGACCGAAAAGGCAAAACAGATGGGAGCCACCACAAAATTCACAGCTACAGAAAGTGCAGAAGCCTTTAATTATATGGCAATGGCAGGATGGGAAACGGAAGATATGTTGGGAGGTATTGAAGGTATCCTAAGTCTTGCAGCAGCCTCAGGAACGGATTTGGCTACAACCTCTGATATTGTAACAGATGCACTAACAGCTTTTGGCATGCAGGCAAATGAAGCAGGACATTTTTCAGATGTCCTTGCAGCAGCCTCTTCTAAATCTAATACTAATGTCACATTGATGGGTGAAACGTTCAAATATGCAGGCGCTATGGCTGGAACATTAGGATATTCTATTGAAGATGTAGCACTTGCCACAGGTTTGATGGCAAATGCTGGAATTAAAGGAAATATGGCAGGTACAGCCTTAAATTCTATTTTTACTAGACTTTCCACTAATACCAATGGAGCAACAGATGCTTTAAAGAAATTAGGTATAGAATATTTTAATGCGGATGGCTCTGCAAGGGCCTTTGGGGATGTTATGAAGGAATTGAGAGCAGCGACTGCGGATTACACAGATGAACAGAAGGCAAATCTTGGAAACACAATAGCGGGAACTTATGCACAAAAAGGATTTTTGGCAATTTTAAATGCTACTACAGAGGATTATGAAAAACTTTCAAAAGCAGTCAATAATGCAGATGGGGCAGCAGGAGAAATGGCAGAAATTATGATGGATAATCTTGCAGGTTCTCTTACTCTTTTACAAAGTGCTGCAGATGGTGTGAAATTGTCCTTTGGTGAAAGATTGGCACCTTATGTAAAAAATTTTGCAGAATGGCTTACAGATTCTATGCCAATGATAGACAGTGCACTAGATAGCCTTATGGATTGTGTAGATAAGAAAATAGAAATCATGAGAGATAAGTTAGATAATCTTGTGAAAACAGAGGAATGGCAGAATGCAGATTTCTTTGGTAAAGTAAAATTATTATGGGATGATTTTATTATAGAGCCATTTAGTAGGTGGTGGAATGGTACAGGAAAAGCAAAAATTGCAGAGGTTATAGGAAATATTGGTTCAGGACTAGGGACAGGCTTAAGAGTTGGTATTATGACATTATTGGGAATTGATGTATCAGACACAGTAGAGGAAGCTTCTAGTATTGGAGCATCCTTTGCAAAAGGATTTTCTGATGGATTTGATTTTAAAGCTGTTAGTTCAAAAATCATGGAAGGATTAGGAAATCTTGTGAAAAATGCAGCAAAATTATTACCAGGTGGAGAAGCAGCTGATTTATCTTCTGTATTTTCAGCAGCTTTGTTGATGAAGATTGCAAGTCCTTTTGCAAGTATGGGGAGAGGAGCATTTTCATTGGGAAAGTCATTATTTGGAAGTTCTGCAGGTGATACATCACTAATGGGTAGTCTGATTGGTTCAGCAAATGCAGGCACAGGGCTTCTTGGTTTTGGAGCAAATACAGCAATTGCTCTTGGAGCAGGAAACTTGGCAGGAGGAGCATCTCTTAGCACAGGTGCTTTAAGCGCAGTGGGGCTTGGGGCAGCGGCTGGTGGGGTAGCAGCAGGCGCGTCTTTAATTAGTGGAGGAGTTGATTTCTATCAAGCAATTAAATCAGAAGACAAGGATGAAGCTGCTGCATATGGAGAATCTGGTGCATGGAAAGTAGCAGGAGTTGGAGCAGGCGCATTAGCTGGCGCAACAATTGGCAGTGTTGTTCCAGTTTTAGGTACCGCAGTAGGAGCATTGATAGGAGCTGGTATTGGCGGTATTGCCGGATGGCTAAAGGGAAATAAAGTCAAAGAAGAATATGAAAAGGAAGTAGCCAAAGCACAAAAAGAAGCAGAAGAGGCGCAGAAAGAAGCGGAAGAAGCTGCTGCAAAGGCGCAAAAAGTATTTGAAGCAACAGGGTTTACTATAGATGAAGTAAAATTTAGAAACGAAGATCTTCTGAGAATTTTAGAGGATACAGAAGTGTCAACCGAAGAATTTGCACAATATTTTAGAGAATCTTGTGCAGAAGTTATGGAAAATGCATTTGGAGATATGCATTTATCGCTAGAAGAAATAAAGAAGTTAGCAGATGATATTACTTTTCATGGTATGCAGCAGAGCATGGAAGAATTTAGTTTGTCTTCTGAGAGTACAGCAAATTCTCTTTCTACATTAAAAAGTAATATTTCTGATTTAAAAAAGCAAAATTGGCATGTTTCGCTTGGATTAAAATTATCAGAAAGCGATATGGAAAATTATAAAGCAGCAATAGATACTTTTGTTAGTTCCTCTCAGCAATATGTGCAGGATAACCATTATGAAGTAACTGTGGCATTAAATTTGTTGACAAATGGAAAAGCTGATACCACTGGTATGGATACTATGTATGAAGGTTACGGAACACAGATAGAAGAAGCCAATACAGAGTTACAAAGAGTTTTATCAGAGGCAATGGCTGATGGAGTGATTTCCACAGAAGATATGATAGTAGTAAATATTGGTGGTGTGGAATATGAGTTGGATGAAGCATCTGCAATCGAAAAGCTGCAAGAACAAATTATAGGAATTACAGATAAGTTATCAAAAGCAGAAGAAAATGCGGGATTTGAAAGTTTAAAAATTAAGTACAATGGAGCAGAGATGGATGCAGAATCATTTGCACAATTTCAAACAGAGGTACAGGAAAATGTTGCACAATTGCAACAAGGATATGATAATGCATTATATATATCCTTAAAGAATATTGATTTGCAATTACAGGAGGGAGCAATTACACAAGAAGAATATGATACTTTATACCAGCAGATTGTAGATGGATATAATGAAAAAGTAAATGCTTTGACCATCAGAGTAGGAGAATTTCAGCTTGATACGATTGCCTCTGCATTTTCAGAAGAACTTGAGGGAATTTTGCCAGATATAGAAGGAAATACCACTGAGAAGTTGACACAGGCAATGAATCAAGCATTGGCAATAAGACCAGATGTTTCTACTTGGGATTCTTCTTTTATTACTGAGATGTTCAATTTAGAGGGATTAGATGCCGAAATTCAGACAGATCTTCAGGAAGTGCTTACCGCAACAGCAGCTTCCCTACCACAAAGCTATACAAATGCCTTACATGAAAATATGATGGAAACGCTTCCATCTGTGGAAGAAATACTTGGCAGTGATGATATGCTTTCGCCTTTTACACAACTTGGAAACACTTATGGAACTACCCTGACAACTGGAATGCAAGAAGGAATAGAAACAGGTAGTCCACAATTAAGAACGTCGGCAGAAACTACAATAACAAATGCATTTTCAACACCATTTAGTGTGACAGCAAAAGTAAATATTACACCACATTATACTTTAACATCTGGAGCAGGTTCTTTTTTATCATCAAGTTTACAAACAGAAACTACACAGAACAATAAAGGAACTATTCCCAAAAAAGCCAATGGAGGATATGTCAGTGGAGGACCTCAATTATCTTGGTTAGCAGAAGAAGGGTATGGAGAATTTGTTATCCCTACCAATCCTAGCCGGAGAAAAAGAGCTTTGGAACTTTATGAACAGGCTGGAAAAATGCTTGGAGTTAGTACTCATGCAGAAGGTGGATTTGTAAATAGCAATACAAGTACATTCTTATTTAGAAACGCCAGAGATTTTAATGATATGGGCGATTCAACAGAAAATGTTTCTATAAAAAATATGGAGGCTATGAATGATAATTATCATACAAAAGTACCTTTGTATGTTCCAACAGAAAATCATGAGAATAGGTCTGTAGAAAGTAATCAAGGTATTCAAATAAATGTGAATATGGCGCCAGAATTTCATATTTCTAGTGCAGAAGGACAAAGTGAGGAGACTATCCTACAGGTAATTAGGAGACATATGCGTGAAATGGCAGATGAGTTAGGCGGAGAAATGGCAGAAAAGCTCAGTGAAGTATTTTCTAATATGCCCTTGAAGGAGGCATGAAAATGGATATTAAATTAATTCCAGTTGGTAAAAAAACAAAATTTGTTTTTCCAACTTTGCCAGAACAGATAAAATGTAAAAGTACATCCAAATATCAAAGTTTTGATATTATATCTCAAGGAACTATAAAAGTGCCAAAAGGTACAGAAGTGAAAGAAATTTCATGGGAAGGGGAATTTTTTGGAGAATCCAAGAAAAAGGAAGCGATTGTTAAGAAGAATGCATGGAAAAAGCCTTCTGAATGTGTAAAAATTTTAGATGAATTTATGAAAGCTGGAACAGTGCTTAATCTGATTGTGACAGATACTTGGATCAATATGGATGTTACAATTTCTTCTTTTCAACCAGTGGAATATGGTGCATATGGGAATATTAAGTATTCTATTACTTTTGTGGAGAAAAAACCATTAAAAATTTATGATACCAGTGAATTGGACATTGCAGAATTTGTGAAAAAGACAAAACCTAGAAATGAGCCAGAACCAGAATCTACAGATACTACGTATATTGTGCAAAAAGGTGATACTTTGTGGGGAATTGCGCAAACGCATTATGGTTCTGGAATGCAATGGACAAGAATTTATGATGCAAATACAGAAATTATTGAGGCAACTGCAAGACAGTATGGAAGGACAGATTCTGATCACGGACATTGGATTTATCCTGGTACAACTCTGACCATTCCAGCGTAAGGAGAGGCAATATGATTGATTTGTCAAAAATAACATATCATATCATAGTAGTAGATGAAAATGGAAAACAGTATGATATAAGAAATTATATTGAAAATCTTGGCTGGGAAGAAAATGAAAATGAGATGTCTGTTCGAACTTCTTTTACCGTTAGGAATGATAAAACAGCAAAAGGCAGACTATCAACTCTGATCAAGCCTGGTTGTTTCATTGGAGTATTTGTTACAATTGGTGAAAGTACAAGTAAAGAAGTGGCAAGAGGATATGTAACATCTTGGAATCCTTCTTTACAGAACAATGGAAATCGTTTAAAATGTACTTGTTATGATGAACTTTACAATTTACAAAAAAGTCAAGATAATTTATATTTTTCTTCTGGTATAGGAACACAGTCTGCAATTAACAGTATCTTGGATAATTGGGAAATTCCTATGGATCAATATAAGGGACCAAATGTTACACATGGAAAATTGAAATATAATAATAAATATTTGTCTGATATTATCTTGGAACTGTTGGATGATGCAGTGAAAAAAGGCGCAGAAAAGTGTATAGTTAGAGCTTCTGAAGGAAAGACAAGTATTCTTCCAAGGGGAAGCAACCAGACAATATATGTATTTCAAGCAGAGAATACAAAATCTGTGAGTGAGAATAGAAGTATTGCTTCACTTGTAACACGAGTTAAAGTAATTGGACAGGCAGATGATGAAGGCAACAGTAGTGTGGAAGCAACCTTGAATGGGCTTACACAATATGGAGTTCGCCAAAGGATTTATACAAGAGGTTCTGATGAAAGTCTAGAGGATGCAAAGTCAGCAGCGCAAGAAATATTAGATAAGGATGGTACTATTAAAAAGGAACTTTCTGTTCAGAGTCCAGGCATTCCATTTATTCGGAAAGGTGATTTAGTGTATTTAATGGTTGGAACTGCATCAGATTATTATTATGTAAAAGGAATAAGACATGATGCAAGTAGTTACAGTATGACTATGGATTTAGAAGTAGCAAAACAGGAGATGGTAAAGGAAGGAGAAACAGAAACAAAAAGAGAGTATCATGTGGGAGATGTAGTAAATTTTCATGGAGGAACGCATTATTTTTCTTCTTATCCTGGAGCAAAAGGCTATTCTGCAAGTGCAGGAAAGGCAAAAATTACCCAAAAGGATGGTTCTGGAAAAGCACATCCTTGGCACTTAATTCATGAGGATAACAATAGTAATGTGTATGGTTGGGTGGATGATGGGACCTTTGATTAAAGAAAAATTGTAAAGTGTTACAGAAGTGTTTTTTATATCTTGTAACGTGCCGCATGATATCATGGGGTGGCTCAGAGGGTATACCTTATGAAACATTAGTAATTTCATAAGTATACTTATTGAGTTGCTAATGTTCAATAAGATATTAGTTTTGAAATATATTAAGATGTGATAAAATTTTATGAGGGAGTTCTGCGAGATGGGAGAATACAAAAGAATTTATGAAAATAATTTATCTGTAGAAAAACAAAAAATAGTAATTAATAATGTAGAAATTGATTTTGAGGAGTTATTAAAGCGTCATGGTGAAAATTCTGTTGAAGTTATAAGAGAATTGCGAGTTGCTACAGGGATAACTCTTAAGGAAGCAACAAAAATATTGGATGACTATAAAAAAGGAATTTTAATAGATACACCTCAAAAGGAAGAATTAAAGACATTAACCAAAAGTGATAGTAAGGTAATTGAACTTTTTCAAAAGTTTGGGATTTTGGCATTAATGGTTTTGATATATCCTATTGGTGTATATTTTTTATGGAAAAATAAGAAATTTGATAAGCAATTTAAGGTGATTGAGAGTATATGTTGTTTTGGATTGTGGATATTATTGATTGCTGTTACAGCAGGCAAAATCAATGATATTGTAAAACCAGATGATAAACCAGTAGTACAAGTTGCCAAAGAACAAGATGAGAATAAAAAATTAGAAGTTGTAGCTGAAACCTTAAAAGGAGATATGAAAATTAATGATTCTTCAGGAAATGTATTATTTACCACAGATGATTTGAAATCTGTCAAAAAATCAACAGTAAAGAAAGATAATCAAGAAGTTTATGCAATTGATATGTTTTTTACAGATGATTCAGCTGAAAGATTACAGGAAGTTATGGAATCAAAACTAGGAGAAGAGCTGGAGATATATGTGGATGGAGAATGTATGGATTCTCAGGTTGTACCAATAACGGTATCAGATGGATATGTTCAAATTACAGGATTTCATGCACCTTCCAAGGTATCTGAAATTGTAGATGCTATAAAAAATGGCAGTGATAACAATGAATATCAAGCCAGTGAAGATACATCATCTTTCAAAAAAGAGACTACAACTCCTAAAAAAGAGGAACAAACAGACGAGGAATCAAAATCAGAGATAACAGAAGAGCAGGAAACGGATAAAAATGAGGTGGAAAACTCTAAAGCAGAAAATTCTGAAATATCAGATCAACAAGTGGTAGAAACTGATAGTACAACAGAGAAATTAGAAGTGTCTAGTTTATTTGAAGAAATTTATCTTCCATATGCAAAAAGAGAAAAACCTTTTATTTTTGAAGCAGTTAAAACATTTGCAGAAAATCTAGATCATTATACGATAGAGATTCAAGAACCAAATGAAGAAGATGCAGGTATTATTCAGATTTCTGCTGAAAATGGAGATTATGTATTTTTTGCATTTGCTCCAAATACAGCTGGTATTCACATGATTATGACATTAAGTTATCATCAAGCAGCCACTAATTCAGAAGTTTCATTAAACAATTATTCTCCTGATTGTACTCCTGAATATGATACGTTCAAAACACATATGATTGGTGAGAGTGAAGTGGAAGTAAAGAGTGTTGACGAGCAGCAATCCTTTTTATTTCAAAAGTAATTTAGAGGTATTGTAATTGTTAATTTTTAATTATTTCTTGATAGGATATAGTAGCAAATGGAAAGCCTAGTATTTTTATATAAAGATTTTAATTAGTAAGATGGGAGAACGCTTGGAAACAGGCGTTCTTTTTGTATGCGCATACCCGCAAAAGGAAACTTGATAAGGTTAAAATAGTCAAATACCCCGCAGCAAGCTACGGGGCATGACCTAGCTTGTTCTTTCCGCCCCAAGGGGCGGGGTATTTGACCCTCGCGGCATTCGCCAAATATCCGCGCAAGCGCGGCTGCTTGGCTCATTGCTCGCGGGAATAAAGAAAGAAGAGATAATTTTGGCATTTGAGAGCAATCCAGGAACAAATAAATTGGCAAATGTGTTGACCAGTAGGATGAAGAAAGAGAAGGAATCTCCGTTGATATTAGATTTTGGAGAAATACAGACCGATGGAAGTTTGATTACAAATACTTTTCCAGTTCCAATACCACGAGGAAGTTATTCTGTATTAAGGCAACTTACATTAGGAAATATAGGGAGTACTCTTACAGAAACATCTATAAGTGATACTCATAATCATACAGTACTACTGCCAGAAGAAATGAGAAGCATTGTCCCAGGAGATAGAGTATTAGTAGCATGGGTGCAAAATGAGGCGGTGGTAATTGATATTGTAGTAAACTCATAGAAGGGAAAGATTTTATGGCAGGAGCATTATTTCCAATATTTGAAGTACCAAAGATTATGGAGGAAAATTTAGAATATGATAGTCGATATAAGAGGAGTATGAAATGGGATACAGAGAAAGGGGATTTTGTAAGGAATGGGATAAACAGAATAGCAGAATGTAGCGGAGAAGAAGCCTTTATGATGTGGTGTTATAAAATAGCCCAGACAGAACGTTACACTTGTCTTGCATATCCATCAGAAATTGGTGTAGAAATGGAAGCAGCTATGGAAGATAATGATGAGAAGACAGTAGAATCTATGGTGGAACGTACCATTACAGATGCACTTATGATAAATCTTCGAACAGAATCTGTAAAAAATTTTACATTTATATGGAATGGCAATGAAATGCATTGTACCTTTCAGGTCAAGGGAATTGAATGGGAGAAACTTATTACAATCACAATTTAAGGAGGAAGTATAAATGCAACCAGAGTTTATGGTACCAGATTTTATAAAGAATAATACTGCTGAAGAAATTCATCAAAGAATGATGAACAATTTACCAGATGATATAGATGATATGCCAGGTGGGTTTCCATATGATTTTACAAAGCCAGCAGCACTGGAAAAATCAGAATTTATACAATATCATTTAGTAAGAACACTTATGATTGCCTTTCCGCAATATGCATGGGATGAATGGTTGGATCTTCACGGAAAACAGGTACATCTTGAAAGACATGCAGCAAGGAAAGCATCTGGTTTTCTACATATTACTGGAATAGAAGGAACAGAAATTAGAGCAGGAACGATATTTTGTACACCTGCAACACAAACAGGTCCTTCCATAGAGTTTGAAACGGATAAAAGTTGTGTGATTGATGAAAATGGTATGGTAGAAGTAGAAGTAACAGCGATAGAACCAGGAATTGCTTCAAATATAAAAGCGAATACGATTTCCATGATGTTAAGACCTATAAAGGGAATTTTAACCGTCACAAATCCTGAAATCATAAAGGGAGGAACAGATAGAGAAAGTAATGATGATTTTTATGATAGGATTTTAGCAGAGTATGATAACAGTATGACATATTTAGGGAATGATAATGATTATATTCGATGGGCGAAAGAAGCAGGGGCAGGTGATTGTATTGTTATTTCTGCATATCATGGACCAGGAACAGTAAAACTGGTGCTTGTAGATGGAAATGGAC
This sequence comes from uncultured Lachnospiraceae bacterium, assembly GCA_910586005.1. Classification (GTDB taxonomy): domain Bacteria; phylum Bacillota; class Clostridia; order Lachnospirales; family Lachnospiraceae; genus Petralouisia. Next base: position 3,929 of record CAJUHG010000018.1, on the reverse strand, counting down.
AACCAGCAAACGAAAAATTGTTAAAAGATGTATATCATTACATTGTATCTCCAGATGATAGGACACAAAGACTACTTCCAACAGCATGTGCAGAATTAAAATGTGTGTCAGCTACAACAGTAACTATTACTTATCGGTGTACAGAATTACTTTATGATACGATTACAGATATAGAGCAAATTAAAAAAGATTTCTTAACATTAGTGAAAGAAGTATATATTGTGGCAAAACAAGAAGGAGTGTTGCGATATAATGATGTTCGCCCACTTTTAAATAGGATTGTTGGTGTGGAAGATTTTACTGAATTTCTTATTAATGGAAGTATGGAAAATATTAATCTTCAAAATGAAGAATACCCAGAGACAGGTATTCTTGACTTTAGTTAGGAGATATCTAATTATGAAAGAATTTGAATTGGAAAAATTTCCAACAAGTGAAAGTGCAAAAAGACAAATTAGTTATGTATCAGAAGATTTTTATGAAAAATCATACATAGGCAAATGGCTGTTTCAAGTGATAGGACTTGAATATGATGATATAGCAAATTTATTAGAAGAATTGCCAAGTCAGATGTTTCCAGAAACTGCTACATGGGGACTAAAATATCATGAAATAAAATGGAATCTTCCAGTTCGGGAAAATTTACCTTATGAAGAAAGAAGAAAACTGATTTATCAAAAAAGAGATTTAAAAGCACCAATGACTCCATATCGTATAGAAACATATTTAACAGATGCAGTAGGATTTCAGGTTCAGGTATCAGATATTCATGACAGTGGAAAGTATAATTTTAAGCCCAAGCATCCAAATGTTTTTCAAGTAACTTTTATTGGAGAAGGTACCCTAAATGTAAAAGTGGTAAAAGCTGTGCTTGATAAATTGAAACAATCTCATACCATGTACATTCTAAATGATAGGGTTATTTTAATCATTGATAACAAATATTTAGAAAATTTTAAATTAACAGACATAAAATTACATATGAAATTTTTATTTTGGAAGGAAATAGTATCAAATACAAAAAAAGAGATTTTACAATCCAAGTTGCAAATTCATACAAAAGCATCTTACACAACAGAAGAGTTTCAAAATGCAAGTGTTAGTTCTAGTAAAAATTTGTGGCGTCTAAATGGTTCTGTAAAGTTAAATGGATCAAGAAAATTAAATGCAGAATATAAAGAGGAGGAATTGTAATGGCAACAAAACCAATAATTACGAAAATAGCAAGAAAAAAAATGGTGATGGCCAGAGCAGGAGCACTTGCTTTGCCTAAAATTATTGGCATGGCATTTGGAGATGGTGGTGTTGATTCAAATAGAAATACTCTAGAACCAGTGGAAAATCAAGCAGAATTAAATCATGAAATTTACCGCCAAGAGATAGATAATTATAAATTCATTGATGAAACTACTTGTCAGTACAGATGTACGCTTACAGAATCTACATTAAATGGTGCAGAGTTAAGTGAAGTAGGTTTATATGATGAAGAAGGAGATATTATTTGTATTAAGTCATTTACCAAAAAAGGAAAAGATGATGACTTAGAAATGACCTTCACATTGGATGATGTATTTTAGGAGGAGAAATATGGCAAATTTTCAGATATCAGAAAATCCAGAATACACAGACGAAATTAGAAAATTTGAAGCAGAAGATGAAGCACATGCAGACTTATTTAATAATTTTGGGGGAAAATTATTAAACAATGAGGCATTCTTAAAAAATAAATTGGTACAACACACAGAAAATGATAGTGAGCATATCACAGCAGAAGAACGGGCGAAATGGAATGAATCAGTTGGTATAAAAAGAATACGCAATCTAGGAATAGACATGGAACAAACAGAATTAACACTTGTCCAACTTGCAAAATTTATAGAAAGCAATATAAAGTCTGGTACTTTGGTATCTGCACCAATATACAGGAATAGTAGATTTTCAAAAGAACTGGAAAAAGAATTCGGTTTTCATCCAGATAACACAGGTTCTTTACTTTTTACAAAAAATATATTAGGAGATGTGCATTTTATAATATTAGAACATGTAAAAGAAAATGAAAACTATGAAAATGGAAACTATTATGAAGGTTCCTATGATGGATACTTGGAACAAATCGTGGATAAAATTAATTTTGCAGATAAAAAGGAAATTGAGGATACTTATCTGCAAAAAACCGGAGATTCTAGAGATAATATTGTAACATTTATCAGTAATGATAAAGAAGATATGAAAGAGACACAATGGAAAGATGTGCCAGCTATAAAATCAGGTGACACACATGCTACCTTATTTAAAAATATCTCTGGAATGCTGCAAAATGTTAGATTTTTGCGTGTAAAACAAAATGAAAGTGAAGAATTTATGCAAGAAACATATCTAACGAAAACAGGAGATTCCACGAATAACACAGTCTCATTTACTAGCGCAGACATCGAAAGTCCTACTTCTTGGACCAATGTTTCAACATTGACAAGCGGCGAAAAGCATAGTTCTATTTTCAATAAAATTTCTACTATGTTTAAAAATATGAGATATTTCTATCAAATGCTTGGGACAACTAGTATCTCTTCTATTGGTGGTGGAACTGTGACTGGAGCTATCAGTTCATTAAACAACAATTTATCTACTTGGGAAACACTTTCTATTTCTGAAACGTATTCTGGGTTTAAGTATACGGGAGGTTTCATGAAATATCACCCTATTTTAAAGTTGGCATTTATTTCAGTTACCATACAAGCAACTGTAGCCACTACAACAGGCGTAAAGATAGATATGTGTAAATTTAATAAAGTACCTTCTGTAAATACTGCTCTTTCTGCGAGGTCTCCAAATACTGCTGGACAAGCAATCAATGTGGCTATATTTACAGATGGTATGTTGTCTTTATCTACAGATAAGGCGATTCCAAAGGATGGATACATCTTGTGTAGTGGGATGTATTCTTTTACATAAGTTAAAAAACATTATAATGAAATCTTTGTAAAAAGAGCCATATAGAATAAATCTGTATGGTTGTTTTGATTGGAATAAAAAAGGAAGAAGGTGAATCTTATGCAAGAAGCTGATATAGTAGAACGTCTGACTAAAATAGAAGAACGTTCCAAAAGCAATACCCACCGTTTAGACAAGTTAGAACCGATTATCAATGAAATACATATCATGTCTAAAACAATGGTCCAGCTTACGGAAGAATTGAAGCATACCAATGAAGCGGTGAGTTCTCTAGATGAAAAAATAGACCGTATGGATAATCGTGTCGATAGTATGGAGCGTTCTCCCGTAGAGGACATTAGAACTTATAAAAGAACAGCCATTACTACCATCATTAGCACACTGGTAGGAGCTTTTGCAGCAGGGCTATTGGTATGGGTGGCAGGTTATATTTAAGAAACTAATGATTAAGAAGATGCATTTAAGGAGGAATGTTATGAGTGAAAAAACAAAACAATGGTGGAAAGCAGCAGGTATACGAGCAGTAAAAACCATAGCACAGACAACCGTGGCTATGGTTCCAGCAGCCGCAACCATTACAGCAGTAGACTGGACAACTGTGTTAGGAACTGCTGCATTAGCAGGTGTAGTATCTCTATTGACCTCTTTGGCAGGATTGCCTGAAGTGAAGGAGAAGTAAGAAATGATTGAGATTAAATTTAAAAGTGGACACCACAATATAGTTACATGGAGTAAAGATAATTACACAGATTATAAATGTGATGGCAGATGTTTTATTGTCATTAAAAATGAGCAGTGGATAGGCATTTATAATATGGACAGCATAATTTCTATTATCGTTAAATAAAAAAGTGAGGAAAAAATATGAAGAAAGAAACTACAAGCAGAATTGCTATGATTAATAACTGCAAAAATTACATTGGAAAACCTTATGTATGGGGTGGAGAAAGTATGGAAGAAGGAGGCTATGACTGTTC
>CAJUHG010000017.1 GCA_910586005.1 uncultured Lachnospiraceae bacterium | reverse complement strand
GAGTTATATGTCTTTACAGGGGTGGGATAGTAGTTCAGAAAACAGTCTTTTAAAAGCTATAAGTAAGAATAATGATAAAAGTCAAATTCATAAAAATAATTATAGCAAGTTGGAAAAAACGGCAGAGCAATTATCTCAAAGTGTAAATATATTTATGGCAGAAGGCAGCGAATCTATGTTTGCAAAAGCAAAAGAAAGTGGAAGTAAAGAAGAAATTTTTGAACATGTGGAAAAATTAGTAGAACATTACAATAATACTATGAAATCTTTGCAATCTACAGGTTCCCCATTGGATGTTTATTATCATCAGGCACTTCAGGAGACTGCAACAAACAATAGTGAGGCATTGAAAAATGCAGGACTTACCATATCGAAAAATGGAGTGATAAGTATTGATAAAGATACGCTACAAGCATCCGACTTAGATAGTTTAGAAACATTATTTGGTGCATCTGGAACCTTTTCTAAAAAAGTTTCTTTCTTATCAGAGCGGATTGCAGATAATGCTGCTGCAAATGCCAGAAGTGTATCTAGTCAATATAATGCAATGGGAAATGCTTATTCTGCTTTTTTCAATAAATATGATTTTTGGGGATAGTGAGTGTAAGTAACTTTAAAACCTACTAATTGTATATGAGATTTTAACAAATTAATCGTATTACAATATCTATCACAGTGCTGTATAGAAAGGAGTAGAATTATGAGCAGCAATACCATGTATGTAAATTATATGACAAAAACTTACAATAATTTTTTAAAAAGTTATACAGCGAATCATAAGCAAGAAGAAGTTCATACTTTTGCAGAGAAAATGGCAGAAAAAAGCGCAGAATCTGCTGGGTTAGACAAAGTTATAGAGACTATCACGATTTCAAGTGAGGATATGAGTTTAGAGGAATACAAACAATATATTTATAATGAAATATCCAATATTCCAGTGAATGAAACTCAGATGGATTCTTCTTTTATTGTACAAATATCAGATGCTGGTTTTGAGGCAATGAAAAATGACCCAGAATATGAAAAATGGGTGTTAGATACCTTAAAATATGATTTTGGATTTCAAAATCCTTGGGGAAGTCTTGCAGGTGGCAGATATGTAATACATAATTTTGGAGCCACAAAAGAAGAATATCATGGAGAAAGTTGGCATGCAGAGAGTAAAGTCAATAGCAAACAGTCAGAGGAAAGTTTTTGGGAAAGACGAGTAGAACGGAGAAAGAAACTACAAGAACAATTTGAGAAATTGCAAACTAAGAAAGCTTTGCAAAAGAAAATTTTAGAAAAGAAACTTATGGAAAATAAGTATAAACAGCAACATATCCAACAATCTTATTTTTCAGCAGAACTTTTATTAAATACTTTAGATACGGAAACATCTGATTTTAGTTTGTAAGTCTTTTAAAAAATTGATTTTTTTATTATGTATGAAAATATCTTTATAATATGTTTCATACTAAGGGAAGTTTTTCACTTTTTAGTGGAAAACTTCCCTATTTTTTCTTCTATAGAAAAGTTTTGTTATTATGTTAAAACATAAAAGTATCTTCCTTATAGAAAAAATAATATGCTTATATGTGCCAAATGAAGATGGTTAATAAATAGGCATATTTATTTTAAATGAATATTTTGCAAGTTACCTTTTATATTTTGCAGGTTACAAGTGCTTCTCTTGCATTTATAAGAGTATCTGTTAAGGTTGAATTATAATCAGATGGAAAGATATCATAAAGAAAGGAAATCAACATGGAAACAGCAATCAAGGTGGAACATTTGAAAAAGTATTACAAAGAAGTAAAGGCAGTAGATGATATTAACTTTCAGGTGACCAAAGGAGAATTATTTGGGTTTTTAGGTGTAAATGGGGCAGGAAAATCAACGACAATCAATATGCTTTGTACATTGCAGGAACCTACTAAGGGAAGGGCATGGATCAATGGGCTAGAGCTTGGGAAAGAAAATGAAGAAATTAAAAAACATATTGGTGTGGTATATCAAAATAATTGCTTGGATAAATTATTAACAGTAAAAGAAAATTTACTTTTTCATGGTAGTTTATATGAAAAGGACCGTCAAAAGTTAAATAAAAACCTTGCATATGTAACAGAAATTCTTGGGCTTGAGGATGTGCTAAAACGCCCTTTTGGAAAATTGTCTGGTGGACAAAAGAGAAAAAGCGAGATTGCTCGTGCCCTAATGCATAAGCCGGATATTTTATTTCTAGATGAACCAACTACTGGCTTAGATCCAGCAACAAGGAAAAATGTTTGGCAAACAGTACATTTCTTACAAAAAGAAATAGGTATGACAGTTTTTTTAACCACACATTATATGGAAGAGGCAGCAAAAGCAGATCATATTGGCATTATGGATCAGGGACATTTTGTTGAGTATGGAACACCCTTTTCTTTAAAAGAAACATATGCTAAAGATAAATTATATTTAATACCAAAGATAGAAAAAATAGAAGAAGTTAAGTCATATCTTATAGCAAATCACTTGGAATATTCTATGAAAAAAGAAGATATTGTAACAAATTCTAATTCTAAATTGTCTTGTCAGAGAGTAGAAGGAATAAAAAATCAGAGTGTAGAAACGTGTATTTTTATTGTATGGGTAGATAATACGCTTGCAGCATTACCATTGTTACAAGACATAAAACAGATGATACAAGGATTTGAAATGATACAAGGAACGATGGAGGATGTATTTTTAAAGGTTACAGAAAAAGAAAGCGAAAAATAAAAAGTGATAGAATTTAATAAAAGGGATGCTAAAGGTTGTATTTTTAAAGAAAGGATAAGAAATGAAAAAATTATTATATTTAACAAAGCGAAATTGTCTGGTATTTATAAGGGATCGTGGTGCAGTATTTTTTTCGTTGCTGTCTATGCTAATTGTATTAATGCTTATGGGAGTATTTTTGGGAAATATGAATGAAGAAAATATAGTTCATTTACTAGAAGAATATGGTGGTGAGCGAGATATTCAAGCAGATCAGGAACATGCAAAACAATTGGTACAATATTGGACATTGGCAGGGATTCTTATTGTAAATTCTGTTACGGTTACTTTAACAGTGATTGGAAATCGAGTAGCAGATATTTCAGAGGGAAAATTGGCAAGTATATATTCTGCCCCAGTTCATCGAGTTACAATTGCATTATCTTATGTTGTTTCTGCAATTGTAATAGGGATTTTTATGTGTACACTAACACTTGGAGTTGCGTTTGGTTATATTATTGCAACAGGTGGGAAAATGTTAAGCATAACTGCTTTGGTCAGAACTTTATTATTGATTGTATTGAATGTCTGTATATTTTCAATTATTATGTATTTAGCAGCGTTATTTGTAAAAAGCAGCAGTGCTTGGTCAGGGATTGGAACAGTAGTTGGAACATTGGTAGGTTTTGTGGGGGCTATTTATTTACCTATGGGAAATCTTCCTGAGGGAGTAGCAACTGTATTAAAATACATACCTGTGTTACATGGAGCATCTTTATTGAGAAAGGTTTGTTGTGCACAAGCCTTAGAAGCTACTTTTACTAATGTTCCACCAAAGTTACTTGCAGAATATAAGGAATATATGGGAATCCAGATTAAAATGGGAGAAAATATGGTATCATCCTCTTTTCAAATATTATTTTTAATTGGTTGTGCTATGATTGCCTTTGGATTGATTATATTTTTTCAGCGGAAAAAAGATATCAATGACCGATAAATAAATTTGTTTATAAGAGAGCCAAGTGTGCCCACAAACCCAAGAAGTCTTGTAGAGTATGAGGCTTGTGGGTTATCTTAGGGAGTGCAATATGAAAGTGACTATTATAGATATAGGACCAAATGAAGAAGAGGAAATTGTGATTAAATGCAACTTTTTAAATGATGACATTGTAAAATTAATTAATCATTTGAAACAAGGCAGTAGAAAAATTACTGTTTATAAAGATGGGAGAATCTATTTTATTATCCCAGAAGAAGTGTTTTATTTTGAATCTGTGGATCAAAAAGTATTTGCTTATTGTGAATCAGAAGTTTATCAGGTGAAAAGTAAACTTTATGAGCTAATAGAAGAATTGCCAAATAGGGATTTTATTAGAATATCAAAGTCATCCATTTTAAACTTAAATCAAATAAAAAGTTTGACGCCTGCATTTGGTGGAAGATATGAAGCATTATTAAAAAATGGGGAAAAAGTAATTATTTCTAGACAATATGTTGGGTTATTAAAAGAACAATTGGGTGTATGACATAGAATCGTGCAGAAATAAAGACTAGATGCACAAAAAGCAACAGACCTTGCACACAAGGAAAGAGGGTATATGGATGTTGAAACGATTAGAAATGATGGCATCTCTATTTGTCAAAATTGCAACGGGTATTTTGTTTGTAACAGCAGTATATATTTCTGTATTTTATGGATGGAATCAGGAAATTCAAGTTGAAATTTTGTGGCAGATTTTAGTACTTGCTGCAATTTGCACACTAGGTAGCGTGCTATTACCAGTAGAAGGAAAAAAAGAGGTTTCTAAAAGTTCTATGTTAATCCGTGTAATTTTGTATTTTATTTATATTAATATAGTGGTGCTCTTTTTTGGAAATATATTTGAATGGTTTATGTTCAGTAATAGAAAACAATTGTTGGGAATGATAGCAGCTATTGTATTTGTATTTTTAGCAGTTATGGCTTTTTCTTATTGGATTGGGTATAAGGAGGCTGAAAGAATCAATCAAAAATTAAAGGAACGAGAATATAGTAAGAAGATACAATAATAAAATTTTGTTTTTTCTCGAACTGTTCAAAGTTTAAAATAGAAGATAGATTTCCACGCAGTAATATACAGTTGTTTCTTACTATTGATAAAGGTGAAAATCATCTTCTATTTGAATTTCTATTTACTATAATAAAAGTCATAGTTCTTTTTTCTAAATAATTTTGCATATATACACCATTTGCTATTTCATTTTATCAATTATTTTTTAAATAAATTTATGTATATATTACTTACTATTTCACTTTTACTTTTTTACCAATCCCCCTTTTTCTAAATAATTTTATATATGCGTTTTTTTCTTTTTGGGCACTTTTATGGATGCAATGCATTTGCACCTACAGATTTTTCAGTTAATTTTGTGGTTTGCACTGTAATAGATTTTAACTTTTTACAATTACAAAAGGCTTGTTTTCCAATTTTGGCTACTTTGGATGGAATCGTAAATTTTGTAAGGTTGTTACAGTTGTAAAAGGCTTTTGTTCCTATGGAAGAGATATTTTTTCCAAGTGTTATACTTTTTAGTTTTTTACAATCACAAAAAGCGTTTGTGGATATACCTATCACACTGTATTTTGTACCAAAGATAGTAATTGTGGCAGGAATAGAAACTTTTGTAATATTTCTATTCTTGGGCTTGTTGTATTCTATTGTTTTTCCTTGTTTTACTACTTTGTATTTTGCTTTTGTCTTAGTATCTGTCAATATGGTTCCTTTAGCTGGAGCTGTTACTTTCAGATTTATCTTAAATTTACAGGAAAGATAGTCAGAGGTTGAAGCTGCAGTTATGGTAATTATTGTATTTCCTACCTTTTTTATAGTTACCTTCCCAGCATTGGAAACGGATGCCACAGAAGGATTAGAAGAAACATAATTCAATTTTCCTTTCCCAATTTTACATCTAAGTAAAACGGTTTGCAGCCTGCTGTTTTCTTATAATGATTCGTTCCAGTAATAACTTGTATCTTTTTATGGGAAATTGTACTTTCTTGAACGATAATCTTACAGGAGGCAGTTCTATTGCTGCCATCTTGGCTAGTAGCAGCAATGGTGGCTGTTCCTTTTCTAACTGCTTTTATAAGACCATTCTTTACAGTGACCACTTTAGGATTATCTATAGTCCATTTCAACTGCTTGTTCTCTGCATTTTCAGACATAACAGAGAATTTTATCTGTAAGGTTTCCCCTAGTTTCAAGGTTGCTTTGGGGCACTGTAATTGAATCCCAAGCACCGCTTTGTCCCTCAACTACATGTACGCGGATGGTATCTGTGAAATTGCCATCTTCTGAAATTGCAGTAATTGTCACAATTCCTGCTTTCTTTGGATGATACCATTCTGATTCAGAAGGGATATCTATAATAGTTTGGTCAAAGGATACATATGTAATCTTCTGATTGGTTGCATTGGAAGGAGATATCACAGGTTTTTCTACTGTATAAAAAAGCGGATCATCCAAGCCAATAATTGTTTCTTCATAGTCAAAAGCAATGCCTGTCACTGCAATGGGAGGTTCTACATCTAATCCCATTAAAATTATATAAATATCTGGATAGTCACATTCCAAATTTGCTAAATAATTATCAACAAGACTCTTTTTTTGGCTGTTATAACAGGTTTTGATAAAATTTACAGAACTCATATACTGCTTATAATCTATTTCACTAATAGTAAACCAACCTAAAGCAGCATCCTCATATAAGATTTTTGCATACTCTAATGCAAAAATCTTATATGAGGATGCTGAGAAAAGAGCGTCTACTGCTGCAAAAAATTCTCTGCATTTTGGGTAGATTTATCGTTTAATATATAGTTCCCATCTCTGTCAAAGTGTTTCTTAATAACAGTATAAATTCATCTAAACACTTCATTTTTTCATATTGTTCGATTGTTTTATCTGTGGAAAATAATGTATTACAGATAGTATCGCCTAGCCAAGTTCCAATATTTGCACCTATCATAAATGCCTGTGCATAGGGATTTGATTGAATCAATGTATTCCAGCCTGTGTCTAGCAGTATTCCAAGTACATTTGTTGTTTCTTTTCCAGCTGTATTGGAAATAGTTGCGCTTAAGGCTCCACTAAGATTTTCAGAAGCGCGTGATGCCTCATACAGAGCAGATTTCATTGCCGGATTATTGTCAGGACATTGCTGGTACATCTGTGTTAAGACAGATTTCATACTATCTGATATATTGCAGTTAAGTCATTAACAATTGTGTTAGAGGTATTTAAAACAGGATGATTCTTTTGAAATTCACCAGCCAAATGTTCATGGATTAACTTCTGCTCATTGATAGGAATTGTCATTAAAATTTGGTTTTTAGAAATAGAATCCAAGCTAATCTAGTCAGATTCCTTTACCCATTCTTTCACATTAGATAATATTTTATTGGTGTTTGATGTTACTTTTTTTACATTATCTCAGAGATAAGTATCATTATTGGTTTCTGCTTTAAATGCACTTAAAATAATTGCTGTATAATATCCTTTTTCGTCTATTCCACTTTTAGCAATCTCAGAAGAGGATGTTGCAAAATGTACGGTTTTCCATGCTGATACTGAGTTTTGAAACACTTTATTTCCATTGAATTGGTCTGTTACCACACGAGATGGAAACTGTATTTCCATCATAAATTGAATGATTCGATTAGATGCAGTATCATTTTTCAAATATAAATCTGCCCTGTATTGATTTAGATTAAAATTTCCTATAGATACCTCGTTCTCTGATACAATAGATTCTTTCACTGATGTTTTTGTATCTTCTGTTTGTGCATATACATAATCAACTGAGATTGTATCAAATAATATTAGAATTATTAATAATATTCCGTTGTTATGTCTGTCCATTGAAAATACTTTTATAGTAAATAATTTAGAAGCATTCAAAATAAAGTTCCTATTCAAAGTACTAGTTTTTCTATTTTTATCATAATTTAGTTATAAAGACAGATTAGGTGGAGTCTATGAAAAAGAGGATAGAAATTATTATGGCAGTGTTGTTGCTTTTAGGAGCCTGCCTTTTTGCAAAAGAAGGAGCTTATATGGTAGAAAATTTAAAGGCGCAAAAGGGTGAAATTTGTATCGTAATAGATGCGGGACATGGGGGAGATGACCCTGGAAAAATTGGTATTAACAATAAAAAAGAGAAAGATATCAATTTAAAAATTGCAAAGGAATTGCAAACATTACTAGAAAAAGAACACATCAAGATTGTAATGACTCGACCAGATGATGCTGGTTTGTACCAACAATCTTCTAAAAACCAAAAAGTGGAAGATATGCGCAAACGCTGTGAGATTATTACAAAAGCAAAACCAGTATTTACGGTGAGTATTCATCAAAATAGTTATCCAGATGAATCGGTAACAGGACCACAAGTTTTTTATTATGGGCAGTCGCAAGAGGGGAAAAAACTTGCAGAAACTTTGCAAACTGCTTTAATAGAACAGCTAAATCCACAGAATCATAGAGCGGCAAAGGCAAATGAAAGTTATTATCTTTTAAAGAAGACTCCTTCTCCAACTGTTATTGTAGAATGTGGGTTTCTAAGCAATTATGAGGAGGCAGAACTTTTAGCAACAGAGGAATATCAAAAGAAAGTAGCAGAAGCAGTGAAAAAAGGAATTATGGAATATTTACATTTAGAAGAACATAACACAAAACAAGAGGAAGTTCCAGAAGATTCAGCAAAAGAAAATATCCCAAAGGATTCAAAGGAAATAAAGGAAAATCAAGAATAATGAAATATACTAGAAATATATGATGGAATATAATAGATTGTACATATATGAAATTGTTCTCATAAGTAGTAGTCTAAAGTGATTATAGTATCATGTCTAATGACATGATACCGCCCGAATGGGCATGGGCTATGATATGTTATCGTGAAGGGATGGATTGCAGCAATTTACAATGGAAAAGTGTATATAAATAAAGGTTACAGAAAATATTATTAATAGAATCTTTATTTCAATTTTGAATAGAAAAAATTTTATATTATAAAAAAATAGATACTAATTTGTCACTAACTGCCTTCGTTTTTGTAAGTCTTAGGCAGTTTTATATTTTGAATTTTCTTGAAAAATCAGTGATTTTAAGGGATTTGAAATTTATTTGAATTATGGTATAATGTCGTCAGACATGATAGTGCTATTTATATTTGAGAACTCATGATTACTGCTTATAGTTGCAATTAAAAAAGGTAATAAATAATATGGAAACAATCATTGTAAAATTTACAGAAGATACTATACAAAATAACGAAAAGATAAAAACAGCAGGAAAGATTATCAGAGAGGGAGGGGTAGTAGCATTTCCCACAGAAACTGTATATGGACTAGGAGCAGATGCCTTAAATTCGCGGGCATCTCAGAAAATTTATGCGGCAAAAGGACGTCCTTCTGACAATCCACTGATTGTACATATTTCTAATATAGAAGATTTAAGAAAGATTACAATAGAAGTGCCAGAAAAGGCAAAAAAATTAGCGGCGCGTTTTTGGCCAGGACCTTTAACTATGATTTTTGAAAAAAGTGAAGTGGTTCCGCTAGAAACTACAGGAGGTTTGCAGACAGTAGCTGTGCGTATGCCAAATCATCCGATAGCTTTGGCATTGATACAGGAAGGAGGAGGATTTATTGCAGCTCCTAGTGCTAATATTTCTGGTAGACCAAGTCCTACATTAGCAGAACATGTGATTTTTGATTTATATGGGCGAATTCCTATGATTTTAGATGGAGGTCTGGTAGGAATTGGGTTAGAGTCTACGATTGTAGATTTTTCAGAAGAAATTCCTATGATTTTAAGGCCAGGATATATTACAAAAGAAATGATACAAGAAGTAATTGGGGAAGTAAGGGTGGATCCGTGGCTGGTTGCAGCAAGTGAAGAAGGTCATCCCAAAGCGCCTGGTATGAAATATAAACATTATGCACCAAAAGCACAATTAATTTTAGTCTCTGGGGTGCAAGAACGTGTACAGAAAAAAATTAATAACCTTGTAAAAGAAGCGATGGAGGCTGGAAAACAGGTAGGGATAATTGGAACAGATGAAACATATTTAGAGTATCCTTATGGAATTGTAAAAAGTATTGGAACAAGGACTGATGAAGATACAATTGCAAGACATTTGTATAAAATTTTAAGAGAATTTGATGACCAGAAGGTAGAAATTATTTATTCTGAATATTTTTTAACGCCTAAAATTGGACAGGCTATTATGAATCGTATGCTAAAGGCAGCAGGTCAACAAGTGATTGAGGTATAGAGAAGGGGAGGGAAAAGTGAGTAAATATGAAAAAATATAATAAAATTATTTTTATATGTGATAGTGGGACCGCACGTGCGCCAATGGCAGAAGCAATTCTAAAAGAATATACCATAAAATATCCTATAGAAATAGAAAGTAGAGGATTAGTAGTCTTATTTCCAGAGCCACTGAATCAAAAAACAGAAGCTGTTTTGATAAGTAATGGAATTAATATAGGAAAACATATGTCAAAACAACTTTTGGAAGAAGATGTAGTACCAGAAAATTTAATTATAACTATGGAAGAAACACAGCGCCAGAAAATTCTGAAGGATTATGAAACAGAGGGGGTTGATGTGGAAGTTCTAACAGAATTAACAGGAGATGAATTAGAGATTATTAATCCATATGGTGGGACACTTCAGTCTTATGGATTGTGTTATGAGACTTTAAATAAAACGATTCGAAAGCTGGTAAATCTTATTAACGAAGGAGAAACGTAACATGGGCAAAATAATGATTATGGAACATCCTCTGATCCAACATAAAATTGGATGGATAAGAAGAAGTTCTACAGGTTCTAGAGATTTTAGAGAGATAGTTGGGGAGATTGCTATGTTAATGTGCTATGAGGCAACCAGAGATCTCGAACTTAATAATATTGAAATAGAGACACCTATTTGTACAACAACTGCAAAAGAATTAAAAGGGAAGAAACTTGCAATTATTCCAATTTTGCGGGCAGGACTTGGAATGGTGGATGGAATGTTAAAAATGATTCCTGCTGCAAAAGTAGGACATATTGGACTTTATAGAAACCCTGATACATTAGAACCTGTAGAATATTATTGTAAATTGCCAGAGGATTGTTCTGAACGAGAAGTATTTGTAGTGGACCCCATGTTAGCAACGGGTGGTTCAGCAGTTGCTGCGATTCACATGTTGAAAGAAAAAAGTGTAAAAAATATTCATTTTATGTGTATTATAGCAGCACCAGAAGGCGTGGAGGCAATGAAATTAGCACATCCAGATGTAGATATTTATATAGGAGCACTAGATGAAAAATTAAATGAACATGGATATATTGTACCAGGCTTAGGAGATGCAGGTGATCGTATTTTTGGAACAAAATAACGAGGTGTAAAATGAGTGATAAAAGACAAGATTATATTACTTGGGATGAGTATTTTATGGGAGTTGCAATGCTTTCAGCCATGCGCTCTAAGGACCCAGGGACACAGGTAGGAACTTGTATTGTCAGTCCAGATAATAAGATTTTATCTATGGGTTATAATGGATTTCCAATAGGATGTTCTGATGATGAGTTTCCTTGGAATAGAGAAGGAGAAGCCTTAAATAATAAATATTTTTATACAACACACAGTGAATTAAATGCTATTTTAAATTATCGGGGTGGAAGTTTAGAAGGTGCTAAGTTGTATGTGTCTTTGTTTCCTTGTAATGAATGTGCAAAGGCAATTATTCAGGCAGGGATCAAGACAATTATATATGACAGTGATAAATATCAAGATACACCTTCTGTGATTGCATCAAAACGAATGTTAGATGCAGCAGGTGTTCAATATTATCAATATACACATACAGGAAGAGAAGTTAAAATTGTTTTGTAAGCAATTACTTGCTTTTATTTAAGACAATAGAAAATTTGGTCAGCATGTGTTCTATTGTTTGAGACAATACAAAATTTACAAAGTGAGAATTTTGTAGTCTTCACAAAGCAAAATATTTATAGTTTTCTGTATAAGGATACTATATATGGTATATATGGTATATAATGAAAATAATATATTTAGATAAAAGAGAATTTCCAATTTCTATAAGTAGTAAGTAGCAATTTTATATGATTATCAAAAGTTTATAAAAGTGTATCCATGTTTTTATCTCAAATTTTTTGGGAAAAAGTTGTAATTTTATAAAGGAAGGAATGGACATTTTGATAAAAAGTATATATAATAATTTCATATCATAGAATTGGTATGATGGAATTTTTTTGAAAGGTAACGGAGGTGCCAATGTGAAATACAAAAAAAGCGTATATCGTTCTTTAGCATTAATTACGCAGTTTGGAATTAACATGTTGGTACCTATTTTTTTATGCACAATGATAGGGGTATATATTGGGGAAAAATATTCTATCAATTGGATTACCATTCCATTATTTGCAGTGGGAGCCTTGGCAGGTTTTCGTAACATTTTTATAATGGCAAAAAAAGTTTATTCTGTAACAGATAAGAAGGAAATTACTGAGACATCTACTGAAAAAGAAAAGAACCAAGTCAATCAGATATCTATTGAGAAAGAAAAGGGGTAAGTCAATCAGATATCTGTTGAGAAAGAAAAGAACCAAGTCAATGAGACATCTGTTGAGAAAGAAAAGAACCAAGTCAATCAGATATCTATTGAGAAAGAAAAGGGATAAGTCAATCAGATATCTACTAAAAAAGAAAAAGTGAAACATCTGCTAATAGTATAAGAATGACGAAAGGTGCACAGATTATGTTAAGAAGAATTAACCAAGTGCTTCCAGAATTACTATTTGGAATTTTAGTATATGGGATATTAATTCAATTGGCAGGCATATGGTTTGTAAAGGATTCCTTGCATTATACCACAGGTTTATGGATAGGAATTGTTGTGGCAATTGGAATGGCAATTAATATGGCAATTGTTATTTTAGATACGGTGGATGCTTTGTCTGAAAAAAGATCTTCTAGAAAAGCATCTTTGTATGCTGTGATGCGCTATATAGCAGTTGTTTCAGTATTTGTAATAGCTTGGTATTTTGAACTTGGAAACTTACTTTCTATGTTTGTAGGAGTGATGGGGCTTAAGGTATCTGCCTATTTACAGCCTTTTACACATAAATTTTTTGTAACTATTCAAGAGAAAAGTATTTTTAGTCATAAAGTTAAAAAGAGGTGATGAGTTTTAGAATAATAATTTAAATAAAAATTTTATAAAGTAAAGATGGTAAGGAGGTGAGAGAGTGCAAAGTTCAATTTTATTGTCTTCTGGTACAGATATTGATATTATGGTACATGGATTGTTTTCTTATGAATTATTTGGTCAAACTTTTTGGATTACAACAACACATGTAAGTTTATTGATTGTTATGTTGATATTAATTGGATTTTCTATTGCTGCAAATCGTGCAATGAAACATGCATCAGAAATTCCAGGTGGATTTCAAAATGTGGTAGAATTGATTGTTGAAAAATTAGAAAATATGGTTCAAGGTGTTATGGGTAAAAGTGGCAGCAAATTTGTCAATTATGTAGGAACTATATTTATATTTATTTTGGTATCTAATCTTTCAGGCTTATTTGGTTTAAGACCACCTACAGCCGACTATGGTATCACATTACCTTTGGCATTATTGAGTTTTATTCTGATTCATTTTAATCAGTTTAAATACCAAACACCAAAAGAGATATGGATAGATATGTGTTCACCACTACCCCCTTGGTTGCCAATTTGGTTCCCTATTAATCTAATCAGTGAAATTGCTGTACCAATTTCTTTGTCTCTTCGTTTGTTTGCAAATGTATTGTCGGGAACAATTATTATGGCATTGATTTATGCATTATTATCTAAGTTTGCATATTTTTGGCCAGGAGCTTTACATGCATATTTTGATGTATTCTCTGGATGTATCCAGACATATGTATTTTGTATGTTGACAATGACATATATCAGTAATGCTATTGGAGACCAAGAAAATGTGTAGACACTTGCATCTGCAAGTAAGAAATTTGTCAGTCTATTGAAAACGCTTTCATAGTAAAATAGGTAATATCCGAGCGAAAGTTCGGTGAAATTATATCTTTTGAGTATGTTATACTAAGTACTTTTCAATCTCAAAGATATCCCTCTAGGGTATTCCAATATACCCCTCTGGGGCATATGTGGTCATTTGGCCATTTCATAAAGTATAGGAAACATAATAAGAGTTATCAAACAATAAGAACTCAAGGAGGAAAATATTATGGATAACATTACAGGAGCAGAATTAATTAGAGCATGTTCAGCAATTGGTGCAGGTCTTGCGGTTATTGCAGGTATTGGACCTGGTATTGGACAGGGTATTGCAGCAGGACACGCAGCGGCAGCAGTAGGTAGAAATCCAGGTGCAAAATCTGACGTTACTTCTACGATGCTTTTAGGTCAGGCGGTAGCAGAGACAACTGGTCTGTATGGTTTGCTGGTAGCAATCCTTTTAATGTTTGTACAGCCATTAAAATAGGGGTATCCCTAGATGCGCAAAAAGCAGCGCAATAACAAGGAAACACCCTTAGGGGTATCCCTAGATGCGCAAAAAGCAGCGCAATAACAAGGAAACACCCTTATGGGTATCCCTAGATGCGCAAAAAGCAGCGCAATAACAAGGAAAGGAGGCCAGGCCTTGGAACAGTTATTTGGCTTAAATCCCCAGCTTATACATGATACAGTACTTGCCATTCTTGCTATTCTGTTTCTATTTACATTGATGTCTTATTTACTGTTTGATCCAGCAAAGAAGATGTTAAAAGACAGACAGGAACGCATTAAGAAGGATATTGATACTGCCCATAAAGATAGAGAAGAAGCATCTGCAATTAGAAAAGAATATGATGCAAAAATCAAAGGGATTGAAAAAGAGGCTGAGGAAATCTTAAGTGAGGCCCGCCAGAAAGCTTTAAAAAATGAAGCTCGGATTGTGGATGAGGCAAAAGAAGAGGCTGCTCGTATCATAAAACGTGCCAACGAAGAAGCGATGTTGGAGAAAAAGCGTGTTATGGATGAGGCAAAACAAGAAATGATAGCGATTGCCTCAATAATGGCAGGCAAGGTAGTTTCAGCCTCAATTGATACATCCATTCAGGACACATTGGTGGAAGAGACATTAAAGGAAATAGGTGAGAGTACATGGCAAAGCTAGTATCCAAAACATATGGGGATGCACTGTTTGAGCTTGCTGTGGAATCTGGTCAGGTGGATGAAATGTTGGAAGAAGCAAGAAGTATACAGCAGATTCTTCAAAAAGACAACGAGCTTTCCAAACTGATGAATCACCCGAAAATTGTAAAAGAAGAAAAAATAGAGATTTTAGAACATATTTTTAAAGGCAGAGTTCAAGAAGAAATCGTAGGACTTATGCGCATGCTTGTTTCTAAGGATCACTATGGTGAAATGGAATCTGTATTCACATATTTCATTGACCAGGTAAAGGAATATAAAAATATTGGTACTGCTTATGTGACTGCAGCCATGCCGCTTGCAGACAGTCAGAAGCAGCAAATAAAGAAAAAATTATTAGAGACCACAAAATATGTGGAATTTGAGATGCATTATAATGTGGATAAAAGTTTAATTGGCGGCATGGTAATTCGAATTGGTGATAGAGTAGTTGATAGCAGTGTAAAAAATAAATTGCAAAGCCTTACCAGGGAATTATCAAAAATACAGTTGAAAGTAGGTGAATGCGCTCCATGAATTTAAAGCCAGAGGAAATAAGTTCAGTCATTAAAGAGCAAGTGAAGCGTTATGCAGCTCAACTTGAAGTGTCAGATGTTGGCACTGTAATTCAAGTGGCAGATGGTATCGCACGTATTCATGGTCTTGAAAATGCTATGCAGGGCGAGTTATTAGAATTTCCTGGAGAAGTCTATGGAATGGTGTTGAACCTGGAAGAAGATAATGTTGGTGCCGTATTGTTAGGAGACCAGAAGAATATCAATGAAGGGGATACCGTTAAGACTACGGGAAGAGTGGTTGAAGTTCCAGTAGGAGATGCTATGACTGGGCGTGTAGTAAATGCGTTGGGACAGCCCATTGATGGAAAAGGCCCTATTGAAACTACAAAGTTCAGAAAGATAGAGAGAGTTGCATCTGGTGTTATCTCAAGAAAATCTGTAGATACGCCCTTGCAGACAGGTATTAAGGCAATTGACTCGATGGTGCCTATTGGAAGAGGGCAGCGTGAGTTGATTATTGGTGACCGTCAGACTGGAAAGACGGCTATTGCCATTGATACCATAATCAATCAAAAAGGTCAGAATGTAAAATGTATCTATGTTGCAATTGGACAAAAAGCTTCTACTGTTGCAACGATTGTAAAGACTTTAGAAGAATTTGGTGCTATGGATTACACTACGGTTGTAGCTTCTACAGCAAGTGAACTTGCACCATTACAATATATTGCGCCTTATTCCGGCTGTGCAATTGGAGAAGAGTGGATGGAAAATGGGCAGGATGTATTAGTGGTTTATGATGATTTAAGTAAACATGCAACTGCGTATCGTACACTTTCTTTACTTTTGCGTCGTCCGCCAGGACGTGAGGCATATCCTGGCGATGTATTTTATTTACATTCTAGATTGTTGGAACGTGCAGCAAGATTATCTGAAAAATTGGGAGGAGGCTCTTTAACAGCACTTCCAATTATTGAAACTCAGGCAGGAGATGTTTCTGCCTATATTCCCACCAATGTAATTTCCATTACAGATGGTCAGATTTATCTGGAAACAGAAATGTTTAATGCAGGATTTCGACCAGCGATTAATGCGGGACTTTCTGTATCAAGAGTAGGTGGTTCTGCACAGATTAAAGCGATGAAAAAGATTGCAGCACCCATCCGTACAGAATTGGCGCAATATCGAGAGCTTGCAGCGTTTGCACAATTTGGCTCTGAATTAGATGCAGATACAACGGAGAAGTTGGCGCAAGGAGAAAGAATCCGTGAGATGTTAAAGCAACCTCAATATAAGCCAATGCCTGTAGAATATCAGGTTATGATTATTTATGCGGCTACCAAAAAATATCTTTTAGATATTCCAGTGGATTCTATTCTTCGTTTTGAAGAAGAATTATTTGAATTTGTGGATACAAAATATCCTGAAATTCCAGAGGCAATTCGCAAAGATAAAGAAATTAAATCAGAGACAGAAAGCAAGCTTATAAAAGCAATTGAGGAATGTAAGGCACAATTTAAGTAGAAACAAAGATAGTTAGGTGGTGAATATTTATGGCATCCATGAGGGATATCAAAAGAAGAAAAGGCAGCATACAAAGTACGCAGCAAATCACAAAAGCCATGAAGCTTGTTTCTACTGTTAAATTGCAGAAAGCCAGAAGTCGTGCAGAGCAGTCTAATCCATATTTTAACTATATGTATCAAACGGTAACTTCCATGCTTGCAAGATCTGGTAATATGAATCATCCTTATTTAAAAGCAGGAAATTCTCAGAAAAAAGCGATTATAGCAATTGCTTCTAATCGTGGTCTTGCTGGTGGATATAATGCTAATATTGTAAAACTTATCACTAGTAGCGAAATTGCCAAAGAGGAAGCCCAGATTTATATTATTGGGCGAAAGGCAAAGGAAGCTTTGGTGAGAAAAGGCTATGAGATGAAAGAAGATTATTCAGATGTAATAGAAGCTCCTACTTATGGGGATGCTTCTATGATCTGCAAGGAAGTGTTAGGTGCATTTACTAGAGGGGAAATAGGTGAGATTTATCTTGCTTATACTCATTTTAAAAATACAGTAAGTCATGAACCTACACTTATGAAACTTCTTCCCATAGAGTTTGATGAGGCTGAGATCAAAGAGGCAGAAAGCAATGTGCTAATGAATTATGAGCCTAACGAGGAAGAAGCGTTGGACTTGATTATTCCTAAATATATGACTAGCCTTTTTTATGGTGCATTAGTTGAAGCAGTTGCTAGTGAAAATGGTGCTAGAATGCAGGCAATGGATTCTGCAACAAGCAATGCAGATGAAATGATAAGTGATTTGACATTGAAATATAACAGAGCGCGCCAGGGCTCTATTACACAAGAATTGACTGAAATTATAGCTGGTGCGGAAGCTATTTCATAAAACTAGTGCAAATAAAACTATTGCAAATGTTAAACTGTATAAGCGCAGTAAGACATTGAGAGATAGAAGTGTATAATTTCACTTCTGATTGAGAATTTACCTATTTGTGCTGAAAAGTATAGATAGAATGGAGGAAATTATGGCAAAAAAAAATATAGGTAAAATCACTCAGATTATTGGTGCTGTTTTGGATATAAAATTTTCTGAGGGCAGCTTACCAGAAATTAACGAAGCGATCAATATTCCATTACAAGATGGGAAACGCTTGGTTGTGGAAGTGTCTCAACATCTGGGTGATGATACAGTAAGATGTATTGCCATGGGTTCTACAGATGGTTTAATCCGCGGTATGGATGCGGAAGCAACCAGAGCGGCAATTACCATTCCAGTTGGTGAACAGACCTTGGGACGTATGTTCAATGTGTTGGGAGAACCAATTGATGAAATAAAACCGCCTAAGAATGTGGAATACATGCCAATTCATAGAAAAGCGCCAACTTTTGAAGAACAAGCAACCTCTACAGAAATGTTAGAAACAGGAATTAAAGTGGTTGATTTGCTTTGTCCTTATCAGAAGGGTGGTAAAATAGGTCTGTTTGGTGGTGCTGGTGTAGGTAAGACAGTATTGATTCAAGAATTAATCCATAATATTGCTACAGAGCATGGCGGATATTCTGTGTTCACTGGTGTAGGGGAAAGAACACGTGAAGGAAATGACCTTTACTATGAAATGAAAGAATCAGGGGTTATAGATAAAACTTGTATGGTATTTGGGCAAATGAATGAGCCACCTGGAGCTCGTATGCGTGTTGGTTTAACAGGTCTTACTATGGCAGAATATTTTAGAGATAAGGGTGGAAAAGATGTATTGTTATTTATTGATAATATTTTCCGCTTTACTCAGGCAGGTTCAGAAGTGTCTGCATTACTTGGACGTATGCCTTCTGCTGTAGGTTATCAACCTACTTTACAGACAGAAATGGGAGCTTTGCAAGAGCGTATTACCTCTACTAAGAATGGTTCTATTACTTCTGTACAGGCAGTTTATGTGCCAGCAGACGACTTGACTGACCCAGCACCAGCAACTACTTTTGCACATTTGGATGCAACTACCGTATTATCACGTTCTATTTCAGAACTTGGTATCTATCCAGCAGTAGACCCATTGGATTCTACTTCTCGTATTTTAGATCCACGTATTGTAGGACAGGAACACTTTGAAGTGGCACGTGGTGTACAAGAAATTCTACAGAGATATAAAGAATTGCAGGATATTATTGCAATTCTTGGTATGGATGAATTATCAGAAGATGATAAATTGGTAGTAAATCGTGCAAGAAAGGTACAAAGATTCCTTTCTCAGCCTTTCTTTGTGGCAACTCAGTTTACTGGATTAGATGGAAAATATGTACCTATTGCTGAAACTCTTCGTGGATTTAAGGAAATTCTGGAAGGAAAACATGATGATGTTCCAGAAGGGCACTTCTTAAATGCAGGATCTATTGATGATGTTCGCGCCCGTATGAAATAGGGGGTGAACATATGGCAGAGGAGACTAGAAATTTTCAATTGGAGATTATTACACCAGATCGTGTATTTTACAAGGGGCAGGCCTCTATGGTAGAATTTACATCTGTAGATGGAGAGATGGGTGTCTATAAAAATCATATTCCTCTAACTACTGTATTAGCACCTGGAGTAGTGACAATTACAGAGGCAGAGGGAAAAAAAGAAGCTGCAATTCATGCAGGATTTGTACAGATTTTAGGAGATAAAGTAACTTTTCTTGCAGAGATTGCAGAATGGCCAGAGGAAATAGATCTTGCTCGTGCACAGGCAGCCAAATCCCGTGCCGAGGAAAGACTTCGTAGTCACAGTAAGGAAGTAGATGTCACTCGTGCAGAAATTGCTTTGAAAAAGGCATTGGTTCGAATTGGAATGAAGTGATAAATTAATATTAATAATGAAATTCCTATTTTTTCCTATTGGAAAAGTTTAGAAATTTCCTATATAGTGTATGAAAACCTCTCGAAATTATTTGAGGGGTTTTTTTATATTCTATCTATGCACACTTGTGTGGATAATATATCACTATTGTGACTACACTAGGTATGCTAAAATCTATATTTTGCCCAAGATTCAGAATTGTTTATAGAATACACACTTTTATTCTATTATTACTATTACCAAATATTTTTAAATATAATGTATCCGAGATTTGTATTATTTGTTATAATAGTACTTGTTCTTTTAATTCTACTTCATAAATTGTCACCGCAAAATTTATAGAAAGTTATATAGATACATAAGTAGCAGTAAAATATAAGAAAGAGAAAAGTAGGAGTTGATACAAATGATAAAAGTGGGTATATGCGATGATGAGAAGGAATTTTGGGATATTATAGGAGAAATGCTGAGATTTTATTTTGAAGAAAAAGGGATTGATTATCAGCAGAAAGAATATGAATCTGGAAAAGCCTTTATGAAGGAGAAGGATGAGACAGATATTTTATTGCTAGATATAGAAATGAAAGGTATTTCAGGGATTCAACTAAAGGACTGGCTGCAAGGGGAGGTGGAAGATGTCAAAATAATTTTTGTGACAAATCATTCAGAAGAAATGCCAGAAGCCTTTGGAAAAAATGTTTATGGATTTTTGAAAAAACCTGTGAAGCAGGCACAACTTGCAAAATATTTAAACCGTATTCTTGAGGATATGGAAGAAAATCAGAATTTAGTTATAAAAAGTTTAAATCAAGATATTGTAGTAAAGATAAAAAATATTTTCTATTTTGTGTCAGAGAAAAAGTATAGTCAAATGGTCAGCAAAAGTGGTAAATATTTTTGTGATATGAGTTTATATCAGTTAGAAGAAATGTTAAAACATAAATCCTTTTTTCGCTGTCATAAAAGCTATCTGGTAAATTTAGGAAATATTCATAGAATAGAGGAAAGTATTTTCATGGAAAATGGAGATAAAATTCCTGTGAGTAGAAGAAAAATAAAAGATTTGAAAGATTTATACCGAGAATATATTATCAGAAAGGCACGATAGATGAAAAGTGTAGCAGTTAATATTTTACTAGATATTATCTGGTGCTTGGAAGATTTGGTTATGATGTGTGGTGTATTTTGCGTTCCCGTTACAAAGAGAAAGATATCTTTTGTAGGCGGGATGATTTTGTTTCTGGGTCTATGTGCAGGAAATATTTGGATAGGAATTGAAAATACTTTTTACCTTGCAGCAAAAGTATTTTTGACACCCCTTGTATTAATGTTATGGACAGAAGGAAAAGTTATTCGCAAATTAGCGATTTACATATGTAGTGTTATGTATTTAAACTTACCATATCTTTGTGTAGATTTACTGCTTTATAGTGTTATAAGAAAACCTATGAAAGTAGAAATATATTCAATTTATGGGATTGTGCAAGGAGTTTTAACGATTTTAATTACAGGACTGTTGTCATACAAGCTAAGAAAGATCATAGGATATAAAGAATTGTTAATTGATCTGCATACAAAATATTTTTTAATTGCAAGTGTTTGCACATTTGCTGCCTCTACCATTCAGCATTCTGGTGAAGAGGTGGGAAATCTTTATGGAAATACAGGTTTGGCATTTGTTATTACAGGATGTATGATTATTGTAGGTGTGATGTTTTATATTTTGGGGATAGGAATTTTTATTATAGATATGTTTCGAAAAAAATATAAGATAGAAAGTAATTTGAAAGATGAATATTTGAAGATTACAAAAGATTATGTTAAGATTGTACGAAGTAATGCCAAGGAAACAAGAAAAATGCGCCATGATTTACAGGCACATTTGAACATTTTAAAGTATTTTATAGATCAGGGGGAGAATGAAAAAGCACTTTTATATCTCTCAGAGATTCAGGCTCATATGGTGCAAGTAATAAGAAAAATGGTATCCATAAATCATGAAATTGTGGATGCTGTGATTTTAGAGATACAGTCTAGAAGTGAGGAATTACAGATTCAATGGGAGATAGAAGGAATTTTGCCAAATGAATTGGAAATTGGAGATTTTGATATATGTACCATTTTTTCTAATTTGCTATCTAACAGCGTGGAAGCTTGTGAGAGATTACAAGAAGAAAAGAGATGGATTCATTTGGAGATTCGGCAATTAAATCATTTTCTGGTAATTGAGTTAAAAAATCCTGTAGAACATCCAGTGCAAATGGAACAACTTGGAGATATTACTACCAAAAAAGATAGCAAAAATCATGGATATGGAATTGCAAATGTTCGAACAACTGTTGAAAAAAATCATGGAGAGATTTTTTTTGAAAGTAGTGACAAGATATTTGTAGTAAAAATAATATTTGAGCTAAAAACATGACCATTTATTCCAAAATTCGACCATTAATTCCTGAAAGATTGCATAAAATCTGTAAAGTGATTATGATGGCAGTAGGTAATCGTGAACATATCAAGATTTCAAAATTCCCGGTCTATGCAATCGGATGTTTTCACAGATACCGAGTATAATTTAGAAATCGGAGGTGGAAATATGCTGTTAGGAAGTGGTAATTTATTTTGGGAATTATTAAAAAGACTCCTAGGATAGAAATAAAATATATTTTGTGAAAAATAACCTTAGAAGCTTTCCATTCGTTTTTGAAGTGTAAAGTTTTACAAGTTGTTAATTTGATAATACAAATTATATGGTAGAAAGCACTTTTATAGTGAATGGTATGGCTAAAAGATTCTTTTAGAACAAAACGTAAAATCATACACATTACAAAAAACAGCACAAAAGAAAATTAAAGTAAAATACAAAAGAGAAAAACAATAAGGTACAAAAGAAGTTAGAATTAAAAGAACTAAGATATAAAAGAGAAAAGCAGATGATTCTGCTTATGTACAGGAATTTAACCGGGACAGTAGTTGCTGAGATGTGAATTGTGTTGGAAAAAGGCGGATAAAATAGAGAAAATCCAATGCAATTCCATCATCAGCTTTCTGTTATTCTGGTACTTATGAATTTTTTAACAGGGGATACCCCTCTAGGATGTATGTGACTATTTGGTCATTTCATAAGGTATAAAAGAAGAGGAGTATAATTCTATATAAATATATAACAGAAAATAAATTAAGAAATAGGGACAAAGACTGTATTGTATGAGGGGGTGCAATGCAGTCTTTATTTTTTAGAATAAAAATAATATGCCAATTTTCTTCTAGGAAAGACCTTGTTATTTATTCGTTGTAAACAAATGTAAACTAAAATAAATATAAGGTTGACAATTTTTTCCCTTTTATGTATAGTATTGGTAGAAAAACAAGAAGAATTATTAACAAATGGATATGAATGGAGGAATAGGATGGGAAAGAAATTAACCGTAAAAGAAATTGTTTGCAGTGGAATGTTTACTGCTCTTGTAGCGGCAGGTGCTTTTATACAGGTACCAGTCCCTGGAATGGATTATTTTACATTACAGTTTTTATTTGTATTGTTGGCAGGAATGATTCTAGGGTATCGAATGGGGGTTATTAGTGTAGGTGTATATGTTTTGTTAGGACTTTGTGGATTACCTATTTTTGCAGCAGGAGGTGGAATTGCTTATATATTCCGGCCAAGTTTTGGATATCTTTTAGGATTTATTGTTGCAGCTTTTGTTACTGGTCTTGTAGTGGAAAAATCTAAAAAAACAGGATATGGAAAATATATCATAGCAGCTTTTGCGGGATTTGTAGTTACATATGTAATTGGACTTGCATATAAGTATCTGATGTTGAATTTTTATGTGGGAGAGAAGACAGCTTTTGTTATGGTAATAGCAGATTGTTTTCCGCTTGATATGCCTGGTGATATTGTATTATGTTTCTTATCAGCAGGGTTAGCAATTCGACTTGTTCCAGCATCTAGAAGTATTTTGGGAGAAATAAATAGTTAGTGTAGAAAAGATTGTATTTTTGTAAAAAAAATAATATAATATAAACCATAAAATGGATAATATCATATCTTATAAATCAGTCATATAGACATAATGAGGTACCCTAGGGGGTATACCTTATGAAATGGTTCAATGTCTATGTAAAAAATAAGTAAAGTTTTATAAAATAATAAAGATAGGGATAGCGAAAAGGTAAAATGATATGAAAAATGGAATGATTGAAGTTTTAAGGTTTATATTTTCTATTGGAATTATAGTTTTTCATGCACAGCAGTTGTATGGCAGACCCATTGGAAATGAGAATTTTCTTCTTTTTGGTGGATTTGCCATAGGGGTTGAATTTTTCTTTGTTGTATCAGGGTATTTTTTGGCAAAGGCAGCAGTAAAAAGAAGAGAACAAACATTTTCTGAAGGTGAAGTAGGAAAAATAAGTTTTGAATATGTATTGCATAAATATAGAAGTATATTCCCATATCACTTTTTTGCATTTATTGCTTCCTTCACTACAGTTATTTTGATTACCAAAAGCAATTTTTTTGAAATGTTACAAAAATTAATTTTAGCCGTTCCAGATTTTTTCTTGATAAATTTGTCAGGAATTGTATCCACAGATGTGAATGATAAAGAATGGTATATAGCAGCAATGCTTTTTGCCATATTGTTATTATATCCCATGTTAATTAAAAATTATAATTTAACATCATATGTGATGATACCTATCTTATCTTTATCCTTGCTTGGGATTATAAGTATGACAGGAGAAAGTTTTTCAAGAGTTAGGGACTGGATTCTTATTACATATAAAGGTCAATTGAGAGGAATTGCAGAGATTGGTTGTGGAGTAATTTGTTATAATCTTTCAGACTTTCTAAAGTCTAAAGAATTTACGAAGTTTGGAAAGAGATTACTATTTAGCATAGAGATTATGATATATGTTTTGGTTATATTTTTTGGAAATCTTAAAATGAATACAAGTGGATATTATGCTCCTTTTGTCTTGTTACTTACAATTGCAATAGCCATTACATTTAGTGAAATAACTCTTACTAAAAAGTTAAAAGGTAATAAAATATGTGTGTGTTTAGGGGCCTTAAGTCTTTCCTTATATTTGAATCAAGCCTATTGTTTAGAGTTAATTCAGACATATGGTACAAGTTATAGTAATACAGAAAAAGTGATTTATTGTACAGGATTAAGCGTTATCTGTGGATTGATATGTAAATTAGTAGTTGACTGGATAAAAAAGAAACCAATTCATATTACTACAAATCATACATAGATTTGTTGCGTTAATGGAGGAAATATGGAAAATTTAAAGAAAAAAGTGCTCCAAGGTGGCAAAATTAAGAAAGAGGAAGCACTTACATTGATAGATATGCCACTAAATGAACTTTGTTATGCAGCAAATGAGATTCGTCGAAATTTTTGTGGGAACAGTTTTGATCTTTGTACTATTATAAATGGAAAAAGTGGTAAATGTTCTGAAAATTGTAAATATTGTGCACAATCTTCTTTTTATCATACAGATGTGGAAAGTTATCCATTGCTAAGTACAAAAGAGTTAGTAGCTCAGGCAGAATATAATTCTACTCGTGGTGTTCCTAGATATTCCATTGTTACTTCTGGAAAAAGATTAAGTACTAAGGAAGTAGAGCAAGTTTGTAAAAGTATAAAAGAAATAAAAAAATCTGTGGATATTTCTATCTGTGTGTCTTTTGGACTTTTGGAAGAAGAAGATTTTAGAAAGGTAAAAGAGGCAGGTGCAGTGCGAGTACATAATAATCTAGAAGCCTCTGAAGGATATTTTCCAAAAGTTTGTACTACACATACACAAAAGGATAAAATAGAAGCCTTAAAAGCTGCAAGAAATTCAGGACTTAGTATTTGTAGTGGTGGTATTATGGGGCTGGGAGAAAGTATGGAAGATAGAATTGATTTGGCATTGACTCTTAGAGAATTGGGGGTAAATTCAATACCTGTAAATATGCTAAATCCCATTGCTGGAACACCTTATGAAAAGAATCCTCGGTTGACAGTGGAAGAGATGTGTAGGATTGTTGCTATCTTTCGTTTTATTTTACCAAAGTCTTTTATCAGATTAGCGGGTGGAAGAGGATTGATGGAAGATCAAGGAAGAAGATGTTTTCAATCTGGTGCAAATGCTGCTATTACAGGTGATATGTTGACTACAACAGGAATTACCATTCAGCGTGATATGGAGATGTTAAAAGAACTTGGCTATCAGGTGGTGAAAGAGTGTGAGTAAAGGAATTTTTATAACAGGAACAGGAACAGATGTTGGAAAAACCTATGTGACAGCACTTATTGTGAAAAGTTTGAAAGAAGCAGAAAAAAAAGTAGCTTATTATAAGGCGGCAGTCAGTGGTAATATTAGAGGCGCCGAAGGGGTGATACCACAAGATGCCGCTTATGTAAAAAAAATTTCTGCTATTGATCAATCTTTGGAAACTATGGTGCCTTATATTTATGAACAGGCAGTTTCCCCACATCTTGCAGCCAAACAGGAAGGAAATCCTGTGGAACTTTCTGTTGTTCGAGAAGGATATCAGAATCTATGCCAAGAGTATGAATATATAGTAATGGAGGGAAGTGGAGGAATTTTATGTCCTTTGCGCTGCGATGAAAAGGAGGAACTTTGGTTAGAAGATGTTATTAAAGATTTGAATTTATCTTGTTTGGTAGTGGCAAACGCAGGGCTTGGTACGATCAATGCAACTGTTTTGACTTTGGAATATTTGCAAATGCAAAAAATTAAGGTCAAGGGTGTGATTCTAAATTATTTTCACCCTGAAAATGAAATGGAGCAAGACAATTACAAAATGATAGAAAGAAGAATGCAAGTGCCTATTGTTGCATGTGTACAAGAAAGTGCAGAAAGAATAGATTTGTCTATAGAAAAGTTAGTAGCCTTATATGAATCCTAAGGCTGCTAGCTTTTTTATATAAATAGGAACTCATAGAGCATGCCTCTCAGGACTCATAATTTATCCACATTATGGCATAATATTGTTAAATATTATGTCATAAGTAATGCTTTTTATAAATGATGACATCTGCATAAGCAGGCAGTAATTTTTACTAAAAGGAGATTTATTATGAAAGATATGTTGTTGATTAAACAGGGAAATATTCATGATGCAGTTCAAAGGAACGCTTATATAGGAGATATTTTAGTAGAAAATGGAAAAATTGTTAAGATGGAACCTGTATTACAAGGGAAGACGATCAATGATGCACAAGTGCTAGATGCATCAGGATTGCAAATATATCCAGGTTTTGTGGAAGCACATTGTCATCTGGGATTAAATGGATATGCTATTGGATTTGAAGGTGCAGACTACAATGAAATGACAGATTCATTGACACCTCAATTATCTGCTATTGATGCATTAAATCCACAAGACGAAAGTATCCATCTTGCTATGGAAGGCGGTGTTACTTGTGTGGCAGCAGGTCCAGGAAGTTCTAATGTGTTGGGAGGAACGTTTGCTGTTTATAAAACAGTGGGAAAACGCATTGATGATATGATAATAAAGGAAAAGGCAGGGATGAAATGTGCTTTTGGTGAAAATCCCAAACGTTGTTATAAGGATAAAGAAATTTATTCTCGTATGAGTACTGCATCAAAACTGCGCATTATGCTTGAGAAGACAAAAGAATATCTTCTGAAAAAAGAAACAGCAGGTGAAGATATATGGAAAAGACCTACTTATGATCCCAAATTAGAGGCTTTAATTCCAGTTATCAAAGGTGAATTACCATTAAAGGCGCATGTGCATCAAGCAAATGATATTTATACAGCTATTAGGATTGCGAAAGAATTTCAGATTGGATTAGTTCTTGATCATTGTACAGATGGTTCACTGATTGCAGAAGATCTAGCAAAGGAAGGTTATCCTGTTTCTGTAGGGCCCACACTAACACATGCTACAAAGTTTGAATTAAAAAATAAAAGTTTCAAAACCCCAGGGGATTTGGCAAGAGCAGGTTGTCAAGTTTCTATTATAACAGATTCTCCTGTAATCCCTCAGCAGTTTTTAGCGCTTTGTGCTGGACTTGCAGTAAATGCTGGTATGGATGAGTTTGATGCATTAAAAGCAATCACAATTAATGCTGCAAAGCATATAGGAGTGGAAAAACGAGTGGGGTCTCTAGAAATTGGAAAAGACGCGGATTTTGTGATAGCTGATGGGAGTCCAATGGTATCTAACACCAAAATAAAATATGTTTTGATTGATGGAAAAATCACCTATAGATCAGAGTAAATGAAAATATGTGAATTATCTATTTTCTAAAACGAATGAGTTTCAATATAGCATTAGAAAAATATATTAATAGAAAAACGGAAGGAAAGCGCTGCCTTTTGGCAACGCTTTTTGGGGGAGTAAATTTATGAAATGTTTCATGGGGTGCCACATCTTGGGCGGTGGCACCAATTTATGTAAAATAACTTTGAAAATAAAGTTAAATTATGTTTTGTCGAAGCTGACAACGGTGCGCGCTTCTTGCCATCAACTTCATTTGATATAAAAAGTATAAAATATAATTGTGTGCAAATTGTGGACAATTTCTAAAAGAAACATAAAGATTTCGAAAGAAATTATGAAGAAAAGGTAAAAAAACGGTTAGGAAAAAAGGGGGACTTTAGTATTAGAAAATATATTGCGGAAGTGTTGACAGCATGTTAAAATAAAACAACAAATCTTTTAAATGTGTGATTTGCTCATTCACACAGGCTGTTCGTGGGAATAAATCAGAATTATCTTTACATAAAAAATGAAGGAGAAGGAGGAAAGGAAATGAGAGAAAAAATCAAAAAGTACTTGTCTATGTTATTGGTAGTTGTAATGGTATCTTGTGGTCTGCAAGATATGGTATTTGCAGAAGAACAGAATAAGATTGTTACAACACCAGAAGATTTTATGGAAGCTTTAAGGCAACATAAAACTCCAATTACCGTGGATGGAACAATTACTGTTGATAATGGGGCAGATACAGATGGGAGAATGAGACCAGTAATGTTTCCAACAGGTACTCAGATTCAGGGGACGAAAGGAAGTAAATTGTGTTTTAGAAGTCCAATTCAACTAGAGGGGGATGGGGTCTCTTTTAGTAATATTGGTTTAGAATTTACTTCCAGTAATGGAACAGGAAGTGTTCCTCATAGGGAAATTTTCCTTGCAGGATATAAACTGACTTTAGACAATGTAACTACTTATCGGGAAGGGGGAGACAATCCCTTATTGGGCACCGAAAAAGAGTTACTTCCTACTGTATATGCTGGAGGTTATACTGGAACACAGAATGGGACAAATGCTTCTCTAACTGTGAGAAATTCCAATGAAAAAACGATGTTTCAGGCTATTTACTTAGGACATGAAGCAGGAAATAATAATAACTCTCCTTATCAGGGAAGTGCCATGTTAGATTTGGATGCTAAAGTAACTGTGAGAGAAAAAGTGGATGCAACTTTAAACAGTAAAGCGGAAATTTCTATTTCTGGTGAATTAAACAGTTATGCTAAAGTGAAAGAAATACATGGCAATGAAAATACTACCCTAACAGTTAACCAAACTTTTATGGAAAAAGCAATTATAACAAATGTAGAGAATCTTATACTACAGGAAGGTGCATGCCTATCATTCCAGACAGCCGTCTTGCAGAATGTTACACTGAAAAGTGGTGCTTGTCTAAATTTAAGTGCAGTTGGGGATGTTATAATTTCAGGAGATTTTGTTGGAGTAGAGGGACAAGAAGAGGAACGTGGAATTCTTGTTCTAAATCAGGAAGGCTCTGTTACAATTCAAGGGAATGTTAGTGGAACTACACAGTTTCAGACAAAAGACCGTCTGTTTCCTGGAATGCTTACAGTGGGAAAATCATATATTATCACAAATCAAGGAGCATCTTCTGAAAATAATTTTGTATTAGCACAAGCGAGCATTGATAATGGTTTTGGATTGAACTACAGTGGTGGTGTCTGGACAGCAGATAGAGGGCAAGCAGAAATTATAAATATAGATAGAATTGAAATTTTTTCAGCACCAGAAAAAGTTGATTTAAGAAAGATTAAGGACCCAGAAGATGGCACAATTGCAAATGAAAATGTGTATTTTGAGGTTGCTTGGTACAATGAAAAGGGAGAAGCGTTTAGTAGTGATGTAGTAGAAGATTATTATTTTTATGATATTGATTATGTGATTCCAATTAAGACAGAGTATTGGAACTCTAATGATCCTGAGATTTTAGAAAAGACAGATTGGTCACAGTCAGTTTTCTTGATGCCATCTAAAATTAACCCAGGTAGATATTGTCTACAAGCACAAGCAGAGGCACAGGCGGGTGATTATACCTTCCTATTCTGTTCTGAATATTATGAAGAAATGCCCATTACTGTAGCTGATGTAAAGGCATTGAGTGATAAAGTGTTGAAAGAACAACGTGTGATTTTTTATGATCAGGATCCAGTTGATCCAGAGGAGCCAAAAGACCCAGAAGAGCATGAACATGCATATCAAGAGGCAGTGACAAAAGCAGCGAGCTGTACAGAAAAAGGAATTAAGACCTATACTTGCAGTTGTGGAGATAGCTATACAAAAGAGATACCAGCACTTGGGCATAAGGAAGTTATAGATGCAGCGGTAAAGCCAACAGAGACAACAGAAGGAAAGACCCAAGGAAGTCATTGTAGTGTCTGTGGAACAATTTTAAAGAAACAAGAAACGATTCCAGCAACAGGAGTCAAAGACCCAGAAGAGCATAAACATGCATATCAAGAGGCAGTGACAAAAGCAGCGAGTTGTACAGAAAAAGGAATTGAGACCTATACTTGCAGTTGTGGAGATAGCTATACAAAAGAGATACCAGCACTTGGGCATAAGGAAGTTATAGATGCAGCGGTAAAGCCAACAGAGACAACAGAAGGAAAGACCCAAGGAAGTCATTGTAGTGTCTGTGGAACAATTTTAAAGAAACAAGAAACGATTCCAGCAACAGGAGTCAAAGACCCAGAAGAACATAAACATGCATATCAGGGGAAAGTGACAAAAGTAGCGAATTGTACTCAAAAAGGAGTTAAGACTTATACTTGCAGTTGTGGAGATAGCTATACAAAAGAGATACCAGTATTAGGCCATAAATATAAGGAAAAAAGAATTGCTGCAACTATAAAGAAAAATGGAAGTGTACGACAGGTTTGTAGTATATGTTCAAAGTCTAGAAATGTAGCTACGATTTATCGTGTCAAGAAAATTACACTGAGTAAAGTAGATTATATTTGGAATAATAAGGGAAAGAAACCTTCCATAATGATAAAGGACAGTAAAGGTAAGAAATTAAAGGAAAATAGTGATTATAAGGTCTCTTATGCTAAGGGAAGGAAACATCCTGGGATTTATACAATAACTATTACCTTTAGGGGAAATTATAGCGGGAAGGTAACAAAGACATTTACTATAAGACCCAAGGGCTGTAGTCTTGGTAAGGTTACTGCAAAATGCAAAGGATTTCAAGTGACATGGAAGAAGCAGACTTCTCAGACTAGTGGCTATCAGCTTCAATATTGTACTGCAAAGAATTTTAAAGGCAAAACAGCAAAAACTGTTGATATCAAGAAAAATTCTACAGTTAAGAAGAATATATCAAAACTCAAAGCAAAGAAAAAGTATTATATTAGGATTCGTACTTATAAAATAGTGAAAGTAAATGGTAAGAATAAGGAGCTGTATTCTGATTGGTCTAAGGCTAAGACTGTGCGAACAAAATAGAAGGCATGTCTTAGCAAGTAAGAAAATAAAAACCTTGGAGGAGAATTTTATATGGAAAAATCAAAAGTATATTTTACTACTTTTAAAACATCTTTTACAGAAAATATACCTAATAAACTGAAACGTTTGATTCTTACAGCAGGGATAAAAAATATAGATTTTACAGATAAATATGCTGCTATTAAGATTCATTTTGGTGAACTTGGTAATTTGGCCTTTTTACGCCCCAATTATGCGAAAGTGGTTGTAGATGTAGTGAAGGAATTAGGTGGAAAAGTATTTTTAACAGATTGTAATACTTTGTATGTGGGAAGTAGAAAAAATGCATTAGATCATTTGGATACAGCTTATGTAAATGGATTTACTCCATTTTCTACTGGATGTCATGTCATTATTGCAGATGGATTAAAAGGAACAGATGAAGAGTTAGTGTCGGTCAATGGCGAATACATAAAAGAGGCTAAAATTGGTCGTGCGATTATGGATGCAGATGTATTTATTTCTTTGAATCATTTTAAGGGACATGAAATGACAGGGTTTGGAGGCGCATTAAAAAATATTGGCATGGGTTGTGGTTCAAGAGCTGGAAAAATGGAAATGCATAGTGAAGGGAAACCTTATGTCAATCAGGAAAATTGTATTGGATGTCAAATGTGTACCAGAGTGTGCGCGCATGAAGGAATAACAGTTACTGATAAAAAAGCTTCTATTAATCATGAGAAATGTGTGGGCTGTGGACGTTGTATTGGAGTTTGTCCAAAAGATGCTGTGGAAGCAAGTTTTGGAGCATCTAATGATATATTAAATTATAAAA
Source organism: uncultured Lachnospiraceae bacterium (assembly GCA_910586005.1). GTDB lineage: Bacteria > Bacillota > Clostridia > Lachnospirales > Lachnospiraceae > Petralouisia. The sequence goes on along the minus strand of CAJUHG010000017.1, from coordinate 10,827 downwards.
TGGCTGAATATAGCAAAGCTGTGATTCAAAATCGCCCCCATTTTCATATTTCTATTGTCTGTGATGTTTCTCCCAATTGTGATTGCCATGCAGAAAATGATATTCCAATTATTCCAAATGTAGGAATGTTTGCTTCTTTTGATCCAGTGGCATTGGATGTTGCTTGTGTAGATGCCTGTAACAGACAACCTGTAATAGCTGGAAGTGTATTATCTGAGCATAAAGTAAATGTACAAGAGGAAAATCATGACCATTTCCATATCACTCATCCAGATACTAATTGGAAATCTTGTATAGAACATGCAGAAAAAATTGGAATTGGAAGCCAAGAATATGAATTGATAGAAATATAATTTTCACATAATACTTTATAAATATTGTCAATCTAAAAATGTTACAAATTTTCTAAAATAGGAAATAGGTTAGGGATGTGAAGAGTTGAAGGGTCTGTGTCATTATGAAAATACTAGAAAAGATATGGAAAATTTTATTGTTATCCATGTTGGGGATTGTGATGTCAGGAGTGTGTGTATTAGCAGAAGTGCAAAAAGAAAAAGAAGTGAATATGGTATTTACACATGACTTGCATTCTCATTTGGATTCTTTTTATTTAGAAGAGGATGGAGAAGAAAAGCATGTAGGTGGCTTTGCCAGAATTATGACATTTCTCAAAGAGAAACGGGCATTGGATGAAAATTTGTTGTTTTTGGATGGCGGAGATTTTTCTATGGGAACGTTGTATCAAACTGTTTATACAACACAGGCTGCTGAGCTGCGTATGTTAGGATATTTAGGTGTGGATGCCACAACTTTTGGAAATCATGAGTTCGATTATAGAAGTCAGGGGCTTGCCAATATGTTAAAGGTTGCAAAAGATAGTAATGATAAAGTTCCACCTTTGGTAGTTTGTAATATTGACTGGGAAGAAACTTTAAAAAAGGAATCTGTACAAGAAGAAACTACTCTACTGCAAAAAGCATTTGAAGCATATGGAATAAAACCATATATTGTGGTGGAAAAAGGTAATGTGAAAATTGCAATAATTGGTGTATTTGGCAAAGATGCTTTGGAATGTGCGCCTACTTGTGTACTAAGTTTTAAAGATTCTGTAGAGGCAGTAAGGGAAACAGTAAAAGAGATTCAAGAACAAGAAACTGTTGATATGATAGTATGTATTTCTCATAGTGGCACTTGGGCAGATGCAAAAAAATCAGAAGATGAATTATTGGCCAAAGGTGTACCAGAATTGGATTTGATTATCAGTGGACATACTCATAGTGTTTTGAAAGAGCCAATTATTCATGGAGATACAGCCATTGTATCTACCGGAGAATATGGAGCACGAATTGGTTCTCTTCGTATGGTACAAAAAGACAATGGTAGATGGCAATTAGAAGATTATCAATTGACCCTTTTGGATAAAAATTACGAAGGCGACAAAGATACCACAGCAAAAATAGAAGAATTAGGTGCAACGATTGACTCAGAATATTTAGCAAAATTTGGTTATACCAAAGATCAAGTATTGGTTCATAATCCTTGGGATTTTACAACTGTCAATGGTTTAGGTGAGAAATTACAAGAAGAAACATTGGGAAACCTTCTTGCAGATTCCTATTTGTATACAGTGAATCACAACGATACTGGTGATGAAAATCCAGCAGTTATTGCAGTAGTTCCGAGCGGGTGTATTAGAGATACATTTCACAAAGATAAAGACATTACTGTAACAGATGCTTTTCAGACGCTTTCTCTTGGAATTGGACCTGATGGAATAGCTGGATATCCTCTAGTTAGTGCATATTTTACAGGGAAAGAATTGAGAACTATGGCAGAAGTAGATGCCTCTATTTCTCCTATGATGTCTACGGCTCAGTTGTATATTAGCGGTGTTTCTTATACGGTTAATCCTAGCCGTATGATTATGAATCGAGTCACAGATATACAATTGCAAGATATGTCTGGGAATGTACAAGAACTAGAAGATGATAAATTATATCGCTTAGTTGCAGATTTGTACAGTGGACAAATGCTTGGAGCTGTAACAGAACAATCTTATGGGATACTCTCTGTAGTTCCAAAAGATGCGCAGGGAAATGAAATTTCTATGGAAGATTTAGAAAATCACATTGTCTATATAGATGGACAGGAATTAAAGGCTTGGGTCTGTGTAGCAAAATATTTGGAATCTTTTGAGGAGACAAATGACAACGCTGAGATACCAGAATATTATAGCACTACTCATAATCGAAAAGTAGTAAATAAGGACAGCAGTCTTGGGGCTATTTTAAAAAATCCAAATAAGATAGCGATTGCTATTTTCAGTATAGGAGTAGGAGTTATAATACTGCTATTATTGTTGTTGATATTAATAATAAAATTTATCAAAAGACACAAAAGAAAACAGATAGAATAATTGTGACATAATTTAATTTGAGCAAGCAAGTAGCGAAGCGGACATCGTGCTCTCTGGGTATTGGGAATATCCACTTTGACTAATACAACAGTTGCATGATAGAAAAATTTGTGTTATGATACTTTACAAAGTTATAAAAGATGGGGTGAATAGGAAGAGATTCTGACTATAAACCTATATCAAATTATGAAGACCAGACCACAAGGAAATCCTGAAGGGAACGGTGCAGCATTATTATATGGTAAAAAGTTTTAAGGAAACGATGCATAACTGCCCCTATACCTTTTGGTATGGGGGTTTTTGTTAGGAGAAGTTTATGAATCAGTTTAAGAGATTAATTGACAAATTAGAGACTACTTCATATCTTACCAAAGAAGAATGGGTCATGTTAATTGAAAATCGTAATGTTGAGATATCTGAATATCTTTTTGAAAAAGCTAGAAAATGGCAACACAAATATTATGACAATAAAATTTATACAAGAGGCTTAATTGAATTTTCTAATTATTGCAAAAATGATTGTTACTATTGCGGCATACGCAGAAGTAATAGAAGTGCAGAACGTTATCGTCTAAATAAAGAGCAAATGATGGAATGTTGTGAGATTGGTTATAAATTAGGATTTCGCACTTTTGTATTACAAGGTGGAGAAGATGGCTGGTTTTCTCAAGAGATATTAGAAGATATTATAAGTACCATAAAAAAGAAGTATCCAGACTGTGCCATCACACTTTCTATTGGAGAGCGTTCTTATAAAAGTTACTTAGGATTATTTCAAGCAGGAGCAGATAGATATTTATTGCGCCATGAAACAGCAGAGGAAGCCCATTATCAAAAACTTCATCCAGCAGAATTGTCCTTAGAAAATAGGAAAAGATGTTTATTTGATTTAAAGAAAATTGGATATCAAACGGGAACTGGATTTATGGTAGGAAGTCCTGGACAAACCGCAGCAAGCCTTGCAGAAGATATGATTTTTATCAGTGAATTAGAGCCTCATATGGTAGGAATTGGACCTTTTGTTCCACATCATGAAACACCTTTTGCAAAGAAAGTCGGAGGAACTGTAGAATTAACACTATTTATGATAGGACTGTTGCGCGTGATGATGCCCAAATTGTTATTACCTGCGACTACTGCACTAGGAACGATAGATCCACTAGGAAGAGAGAAAGGAATACAGGCAGGTGCGAATGTGGTTATGCCCAACTTATCACCAACCTCTGTAAGAAAAAAATATGAATTGTATGATAACAAAATATGTACAGGAGAAGAATCAGCAGAATGCAGAACTTGTCTTAGCCAAAGAATGAAAAATATTGGATATGAATTGGTTACAGATCGAGGAGATTATTGTGAATTTAAGGAGGAAAAGAAATGTATCAGGTAATGTCACCAAAGGCAGAGGAATTTATTAGTCATGAAGAAATATTGGATTCCTTGGCTTATGCAGAAGCAAATAAAAATAATAGAGAATTAATCGATGAGATTTTAGAAAAAGCTAAGTTGCGCAAGGGACTTTCTCATAAGGAAGCTATTGTCCTGCTGGACTGTGAGCTGGAAGACAAAAATCAAGAGATTTATTCCTTGGCAGAACAGATAAAAAAAGATTTTTATGGAAATCGTATTGTTATGTTTGCACCTCTATATTTATCCAATTATTGTATTAATGGATGTGAATATTGTCCCTATCATGCTAAGAATAAACATATTGCTCGAAAGAAATTGACACAGGAAGAAATTGTAAAGGAAGTAACAGCTTTACAGGATATGGGACATAAAAGGCTTGCTTTGGAAGCTGGGGAAGATCCTGTCAATAATCCTATTGAATATATTTTAGAATGTATTCATACCATTTATGGAATTAAGCATAAAAATGGTGCGATTCGACGTGTAAATGTAAATATTGCTGCCACTACAGTAGAAAATTATAGAAAATTAAAAGAAGCAGGCATTGGAACTTATATTTTATTTCAAGAAACGTATCATAAAGAATCTTATGAGAAACTTCATCCAACTGGACCTAAACATGATTATGCATATCATACAGAGGCGATGGATCGCGCTATGGAAGGCGGAATTGATGATGTTGGTTTGGGAGTTTTGTTTGGATTAAATAATTATCGTTATGATTTTACAGGAATTTTAATGCATGCAGAGCATTTGGAAGCCTATAAGGGGGTAGGTCCTCATACGATTAGTGTGCCTCGTGTGCGCCATGCAGATGATATCGATCCAGATGCTTTTGACAATGGAATTACAGATGAAACTTTTGCAAAAATTGTAGCATGTATTCGCATTGCGGTGCCTTATACGGGGATGATTGTTTCTACACGAGAGAGTCAAGCTTGTCGTGAGAAGGTGCTTCATCTTGGAATTTCTCAAATTAGCGGCGGTTCTAGAACAAGTGTAGGCGGCTATGCTGAGCCAGAACCAGAAGAAGAAAATTCTGCACAGTTTGATGTCAGTGATAACCGAACGTTAGATGAAGTAGTAAAATGGTTGATGGAAATGGATTATGTGCCTAGCTTCTGTACAGCATGTTATCGAGAGGAAAGAACAGGAGACCGCTTTATGACACTTTTAAAAAACGGTCAGATTGTAAATTGTTGCCATCCCAATGCATTGATGACTTTAAAAGAATATCTAGAAGATTATGCATCTGAGGAAACAAAAGTAATTGGAGATAAATTAATAGAAAAAGAGTTAGATGTTATTACAAATCCAAAAGTCAAAGAAAAAGTAATGGATTATCTTGCCAATATTCATAAGGGACAACGTGATTTTCGATTTTAACCTTATCAAAGAAGTTCCCCTTCCATGCCATAGAGAGAGAAGTGCATGGGTGGGGACTTTCTTGTTTTAGTGGTAGCATAAACTCCACTGAAAGGCTGTGATAGCAGCTAACAAGCATTATTTACAGTATGTTCTGTCATCTATTATCTGAAAATATTTTATTCATAATCAGATATTTCTATAAGCATTTTCTATAAGATTATGGTAAGATTCTTCTGACAATATTTCTATTATCTTTTCTTATAACAATCATAGTTTTATAATCATCAGATAGTTTATCCATATAAGTTTTCATATTATCTCTAAGGGTGGTGTAATTTATTGGTAACATGTAATTTATCTCCTATGTAATATTATTTTGGATTATATTTTTATATAATTTTATTATAAGGTACCATTTTCTGTATGTTAATATAATTATTGTGTTTGTCAGTGATGGGAACGTCAATGCTTCTTAGTATACCAAGTCCTATAGTAGTATACATACCTTTTTTGTTTACGCGAAGGCAAAGTGAGGATAGATTTAAGTTTATTATATTTATTTGAGAGATAGAAGAATATTTTATAAATTGTAAGAATAAAGTAAGATTGCAGAAAACGTTTATCTTTTCGTTTGTTAAGACTTTCCTGATGATGAGTAATAACAAATGTTTCTTATTGTGTGTATATATTAATTTAATTGGAATCAGTATATATCATAGAAGTGTGTCCTTCAAAAAGTATTGACAAATAAAATATAATATGAGATAATTTCAGTCGATAATATATGAAAGGTTGTAATATATATGAAATTAGATAGTAATGCACACTCAGTATTTTCACTGCATTATCACCTTATACTTGTAATAAAATATCGCCGACAAGTATTTGAGGATAATATTTCTGATCGAGCAAGAGAAATATTTGAATATATTGCTCCAAAATATAATATTACATTAGAAGAATGGAAGTATGAGAAAGACCATGTGCATATTTTATTTCAAGCACATCCAAATACAGAAATCAGTAAATTTATAAATGCATATAAAAGTGCAAGCAGCCGATTATTAAAAAAGGAATTTCCCAAAATAAGACAGGAATTATGGAAAGAATATTTTTGGAGTCAGAGTTTTTGCCTATTGGCAACAGGTGATGCTCCAACGGAAGTAATCAAGAATTATATAGAAAGTCAAGGTCAGGAAGATAGACGCAGAAAGAAGCAAGATTAGAAGTAAAATTTATAGCAGATAACAGTTAGAAAGGTTTATAAAATTAGTTGCAACACAAGCACTGGTAAAAGTTGATAGATAGAAATTTTTTGTGCCTCTGCAATTTATGAGAGGCTTTTTATAACTAATAGCTCTGATTTGTCTCAAGAAGAAACTAAATTATTTCAAAAAACAAAATGTTACAGAATAGGAGAAAGGAATATGAGTGTACAAGATAAGATAGAACATATTTTAAAAAATATACATCTATTGTTTTCAGAGAGTGCTCCATATGAAGAGGGTAGTAGTAAGATTATTGTAGAAAAACAAATAGTTTTTGAATTGTTAGAGCAGTTAAATTTAGCAATTTATGAGATTATGGATCAATATGAGATCACAAAGCGAAAGCATGAGATGGCAGAACGACGTTGTGAAAGACGTGGAGAGGAAATCCTTCAGAAAGCAAGTAAGCATGCGGATGATATTTATGCAGCTTCTATTATGTATACAGATGATGCAATTAACCGTATTTGTTATATTATGGAAGATGCAAATGAAGCTGTTCAGAAAATCTTTAGGCAGATAAATATGGATATGGAAAGCCAACGGGAGCGGGTACGGCGCAATCAGTTAGAATTAACATCACAACTTAGAGATTTTGCTGATACAGAAAAATATGTAAAATTGATAGAAGGAGTAAATAGACAATTAGAAGAAGAACGTCGTCAACAAATGGAAGGAAAAGAAGCAAAGCGAATTCAAAATGAAGGACGCTCTTATTCTACAATTAAGCCTGAAATTAAAATTAACCAAGCATATTTTGAACAAACTGGGAAAAATCAGTACATAGATGAATCAGATAGCGATGAACAAGAGGAAGAAAAAAGTTTAGCCAAGATAACAGGAAAGGAATTTGCAGAAACTTTGCGTCGTCGAGCTGCTAGAGGTAGAGAACGAGATGGAGAAAGAGAAAAAAAATTAACAGAAGCAGCAGTAGAAACAAAAAATGTATTGGCAGTAGAAGAAAATAATATAGTAAATGAAAGGAAATCTAATATGCCTATGCAAGATATAGAAGCAATTGTGGAGGCCATAGATTCTAATATTTTAATTTCAGAGGATTTACTAAGGGAAGAGGAAGCAGATATCTCTGATGGAATACCAGAAATACGCGTGGATTTGGATGCTGAATATTTTAAGTGGAAAGAAGGGGTAGGGAAAACAAGAGTAGATGCACAAGAAAAAAAACATTTTCTTTTTGGTAGAAAATCCTAAGGCTTTTTATAGAAATATTTATTTTGAGGATAGAGGCGCCAAGATAAAATTGTCATGCTTTAACATGGGGTGCGCCTCTCCATCTAAGAGTATTCCTATCTAAGTTCCTTGAAGGCAAAACGAGGAACCGTGTTGCGCTTGACTCTAGAGATCCAAATGTGCTTGTGAACCTGAGCGTCTTAGAGAGTTTAATGCTTAGGGTTATACTTCATTTACTAATTCCATGCCTTTTTCTAATGCATAGGCATTTTCCATAGTTTCAATAGCAATTGCCTGCATGGCTTCTGAAGTAAAAAATCCCATATGGGAAGTAACAAGTACATTAGGAAAGGTCATTAATCTGGCCAATGTGTTGTCTTGAATAATCTGATTAGAAAGATCTTCATAGAATATGCCACTTTCCTCTTCATAAACATCTAGCCCTACACCAGCGATTTTCCGACTTAAAAGTCCATCAATTAAAGCATTTGTATCAATAAGAGCACCACGAGAGGTATTGATCAAATAAACTCCTTGTTTCATTTGTTCAATTGCTTGTTTATCAATAATATGATGTGTATCTTTGGTAAGAGGACAATGAAGAGAGATAACATCAGATTTTGCGAACAATTCTGGTAAATCTACATATTCTACGTCTATTCCTTGCGCAGGGTATAAATCATAAGCATATAGTTTCATATCAAAACCTTTTAAAATGTGAATCATGGATTGTCCAATTTTACCTGTTCCAATAATTCCAACAGTCTTTCGGTACAATTCTGTACCCATTAATCCATTAATACTCATATTAAAATCTCTAGTTCTAGTATAGGCTTTGTGTGTAAAGCGATTAATTGTAAGAAGCATAGCAACAGCATATTCTGCTACTGATTGTGGCGAATAGCTAGGTACTCGCAGTACATGAATCCTACCTTTTGCGGCTTCCATATCTACATGATTAAATCCAGCAGAACGAAGTAGAATTGCTTTTACATTCATTTCACAGAGACGATCAATCATATCTGCAGTAATTTGGTCGTTGATAAAAATACATATGGCATCACAGCCTTCTGCTAAATTTAGGGTATTAGGTTTACAAGGAGCATCTAAAAATATCATATCCATTTTGTAGCCTTCTGCCATAGGTTCAAACCAAATGCGGTCATAGGGTTTTGTAGTATAAAATGCAATCTTCATAAAAATATATTCCTTTCTACTTTGTTTTAAATTGCATATAAAATAAAAAATCCTTAGATTTAGTAAATACCTAAATGTTAGAATATAAATCTAATTTATATTCTAAATTAAGAATATCAAATTATTTTTGAATAACTTTTATTAATATATACAGAATAAGAAGAAATATAAGAGATATATCAGAAAATTTTTGGAGTTATATAGAAAATATTAGATTTTGCAAGTATCTAAAAATTTTTAAATAGTTAAGAGAGATTGGTATATAAATTTTCATTTATAAGTGGAAATAAAAGAAAAAAGAATACAGCTTTTGTATTAAAACGTTGTATTCTTTTTTCTAAAAAATTATAAAATAATTTAAAATTAGATATTATTCTTAATAACTTTTTTCCTCACAAAGCCGATTAAGAATACCTAATACTAAAATCATATCACTATCATTTAATAGCTTAAATTTTGATAAAGCCTTATTGACAAGTTCAGGATTTTTCTGTTGCTGATCAAAAAATTCTACAGCAGTTATTTCAAAATAATCGCAAATTGAAAAAAATTCATTTAAAGAGGGAAGAGATTTACCAGAAGTAATATTATTAATATATCCTCTGCTATGCCCTAAATCGTAACTCATCTGATATTCTGAGATTCCTTTTTTTATTCTCAATTCTGTTATCCTGTTCCGAACAAATTCATTCATGACAGTATTCCTCCTAGATAGGTATACCCTCTGGGGATCCCGAAATGGCCATTCGACCGTTTTATAAGGTATATTATAAATGACAAAAAATTAGAAATATTCTACTGTAAAATGTTATAATTGCTTGAAACATATATTATAAAATGTTATTATATGATAAAAGATGTTAATTAAAAGAAAATTAAAAAAAAATAACATCTATAAAATGATAATGACAAAAGTGAAAGGTGTGGATGACATACATGAGAAAAGAAGCAGCAGAAAATTTACTAATGTTATTATTATGCTTTTGTTTTGTATTTTTATTTAAGAGTGTCACAGTAAATGCTGCCATAGTAAGAGAAACAGAGGCTTATGAATTAGGAGATACTTATGAGGGAAGGATAACATATTCAGAACAAGCAAGATATTTCAAGTTTACTATTTCTGAGAAATCACATGTTACATTAAATTTTAAAGGGAATGGAGCAGGTTCTGGTGGAACTATTTATGACTTTGCAGGCAGAGAAGTTTTAAAAGAAAGTGATTTCACATTTGATACAAATTTTTTTACAGGATGGTCTTCTGTGAAAATATCTAGAACATTACCTTCTGGAACCTATTATATGAGTATTTGGAATAAAGGAAAATGGAAATGGCAGGAATATAAATTTTCTTTTTGTATTCAGGCAGAAAGTCAAATTCAATTGCCAAAAGGTAACATTCAATTTTTAGAAAGTAATCAAAAAGGACAAGTAACAGTAAAAGCAGAAGCTGTGGAACATGCGATTGGATATAGGATATTGTATTCTACAGACGAAAGATTACTAGAGGGAGTCAAGACAATTTATTCACCAATAACAATAAAAACGATAAAAAATTTAAAAGTAGGAGAAAGATACTATATAAAAGTGTGTCCTTATACGGTCTATGATGATGGGACTTATGTATTTGGACAAAATTCTTTTGTAAAAGCAGTATTGATTAAAGAAAAATATTGATATTTTAATTTATGATAATAGAAAATTTGGGAAGCATGTTTTTTATTATTTAAGCAAAGTGAGGAGCATCATTGTGTTTGGCTTTAGAGATGCAAGCATGTCTGCAAGGTCAAACAATGACATTCCAGTAAAAAGGCATTATTTTTCTTTCTAAAATTGACAAAATGGTTGCGATACGATAAGATAAATTTACCGCAAAATGGTAAATAAAATCTTTATTTATATCTTTCTATTATAGAAAGAAAATATTAGCCTGCAAATAAAAAGTCAAGGCTAAATTGATGAACATTGAAAATTTTATAC
>CAJUHG010000016.1 GCA_910586005.1 uncultured Lachnospiraceae bacterium | reverse complement strand
TACTGTGACTCTCCAATTAATTAATAAAACTTATGATGCATTAAAGAAACAATTTACTGCATAAGTGAAAATTTTATAATGTTATAATTAGGAAGGGTAATAAAATGGTAAATAAAAAATGACAAATGTATTAGAATTTTTGGAACAGTCCGCAGAAAAATATCCCAATAAAATAGCCTTTGCAGATGAAGAAAATTGCTGCACTTGGCAAGAATTAAAAGAACAAGCACAAAAAATAGGAACTGCGCTTACAAAAGAGGTTGTTATGGGCAGCCCTGTTGCAGTGTGGATGGATAAAAGCGTGGATGCTATTATAACTTTTATGGGGATTGTATATGCAGGCTGTTTTTATGTTATGTTAGATAAGAAGCAACCTCTACAACGAATTGCTCAGATTTTAGATACTTTAGAACAACCTCTTATTATTACCAATGAATATTCTTCAAAAGAAACAGCAGCTTTAAGGGAATTTAAAGAACAGGAAACAGGATTTAGAATTTTAGAATATCAAATATTAATGCAAGAAGCAATTCAAATAGAATATTTATCAAAAATTCGGGCAAAAACGTTAGATATCCATCCATTATATGGAATTTTTACTTCTGGTTCTACAGGAGTTCCTAAGGGTGTAGTAGTTAGTCATCGTTCTGTTATAGATTTTATGAATTATTTTACAGATAATTTTCAGATTACAGAAAAGGATATTATTGGAAATCAGGCTCCATTTGACTTTGATGTTTCGGTAAAGGATATTTATAGTGCTTTAAAGACAGGAGCTACGATGCAAATGATACCTAAGCGTATGTTTTCTTTTCCAACACAACTTTTAGATTTTTTATGTGAGAAGAAAATTACAACGTTAATTTGGGCGGTATCAGCACTTTGTATTGTAAGTGAATTGCATGGATTTTCCTATCGTGTTCCAGAGAAAGTAAATAAAGTTTTGTTTAGCGGAGAGGTAATGCCTGTGAGACATCTAAATATTTGGCGGGAATTTTTGCCAAATGCTATGTATGTAAATTTATATGGACCCACAGAAATCACTTGTAATTGTACGTATTATATTGTAGACCGAGACTTTATACCTGGGGAAACAATTCCAATTGGACAGTCATTTCAAAATGAGAAGGTATTCTTATTAGATGAAGAAGACAAGCTAGTAGATAAGATTGGGCAACGTGGTGAAATTTGTGTCAGTGGTACAGCACTTTCTTTGGGATATTATAATAATAAAGAACAAACACAAAAGTCTTTTGTACAAAATCCATTAAATCACCAGTATCTAGAGACGATCTATCGAACAGGAGATTTGGGATATTATAATGAAAAGAAGGAACTATGTTATGCAACCCGAAAAGATTTTCAAATTAAACATATGGGGCATAGAATAGAACTAGGAGAAATTGAAAAAGCTATGGAAAAGGTAGAAGCGATTCATCGCGTATGTTGCATTTTTGATGATGTATCTTTGAAAATTGTTGCATTTTATGAGGGACCCATTGAAAAAAGAGAAATTGTAAAAGAATTGAGAAAATCTATTCCAGCCTTTATGATTCCAAATGTTTTTTGTCAAAGAGATAGACTGCCACTTACCAAAAATGGTAAAATTGACAGAGCAGCTCTAAAAACTTCTTATCAAAAGGAAATAGAAACAGATAAGGGGGAAAGAAAATGAAGCAGCAAGAAATAGAAGCAGTGATAAAAAATTATGGAACCCCTGTATATGTATTTGATTTAGATGCGCTAACGCAACGTGTAAGTAAGATTTCAACTTTTCTAAAACAAGAACAAATCAATTTATGTTATGCTATGAAGGCAAATCCTTTTTTAACGGGAGAATTGGAACCTTATATAGAACGTTTTGAGGTATGTTCTCCAGGCGAATTTAGAATTTGTGAAAGAGAGCACCTTCCGATAGAACATCTGGTAATTTCTGGTGTAAATAAAGAAAAGGAAGATATTTTCCGTATTGTAGAAAACTATCAGGGAAAGGGTATTTTTACAATTGAATCAGAACAACAAAGGGACTTATTGTTAGAATGTGCAAGAGAAAGTAAATTAAAACTACAGGCTTTGGTTCGTATTAGCAGTGGAAATCAATTTGGTGTGAGCTATGAACTTGCAAAAAAGATGTTTGCTAGTCAGAAAAATCATCCAGAACTTTCTTTGAGAGGCATACAATATTATTCTGGTACTCAGAAGAAAAAGCTGTCTTTGATGGAAGAAGAATTACAAAAATTGGATATATTTTGCATGGAAGTAAAAGAAGAATTGAAAATAGAGATAGAAGAACTTGAGTATGGGCCAGGATTTTTTGTGCCATATTTTCAATCTGATTCAGAGGAAGATTTAGAAACATTATTGAAAACTTTTTTAGAATTTGTTCACAATATGAAATTTCAAGGAAAGATTACTTTGGAAATGGGGAGATTTTTAGTTGCAAATTGTGGGTATTTTGTAACTTCTATTGTAGATCAAAAGGAAAATAGTGGACAAATTTTTGGAATTGTAGATGGTGGTATTCATCATTTGAATTATTTTGGTCAGACTATGGCAATGAAACATCCTTATATCCAACATATCTCTGATAGGAAAGAAGAAAATCAGATAAAAAAATGGAATATCTGTGGTTCTTTGTGTACAACAGCAGATGTGATTGTAAAACAATTTCCATTAGTAGGGGCGAAAATTGGAGATGTATTAGTATTTGAACGAGCGGGTGCTTACTCTGTAACAGAGGGAATTAATTTATTTTTAAGCAGAGATTTGCCAAAAGTTTTATTTTATTCCAAAGAAAGTGGTTTTAGGTTAATCCGTGATACACAAGTTACAGATGTATTCAATAGTAAAACTAATATATTATAATAAGAAAAATCTTAAGTGTGATAGTATTTTATAATAGAAAAGTTATTCTAGTGTGATAGTATTTTATATTTATAATTAAGAAGGAAATAGAAGAAAGGATAAGAAAAATGGAAAAATTACTAGAAATTTTAGAGGATATTCAACCAGATGCAGATTATGAAACCTGTGAAACTTTAATAGATGATGGAATTTTAGATTCTTTTGCTATTTTGTCAATTGTAAGTGAATTGCAAGACGAGTTTGAGATTACCATTACTCCTGCGGAGATTATCCCAGAGAATTTTAACTCTGCAAAAGCATTGTGGGCAATGATAGAGAGACTTCAGGCAGGATAGAAACGGGGGATTCTTATGTCATTGATTTCTATGGAATTTTTACTGTTTGTATTTCTTGCAGTAGTTGGATATTACTGGATTCCACAAAAATTTCAGTGGATATGGCTTTTGATATTTAGTTATATTTATTATATCAGTGGAGGACTTCAAGTAACTTCTTTTTTAGTCTTTACCACTATAACAACCTATTTAGGTGGAGTTTTTTTAGAAAAAATTTCTGAAAAAAATATGGAAAAGCAAAAAGCAAAAAAGAAGAAAAAACAGATATTAATCTCTGTATTGCTTTTGAATTTTGGTGTGTTAGGTGTTTTAAAATATACAAATTTTGCAATTGGAACAGTAAATACTTTGTTTGGGGCAGAATTTAATACTTTACAATTTTTATTGCCTCTTGGAATTTCTTTTTATACCTTTCAATCTATGGGATATATTTTAGATATATATTGGGAAAGGACAACAGCGGAACACAATCTGTTCCGTTTTGCTTTGTTTGTATCTTTTTTTCCACAGATTTTACAAGGACCAATTGGTAGATTTAGCAAACTTGGAACCCAGTTATTTGAAGCGCATTCTTTACATTCGGAAGAAATAGAACAGGGAATTTTGCGTATCTTTTGGGGATATTTCAAAAAAATGGTCCTTGCAGATAATGCTGTTATTTTTGTAAATGCAATTTTTGATGCTCCAGATGTTTATGATGGACTTGCCATAATAGGTGTGTTAGCATATAGTATACAGCTTTACTGTGATTTTTCAGGTGGAATGGATGTGGTAATTGGAATTGCAAAATTATTTGGTATCACATTAGATGAAAATTTTAAACGTCCCTATTTTGCTATTTCTATTACAGATTTTTGGCATCGATGGCATATTACTTTGGGAACTTGGATGAAGGATTATGTTTTTTATCCAGTGTCTTTGTCAGGATGGATGAAGCATTTTTCTAAATTTTCCAAGAAATTATTTGGGAAACAAATAGGAAGAACATTGCCCATATGTCTTGCAAATTTAATTGTTTTTTTGGTAGTAGGTATTTGGCATGGGGCAGCGTGGAAATTTATTATATATGGATTGTACAATGGATTGATTATTGCTTTTAGCGGTTTAATGGCACCAAATTATAGAAAATGGAAACAGAAGCTTCATATTGTAGAGGATAACAAAGGCTTTCATTTCTTTCAAATAGTCAGAACTTTTATCTTAGTAAATATTAGTTGGTTTTTTGATATAGCAAAAGATGTGCCAACTGCATTGCTTATGATGAAACATGCGATTACCAAATGTAATCTATATCAGATTTTTGAAATTAAGATTGGAGAAGCTAGTGGAACAAAATATACACTTGTAGCAATTTTAGTCATTTTGTTTGGTTGTTTGGCAGTATTTATAGTAAGTTTTCTAGAAGAAAGCGGGAAAGATATTGCAGTTTTTTTTGCAAGGCAGCATTGGTTGGTGAAATGTGCCGTTTATGTGGGTCTAATATTACTGTTGCCAGCTCTAGGACAGCCTGCAGGAGAGGCAGGAGGCTTTATTTATGCGCAATTTTAAGAAAATTTTATTGCCTATTATGGCAGTTCTAATACTTATGGTGGTTAATATAGGAATGAATTATGCACTAATTCCTTATAGTTATGTCCGAATTATGATGCATCAAGTGGAAACTCAAAATTATGATACAGTATTTTTAGGAACTTCTCATGGATTAAATGGAATTAGTCCAAATGTGATAGAGAGAGAAACGGGTGCCAAAACCATGAATTTGTGTTTAGGTGGAGAATATCCAAGAGATGCTTATTATATGCTTAAGAAAGTTTGTGAGAAAAGTGTTCCAAAGACTGTGATATATGAATTAGACGCAGGATATTGGTGTACCGAAGAAGGACAACGTGGAGATTTTAACCGTATCTACTATGAAATGCCTTTTTCTAAAGTGAAAGTTGAATATTTTATAAGTAAAATGCTGAAATTAGATTTTCGGGCCACTTTGTTTCCTTGGTTTTATTATAGAGGACAAATTGGAAATATAAAGAATATTATAAATTGTAAACAGAGCGAAGACTATAAAAATTATGGTGTGGAAGCTTTTAGAAATGAGGCACAAAGTTATGAAGAAGGTTTTATGCGCAATCATCCTGTAGAGATAGAAAAACCAGAAGAACCTCTAGAATTATGGAATGAGAAAACAAAGAATAAGGATTCTTTTCTTTATTTTGAGAAAATGGCATCTTTTTGTGAGAAACAAGGGATAACATTGATTGTGATAACTACACCTGTTCCAGAAGAAACCTTAGAAAAATATAACAAAGAATTTCAAAAAGCTGATACGTTTTTTACTAGTTATTTGGAAAAGTTTGATGTGCAGTACTGGAATTATAACCGTTCAGAAAGAAAAATAGAAAATTTTGATTATAGTTTAAAAGCTTTTTCTGATTATGAGGGACATATGAATTGGGAACAAGCAGAAATTTTTAGTGCACAGATAGCAAAGGATTTTTTATAGGTGGAGGATTTTTTATGAAATGGAAGAAGTATACCATTCAAACTACGACACAAGCAGAAGATTTTGTCAGTAGTATGTTAGCAGATCTTGGAATAGAAGGTGTTCAAATTGAAGATAATGTACCTTTGTCAGAGGAGGATAAAGAAAAAATGTTTATTGACATTCTTCCAGAACTTCCGCCTGATAAAGGAATTGCTTTTGTTAGTTTTTTTTTAGAACCCCAACAAGAGCAAGAAGAGTTGTTAGAACAGGTGAAAGAAGAATTAGAAACCCTAAGAATGTTTGTAGAAATTGGAGCTGGAACTATTCTTCAAAGTGAAACAGAAGATAAAGACTGGATGAATAACTGGAAACAGTATTTTAAATCCTTTGTGATGGAAGGAATTTTAATTAAGCCAACTTGGGAGGAAATTTCTAACAAACAAGACTATCGTTGTATGATTGAGATTGACCCAGGCACTTCTTTTGGAACTGGAAAACATGAGACTACACAACTTTGCATTCAGCAGTTATCTAAGTACATAAAGGAAGGAAATAATGTGTTAGATATTGGATGTGGAAGTGGTATTCTTTCTTTAATTTGTTTAAAGTTAGGAGCTGGTAGTGTTACAGGAACTGACATTGACCCAGACTGTATTACAGCGACTCTTGCTAATATGAAAGTAAATCATTTGTCAGAAGAAAAGGCTAGGTTTTATCAAGGAAATCTAATTGACGATTTAGCATTGCAACAACAAGTAGGACAAGAATATGATATTATAGTTGCTAATATTCTTGCTGATATTATTATTCCATTGACTCCAGTGATTCCTAACCATCTAAAACAGGGTGGTATTTATATTACGAGTGGTATTATTGATTTTAAAGAAGAAGCAGTAAAAGAAACTATCTTGGCAGCAGGGCTTACCATTCTTACGATTACTCATCAAGGAGAATGGGTGAGTATTACAGCTAGAAAATAGTGTTAATTGCCATTCAAAGAGGATTTTGACGCGCCAAGTGTGAGTATGTAGCAACATAGAAAATAGATAGCATTAGAATAGGAGACAGAAAATGTTTCAATTTTTTGTAGAACCAGAGCAAATTTTGAACGAAGAAGTTCAAATTATGGGCAGTGATGTAAATCATATAAAAAATGTGCTCCGCATGAAAATTGGAGAACATGTGCGTGTCAGCGATAACCAAGGAGCAAATTTTCTTTGTGAAATTATAAAAATAAATAATGAGCAAGTAATTCTTAAAATATTAGAAGAATGTGAAGGTACGGAGCTTCCTGTAAAAGTTACATTATTCCAAGCGTTACCTAAGGGAGATAAAATGGAATGGGTGATTCAAAAAGCAGTAGAACTTGGAGTATATGAGATTATTCCAGTAGTTATGAAAAATTGTGTAGTGAAATTAGATGCAAAAAAAGCAGAAACAAAACGTGTGCGTTGGCAGGCAATTGCAGAAAGTGCTGCAAAACAGTGCAAACGGAGTCTTATTCCGCAAATTGGAGAAGTTAGAGACTTTTCAAAAGCAGTAACATATGCAAGAAGTATGGACATTCCATTGTTTCCTTATGAGCAGGCACGTGGTATGGCATATACTAGAGAGGTACTTCATGGAATAAAGAAAGGTGCTTCTATTGGAATTTTTATTGGACCAGAAGGAGGATTTTCTTCAGAAGAAATTGAGATGGTACAAGATGATATGGCATTAATTTCTCTTGGAAATCGTATTTTACGTACAGAAACAGCAGGAATGGTAGCACTTGCGATGTTAATTTATGAAATGGAGAATTAAGATGGAAGTATATTTTGATAATGCAGCAACTACTCGATGTTCTGAAGGCGTAAAAGAGATTGTGGTGCGAGCAATGTCAGAGGATTATGGGAATCCTTCCTCCTTACATTTAAAAGGATTGGAAGGTGAACATTATATCAAAGAGGCGAAAAAATGTATTTGCAAAACCTTAAAAATTAGTGATACAGAACTAATTTTTACTTCTGGTGGAACAGAATCTAATAATCTTGCAATTATTGGCAGTGCTTTGGCAAATAAACGGAATGGAATGCATTTAGTTACCACTCGAATTGAACATCCAGCAGTATCTAATCCTATGAAATATTTAGAGGAGCAAGGGTTTCAGGTTACTTGGTTGGAGGTAGATAAAGATGGAATTCTTTCTTTAGAACAGTTAGAACAATCTATCACCCCAGATACCATTTTGGTTTCAATTATGTATGTAAATAATGAAATTGGTGCAGTAGAACCAATTGCAGAGGCAGTAAAGCTTGTAAAAGCTAAGAATCCAAATACATTATTTCATGTAGATGCCATTCAGGCATATGGAAAATATATCATTTATCCCAAAAGACTTGGAATTGATATGATGTCAGTCAGTGGCCATAAAATTCATGGTCCAAAAGGAATTGGATTTTTATATGTAAAAGAAAAAACAAAGTTAAAGCCTATTATTTATGGTGGGGGACAACAAAGGGGCATGCGCTCTGGAACAGAAAATGTAGCAGGTATTGCAGGATTAGGGCAGGCAGCAAAAGAAATATATGAACAATTTGAACATAAACAAAATTACTTGTACCAGTTAAAAGAAACTTTTATTGCTGGATTAGAAGGAATAAAAGGAGTTCATATTAATGGAAGAACAGGAAGAGAGAGTGCTCCTCATATTGTGAGTCTTAGTGTAGAAGGTGTGCGCAGTGAAGTACTTCTCCATGCATTAGAAGAACAACAAATTTATGTGTCTGCTGGTAGTGCATGTGCTTCTAATAAACCAGCACCCAGCAATACTTTACAAGCAATTCATATAAAAAAAGAGTATTTAGATGCTACCATAAGAATTAGTTTCTGTGCAGAAAATACATTAGAGGAAGTAAATTATTGTTTGGAGGTTTTAAAGGAATTGATACCTAGACTTCAAAAATATACTAGGCGTTAAATTTAGGAGGAAATATGTTTCAAGCATTTTTGATAAAATATGGAGAAATTGGAATTAAGGGGAAAAATCGTCATCTGTTTGAAGATGCTTTGGTGCATCAGATAAAGTATGCTTTAAAACCTGTAGAGGGAGAATTTTTAATTACTAAGGAACAGGGGCGTATTTATATTGAAGCGCTTGGCAATTATGATTATGAAGAAGTGATAGAAAGCCTACAGTGTGTATTTGGAATTGTAGGTATTTGTCCGGTGGTACTGACAGAAGATAAAGGTTTTGAGCAATTAGTAGAAGATATTATTTCTTATTTAGATAGTCATTATACTGATAAAAATAAAACGTTTAAGGTAAATACGCGTCGTGCAAGAAAGAATTATCCTTTGAGTTCTATGGAAATAAATGCTGTACTGGGAGAGAAGATTTTAGAGGCTTTTCCTGAAATGAAAGTAGATGTACACAATCCTGATATTATGATTCATATTGAAATTCGGAAAAAAATTAATATTTATTCTGATATTATACCAGGACTTGGAGGAATGCCAGTAGGCACAAATGGAAAAGCAATGCTTTTGTTGTCTGGTGGAATTGATAGCCCAGTGGCAGGCTATATGATTGCAAAACGTGGAGTAAAAATTGATGCAGTATATTTCCATGCGCCGCCTTATACGAGTGAACGAGCAAAACAGAAAGTGGTGGATTTGGCTAAAATTGTTGCAAAATATTCTGGACCAATTTATTTGAAAGTAATTAATTTTACAGATATTCAAATGTATATTTATGAAAAATGTCCACATGAAGAATTAACAATTATTATGCGGCGCTATATGATGCGAATTGCAGAGTATTTTGCAAAAGAAACAAATTCTTTGGGGTTAGTTACAGGAGAGAGTATTGGACAAGTGGCAAGTCAGACCATGCAGTCTTTAGCAGCAACAAACGAAGTGTGTGAATTGCCAGTATATCGCCCATTGATTGGATTTGATAAACAGGAGATTATTGCTGTATCAGAAAAAATAGGAACTTATGAGACTTCTATTTTACCTTATGAAGATTGTTGTACTATTTTTGTGGCAAAGCATCCTGTGACAAAACCAAATTTAAAGATTATCAAACGTTCAGAAACTCATTTAGAAGAAAAAATTGAAGAAATGGTAAAAACGGCCATTGACACAGCAGAAACTATTGTAGTGGAGGCAGAGAGATTATAACCTCTTATTACTTTATAATGGAAATATGCTTTTTTCTTAGAAAAAACCCCCATGAATTTCATGGGGGATAGGAGATAATAGGATAACACTGTTAAAATTAAACGAGATAGGGTTTTAACACTTCTAGGATTTCTTCTGTATCATTTTCTGCATGGATTGCTAAATCAATTGGTTTGGAAAGGTCAAGACTGAAAATACCCATAATGGATTTTGCATCAATGACATATCTTCCAGAAATTAAATCAAAGTCAAATTCAAATTGTGTGATTGCGTTTACAAAAGATTTCACCTTATCAATAGAATTTAAAGAAATCTGTACTGTTTTCATGTAAATGCCTCCTTAATCATTATTATTTGAAATAGTTATCAAATATTTTTTATAGTATCGTCTTTTGTGATAAAAGTCAATAGTACACCATAACCAATTTGATAAAAAAACAAGAAAGATTTTCGTCAGATTGTCACGGAAAGAAATTTTGCAATTATCTAAATAATATAAGAAAGGATGTGAGGAGCGTGAGAAAAGCAGCATTACATAATTTAGGATGTAAGGTTAATGCCTATGAGACAGAAAGTATGCAGCAAATATTAGAACAAGCTGGATATAAAATTGTATCTTTTGAAGAAGAAGCAGATGTTTATGTGATAAATACTTGTTCTGTTACTAATATGGCAGATAAAAAGTCTAGACAGATGCTTCACCGAGCGAAAAGAAGGAATCCAAACAGTGTGGTAGTGGCAGCTGGTTGTTATGTGCAGACTGCAATAGAGCAGGTACAAGCAGAAAAGGATATTGATATTTTAATAGGAAATAATAAAAAACATGAGTTAGCAAATTTGCTAGAAAAATATTTTAGAGAGAAAGAGTCTTTCAAGGAACAGAAGGAAAAGATAGAACAAAAGCAAAAAGAACAGAAACAGCATTGGATTGCAATAGAAGATATTGCAAAAGAAAAAGATTATGAAGATTTAAAAATTAGTCATACTGCTGGACATACCAGAGCATTTATTAAAATACAAGATGGATGTAATCAATTTTGTAGTTATTGTATTATTCCATATGCTAGGGGAAGAGTGAGAAGCCGCAAGGTTTCTGATATAATGCAAGAAGTAGAGATTCTTGCATCAAATGGATATCAAGAGGTTGTATTGACAGGAATTCATTTAAGTTCTTATGGTATTGGATTAGAAGATAGTGTATCTTCTAAAAAAACGGAAGAGCTATCTAAAGTAGGAAGTGAAAAGAAAAAAACAGATTTAGTAATTGTTAAAGAAAATAAAAAAATGGAGATAAATTTATTAACACTGATTCAAAAAATTCATAAAATCAAAGGGATTGAGCGAATTCGTTTGGGGTCTTTAGAAGCACAAATTATAACAGAACAATTTGTACAAGAATTAGCAAAACTACCTAAAATATGTCCCCATTTCCATTTATCTTTGCAAAGTGGGTGTGACACTACCTTAAAACGAATGAATCGAAGATATACTTGCAAAGAATATGAAGAAAAGTGTAAATTATTACGCAAGTATTTTCAACATCCTGCTATTACAACAGATGTGATTGTAGGATTTCCAGGAGAAACAGAAGAAGAATTTGAAATAACAAGAGAATTTCTAAAGAAGATTCAATTCTTTGAAATGCATATTTTTAAATATTCTTTAAGAAAAGGAACACCAGCAGCTAAGATGGAACATCAAGTATCTGAGGAGATAAAAGCAAAGAGAAGTGACATACTTTTTGAAGATTCTATTCCTATAAATAGAAAATATCTAAAATGGTATATTGGTCAAGAAGTAGAAGTCCTTATGGAAGAATGTATTATTTTGGATGAAAAAGAATATTTTATAGGACATACGAAAGAATATGTAAAGTGTGCAATTCCAAAAATAGAGAATCAAACTTGTAATTTACAAAATAAATTGATAAAAAGAAGAGTGCTATCTCTGTTAAAAGAGCATATTTTGTTAATGGAAAATAATTAAAATATTAGTACTTGCTTCATAATGGGCTGTTTCTGTAAAGAATCATGCTTGTTATTATAAGAAAATATAGATTGAATTTTCAGAACATTTGTATTAAAATAGATAAAAGAAATATTTTAGAACGAAAGAGCAGAAAATAAGGGCGTGGAAAAATGCAGGATAAAAATAATACTCAATATTTTAAAGTAGAGAAAGAACAGCAGATAAGAGTGGATGATGTGCTAGAAATTGTATATAGTGCTTTGCGAGAGAAAGGCTATAATCCAGTGAATCAAATTGTAGGGTATATTATGTCAGGAGATCCTACTTATATCACTAGTCATCGGAATGCAAGAAGTTTAATTATGAAGGTAGAGCGAGATGAGTTAGTAGAAGAGATTCTGCGTCAATATATTCAGAATAATTCCTGGGAATAGGAGGATATCTATGCGTGTTATGGGTTTGGACTTTGGTTCTAAAACAGTAGGTGTTGCGGTAAGTGATGCTTTATTAGTTACTGCTCAAGGAATAGAGACCATTCCAAGAAAGTCACCAGGAAAACTTAGACAAACTCTAGCAAGAATTGATAATTTAAAAGACGAGTATCAAGTAAGTAAAATTATTCTTGGATTTCCTAAGAATATGAACAATACAGAAGGGGAACGTTGTGCGAAAACACTAGAGTTTAAAGAAATGTTAGAAAAAAGATGTGGCATTCCTGTAGAACTTTGGGATGAAAGATTAACAACTGTAGCAGCAGAAAGAACTCTAAGAGAGGGCGGGATACGTAGAGAGAATCGTAAGAGTCATTTGGACAGGCTTGCTGCTGTTTTGATTTTACAGGGATATTTAGATGCATTAGCATTTCAATCAAAGCAGAATCTAGAAGGATAGAAATATGGAAAAAATAATATTTCAGTCTCCTTATCATGAGGAGGCAGTAGAATTTTATGTGGTAGAACAGACCAGAATTAATGGAATAGACTATCTTTTGGTTACGGAAGAAGAAGAAGGAGATTGTGATGCTTTTATTATGAAGGAAGTATCACAAAATGAAGAGGAAGAATCTGTATATGAGATGGTAGAAGCAGAAGAGGAATTAGAATATATGTCTAGAATTTTTGCAGAAATTTTGGAAGATATAGATATTACTATGTAACAAACAGCAAATAATTCAGTGATAAATTTTACAGAAAGGTGTTGCGGATGCTGCAAGAAGACTTCGAACAGATTTTAAAAGAACGCGGATTAAAGAAAACCAAACAAAGAATTTTGGTTCTAAAGGCATTGGCATCTTGTGAAGACAAACATCTAACTGCGGAAGAAATATATGAACTAGTAAGGGCAGAGTTTCCTGATATTGGATTGGCAACTGTCTATAGAACAATACAATTACTATCAGAATTGAACTTGGTGGAAAGTGTACAACTTGGAGATGGTTATGTGCGTTATGAAATTGGAAAAATCAATGGAAAAGGAGCACATCACCATCATCATTTAATATGTCTAGAATGTAGAAATGTAATTTCTTTTCGAGATGACCTGTTAGATGAGCTGGAGACGCGGATTATGGAGGCAGTCTCATTTCAGGTCATTAATCATGAAGTAAAGCTCTATGGTTATTGTAAGACATGTTTAAATCAAAGACAGGAAAGTCAGGAGGAAAAAGGGAAACCTGCCAAGCATTTGGAGGTGCAATTTGAAAAAAACAAATAACTCAAAATTGAAAATTATTCCTTTAGGTGGATTAGAGCAAATTGGAATGAATATTACTGCCTTTGAATATGAAGACAGTATTATTGTTGTGGATTGTGGTTTATCTTTTCCAGAAAATGACATGTTAGGGATTGATTTAGTAATTCCAGATGTTACCTATCTGAAAAATAATATAGACAAAGTCAAAGGTTTTTTTATTACACATGGTCATGAGGATCATATTGGAGCAATCCCTTATATTATGAGGGATTTTAATGTGACAGTTTATGCGACAAAGTTAACCATTGGAATTATAGAAAACAAACTACGAGAGCATAATATGCTTACCAAAGTAAAACGAAAAGTTGTAAAATATGGGCAACATATCAATTTGGGATGCTTTCGGGTAGAGTTTATCAAAACAAATCATAGTATTCAAGATGCAGCAGCACTTGCAATTTATTCACCAGCCGGAATTGTTGTGCATACAGGAGATTTTAAAGTGGACTATACCCCAGTTTTTGGAGATACCATTGATTTACAACGTTTTGCAGAGATTGGAAAAAAAGGGGTACTTGCATTAATGTGTGATAGTACCAATGCAGAGCGTGCGGGATTTACCAATTCAGAGCGTACGGTAGGGAAAACATTTGATAATATCTTTGCAGATCATCCGAATACTAGAATTATTATTGCAACTTTTGCATCTAATGTAGACCGTGTACAACAGATTATAAATTCGGCTTATAAATTTGGCCGTAAAGTAGTGGTAGAGGGACGTAGTATGGTTAATATTATTACAACTGCTACAGAACTTGGATATTTACAAATACCAGAAAATACATTGATTGATATCGAACAACTTAAAAATTATCCAGATGAGCAAACCGTTTTAATTACTACCGGAAGTCAAGGAGAATCTATGGCGGCCTTATCGAGGATGTCTGCGAATCTTCATAGAAAAGTAACTATCAAACCAGGAGATACCATTATTTTTAGTTCTAATCCAATACCAGGCAATGAAAAAGCTGTATCAAATGTTATTAATGAGCTATTTCGGAAAGGTGCGGAAGTAATTTTTCAAGATGCACATGTATCTGGTCATGCTTGTCGGGAGGAAATTAAATTAATATATTCACTTGTGAAACCCAAATATGCAATTCCAATTCATGGAGAATACAGACATTTGCGTGCTCATGCAACAATTGCAGAAGAATTAGGATTTAGTAAAGATAATATTTTTATTCTTTCTTCTGGAAATGTATTAGAATTAGATAAGGATGAAGCAAATATTACAGGACAAGTTCCAGTTGGTGCTATTTTAGTGGATGGTTTGGGTGTAGGAGACGTAGGAAATATTGTTTTGCGTGATAGACAACATCTAGCAGAAGATGGTATTATTATTGTGGTTATGACTTTAGAAGCAGGAAGTGGCCTCCTTCTTGCAGGACCAGATATTGTAAGTCGTGGTTTTGTGTATGTAAGAGGTGCAGAAAGCCTGATGGATGAAGCTAGAAAAGTATTAGGTGATGTTATGGATTTTTGTATGTATAAAAATATTACAGATTGGGGAAGAATTAAGACCGAAATTAAGGACGAATTAGGAGAATTTGTCTGGAAAAAAACAAAAAGAAGACCTATGATTATGCCAATTATTATGGAAGTTTAGAGCAGGGAGCTATTATGGATCAAATAGAGGAATGTTTACAAAGTTTAGTGGATGTGATAAAAAATAGTCCAGAATATATAGAATATCAAAGAGTGAGAGAATTGGTCCACAAAGAACCAGAGAAAGAAAAAGCAATTCATGAATTTAGAAGAAGAAATTTTGAATTGCATAAACAAAGAGACATTGACTTATATTTAGAGATGGACCGTTTAGAAAATGAATTTGCACCTTTAAGGGCAGAGCCTTATGTAAATGAATATTTATCCGCAGAACTTGCAGTGTGTCGTATGGTGCAACATATTAATTATCGTCTGATGGAGGAAATAGAATTTGACTTAGGCTTTGAATAGTTTCAGTAGGAGAAAAGAGGAAGGTTATGAAAAACAGCAAAGTTGCACTGAATGTTTTGAGTGGTGCATTAAGCGTGTTAATTCTGATTTTGATTCTGTTTGCTATAGTGAAAGTTGGAACGGTTGCATATGATTTGGGATATCGGGTTTTCACAGAACCAGCATTGGAACGGGAGCCAGGCCGAGATGTTATCATACAACTTAAAAGAGGTATGTCAGAAATGGAGTTAGGAAGTCTATTGGAGGAAAAAAGGCTGATAGATAATGGGATTGTGTTTGCCATACAACTTCGTCTGTCTGCTTATTCTGATAAATTGAAGCCAGGTCAGTATACCTTAAATACCTCTCAGACTGCAAAAGAAATGATGCAGATTATGACAGGAGAAGAAATTGAGGAACAGTAAAATGATTGTGGAAGAACGTCTTATTACTTATATTAATTCTCTAGATAATGGTAACAACTCTTTATTAACAGAAATTGAAGAAGAAGCACATGACAATTATGTGCCAGTGATTCGAAAAGAAACACAGAACCTTTTGAAACTCCTACTTGCAATGAACCGTCCAAAACGTATTTTAGAGGTGGGAACTGCGGTAGGATTTTCCGCGTTATTGATGGAAGCATACAATCCAGAAAATTGTATGATAACTACAATAGAGAATTATAAAAAAAGAATTTCAATTGCAAAAGAAAATTTTTTGCGCGCAGGGAAGCAAAATGTGATAGAATTATTAGAAGGAGATGCTATCCAGGTGATGAAAGGATTAACAGGATGTTACGATTTTATCTTTATGGATGCTGCCAAAGGACAGTATATTCATTTTCTCCCAGAAGTTATGCGGCTTTTATCTCCAGGAGGAGTTTTAGTATCAGATAATGTACTTCAAGATGGAGATATTATTGAATCACGTTTTGTAATTACCAGACGAAATCGTACAATTCATAAGAGGATGCGGGAATATCTATATGAGATTACACATATGGAAAACTTAACTACTTCTATCTTACCTCTTGGAGATGGGGTGACTGTCAGCGTGAAAGGGATATATTAAAAAACGTGCAGAATGGAGGCAATTATGAAAAAGCCAGAGCTGCTGGTTCCAGCAAGTAATCTTGAAGTCTTAAAAGTAGCTGTTATTTTTGGTGCAGATGCTGTATATATTGGTGGAGAGGCATTTGGGTTACGTGCGAAAGCAAAAAATTTTTCTATGGAAGATATCAAAGAAGGAATTGACTTTGCACATGCTCATGGAGTAAAAGTATATGTGACAGCAAATATTTTGGCACATAATAATGATTTAAAAGGTGTAAAAAATTATTTTTTAGAGTTAAAGGAGCAAATGCCAGATGCATTGATTATTTCGGACCCAGGAATTTTTACAATTGCTAGAGAAATATGTCCAGAAATTGAAATACATATTTCAACACAAGCTAATAATACAAATTATGGAACTTATCAATTTTGGCATAAATTAGGAGCAAAACGAGTAGTTTCTGCAAGAGAATTATCTCTTCAGGAGATTTCAGAAATCCATCAAAATATACCAGAAGAAATGGAAATTGAGACTTTTATTCATGGTGCTATGTGTATTTCCTATTCTGGTAGGTGTCTGCTCAGCAATTATTTTACCAGTCGAGATGCAAATCAGGGAGCTTGTACACATCCTTGCCGCTGGAAATATGCAGTGGTAGAGGAAACTAGACCAGGAGAATATTTTCCAGTTTATGAAAATGAACGAGGAACTTATATTTTTAATTCTAAGGACTTATGTATGATAGAACATATTCCAGAATTAGTAGGAGCAGGAATTGATAGTTTTAAAATAGAAGGCAGAATGAAAACAGCTCTTTATGTAGCAACTGTAGCTAGAACTTACCGAAAAGCAATTGATGATTATTTTATTTCAAAAGAAACATATGAAAAAAATATGTCTTGGTATTTAGACCAAATTTCAAATTGCACATATAGGCAATTTACAACTGGTTTTTTCTTTGGAAAACCAGATGAAAATACACAGATTTATAATAGTAATACTTATATAAAAGAATATACCTATTTAGGAATGATAGGAGAACAAAATAAAGATGGATTATATCAGATAGAGCAACGGAACAAATTTTCTGTTGGAGAAGTTATTGAAGTGATGAAACCAGAAGGAGATAATCTTTTACTAACTGTAAAAACAATCCAAGATGAGGATGGGAATGAGATGGAGTCAGCACCCCATCCAAAACAAGTGTTATATATTGATTTAGGACAGCCATTGTCAAAGTTTGATATTTTGCGTAGAAAAGAGAAGGAGGCATAGGGAAAAATGTATAAAGACAAATATGTAGCATATGTAGGTACTTATACACATGGAAACAGTGTAGGCATTCATATTTATGATTTAGATGTGGAAGAAGGAACTATGACAGAGCGGAAGGTAATTCCCATTAATAATCCATCTCATTTGACGGTTTCTGCAGATGGAAGATTTCTATATTCTATAGCAGATGAAGGTGTAGCAGCATTTAAAATTCTTCCAGATGGTGATTTAGAAGCCATAAATGAACAGTGGATTGGCGGTATGAGAGGATGTTATGTGGATGTGGATAAAAAAAACCGCTATCTATTTGTAGGTGGTTATCATGATGGTCGCGTTACTATGATGAATTTAAAAGAAGATGGAAGTATTGGAGAAATTGCAGATGGTATTTTCCATACAGGTATGGGAAGAAGTATTGCAGAACGAAATTATCGCCCTCATGTAAATTGTGTAAAATTAACACCAAAAGAATATTACCTTTGTGCGGTAGATGGTGGTTTAGACCAAGTAAAAATTTATCAAATTGATTATGAGAGAGGAAAATTAAAGATAGCAGATATCTTAAGAGAACATTTGGAATCCTCTCCAAGAATGATACGTTTTACTCCTGATGGGAAATATGCATATGTATTATGTGAAGAGACCAATGAAGTGGATGTATATCATTATGAATGTGCACCACAAGGTCCTGAATTTGAAAGGATACAAAGTATTTATACTGTAGAGGAAGCAGAAAGGCGCAATTGTGGAGCTTCTGGTATGGAAATCAGTGAAGATGGTAGATATCTATTTTGTTCTAATGCAGGAACGAACACAGTTATTATTTATTCTGTCAATCAGGAAACAGGAGAATTAACTAGAATATGTGAATCAGCTATTAGTGGAGATTATCCTAAAACACTTGCAATTTTCCCAGATGGAAAGCATTTTGTAAGTTTAAATCATGATAGTAATGAAATCACAATGTTTAAAATAGATTATGAGAAAAAATATTTCCTTATGGAAGGAAAACCTATTTCCATTGATCAGCCTAACTGCATTCATATTCATAAGTTAGTACAAGAAAAAACAAATGAATATGTAAAATAAGATATAGAACAAAGTGCACGCACTTCATTCTTGAGGAGCGCGCACTTTGAGGCGCCGCGTGCGGTCACGCAGTGACATCTTCTTCTCGCACGCGTGCGCATAATAGTTTTCTTTTATAGGAAAATATGCACTTTTACACTTCACAGTAACAAGGTTTTTCCTATAAAAGAAATCGAGTAGGGGAAAATTCTTCTTCTCCTCTACTCGTTGTGCGAGGCTCATACTGCGTAGCAGTTAATTTCCATATGCGCCCCTGTACATATCACATAATTCCTCCCACTATCTAAGAATAGTGAGAGGAATTGTTTATTATTGGTTTCTCACTTTAGTGATGAGAGGTTCAAATATTCTAAACGATTTCCCATATGTTCTATGATTAAATCTAAAATTGTCAGAGCAGCCATAGATTCCACTACAACTACAGCTCTTGGTACAATAATAGGGTCATGACGGCCATGAATAGAAATTTCTATATTTTCACCATGTTTATTTATAGTTTGTTGAGTAGCTGCAATAGAGGGAGTTGGTTTTATTGCAGCTCGAAATATAATAGGTGATCCATTACTAATGCCACCTAAAATACCACCAGCATGATTTGTAGAAAAAGTAGCTCTTCCTTGCTGTGTTTGAAGGGCGTCATTATTCTCAAAACCAGTGGAAGAAGCCGCAGCAAACCCATCTCCAATTTCAAACCCTTTTACCGCACCAATAGAAAAAATAGCTTTTGCTAGATTGGCATCTAATTTATCAAATACTGGTTCCCCTATTCCAGCAGGAACCCCAGTGATGATACCTTCAATAATTCCACCAGCAGAATTTTTCTGTTTCATACATGTTTCTAAAAAACTTTGAGCTGCTTTGCAGGTTGAAATATCTGGCATATATAGTGGATTGGATTGAATTTGTTCCAAAAGATTTATTGGATTTTCTAAAAGAATTTCTTCTGGAGATTTAGAAATAGAAACTGGTCCAATGGAACGAGTATAAGTAAGAAAAGAAATACCAAGTTGTTGTAAAATTTTTGCTGCGATTGCTCCTCCAGCGACTCTTCCAATCGTCTCACGACCAGAGGAACGCCCCCCACCGCGATAATCTCTGAACCCATATTTCATATCAAAAGTGTAATCTGCATGTCCTGGTCGATAATAAGAAGCAATATCTCCATAATCTCTAGAACGCTGGTCTTCATTGTGAACCATCATACTGATAGGCGTTCCAGTTGTTTTTCCCTCAAAAATACCAGATAGAATTTCTATTGTATCTGTTTCTTTTCTTTGAGTGGAAAATTTTGATTGTCCAGGTTTTCTTCTATTTAAATATTTTTGTATATCTGTTTCCTCTAAAGGAAGCCCTGCGGGACATCCATCTACTACAACACCAATTCCCTTTCCATGTGATTCTCCCCAAGTAGTAATTTTAAAATGTGTTCCAAATGTTGAACCTGCCATACAAACCTCCTAAATTTATTTTAAGAATACTCTCTATCATAAAATGATAAAGATTCTTCTTGACTGCTACGCTTTATTATAATCAACATTTTAGAAAAAGAAAAGCATTTTTCTTGAGAAAGTAAAAAGAATCTGTTATACTATCAGCGAATATATCAATTATTCATGTTCAGCAAAGGCTGCCACATTTTTTGAGAAAGGAATTATTTATGTATAAATTATTGAAACGAGAAGGATATGCCAAGCGTGGTGAGTTTCATACTGTTCATGGAGTAATACAAACACCAGTATTTATGAATGTAGGAACGGTTGCAGCTATTAAAGGAGCAGTATCTACTCAAGATTTACAAGAAATTAAGACACAAGTACAACTTTCTAATACGTATCATTTGCATGTACGTCCTGGAGATGAACTGATAAAAGAAATGGGTGGAATCCATAAATTTATGGTTTGGAATAAGCCAATTTTAACAGATTCTGGTGGATTTCAAGTATTTTCTCTTGCAAAACTTAGAAAAATAAAAGAAGAGGGTGTATATTTTAATTCTCATATAGATGGTAGAAAAATTTTTATGAGTCCAGAAAAAAGTATGCAAATTCAATCTAATCTTGCTTCAACGATTGCGATGGCATTTGATGAGTGTCCTTCTAGTGTGGCAGAACGTTCTTATGTAGAGCAGTCTGTTGCAAGAACTACTCGTTGGTTAAAGCGATGTAAAACAGAGTTAACAAGATTGAATCAGTTAAAAGATACTATTAATCCTCAACAGATGTTATTTGGAATAAATCAAGGAGCAATTTTTGCTGATATACGTGTAGAACATGCAAAACAAATTGCTGAATTAGACTTAGATGGCTATGCAATTGGAGGATTGGCAGTGGGGGAAAGTCATGAGGAAATGTATCATATTCTAGATGTGACAGTACCACATTTACCGCTAGAAAAACCAACTTATTTAATGGGAGTGGGAACTCCTGCAAATATTTTAGAGGGTGTAGAGCGAGGGGTAGATTTTTTTGACTGTGTGTATCCTAGCCGAAATGGGCGTCATGGACATTTATATACCAATCAAGGAAAAATTAACCTCTTTAACCAAAAATATGAACGTGATGTAAAACCTATTGAAGAAAATTGTCAGTGTCCAGCTTGCCAACATTATAGTAGGGCTTATATTAGACATTTGTTAAAAGCAAAAGAAATGCTTGGAATGCGTTTATGTGTTCTTCACAATTTGTATTTTTATAATACCATGATGGAAGAAATTAGAGATGCATTAGATAAAGGAATTTTCAAATCTTACAAAGAAGAAAAATTGTATAGTATGAAGCAAATAAAATAATGTGTTATCCTGTTTCATAACAATTATTTTCCCTTTAAATATCATTAAATTTTTATAAATCAAAGAAAATGGCTTGCCCTTAGCTTGCATTTTGTGTACAATAGGATAAGTGCTTAAAAATAAGTGATAGAAAAAAGAAGAGGTCTGTAAAGTTTAGACAAAACAGGAGGAAGAGAAATGTCTATTTTAGCTCAAACAGATGCAGCAGCGGGCTTTTCCATTATTTGGATTATTATTATGTTGGTAGTTCTTTATTTCATGATGATACGCCCACAGCAGAAGGAAACAAAAAGAAAGAATGCAATGTTGTCTGAATTAGCAGTAGGAGATACCGTTTTAACTACTAGTGGTTTTTATGGAATGGTGATTGACATTACAGAAGATACAGTTATTATGGAATTTGGCAATAATAAAAATTGTCGTATCCCTATGCAGAAAGCCGCAATTGCACTGGTAGAAAAACCAGAAGATGCAACAGAAAAAGAAAATAAATAGAAAGGAAGGCATTCTCAGACAAAAGTCGGAGGATGTCTTTTTCCTTTATGACTTGTCTATATGACTCTGAAATTTTGTTTTCCATAGCTTAATATAATAAAATATAAATAGAATTATAACTGTAGATTATAATATCTATAAAAAAGAAAAATGATATTTTCAGTTGAAATATAGAAGTAAATATAATATAGTAATAATGTTAATTTTTTTATTTCTGTGAGTAATAAGCCAAATAGTCACACTAAGTGCCCTGTGTGTATGCGCGAATATTGGCGAATGCCATGAGGTTGCTAAGTGCCAGTGCTACTTGTTCAGCAAGAACCAAAGCAGGGCGTAAACGAATCCCCTTCGCCTTGGAGCGTTTTAATTTTAATACTCCGTTGTTTACAGTGGAGTATTTGACCCTATAGGATATAGGAAAGACCTTGGCACATAAAAGTGTCTTCCTATATTTTATGTATCATAATTAAAAAATAATATGAGCACTCATAAAATATTTTAATATAAAAATAAAAGATGTACTCGTACAAGAGGAAGGAAGAAGAAAATGAAATTTAATGTTGGAGTGATTTCTGGTGATGGAATTGGACCAGAAATTGTACAAGAAGCAAAAAAAATATTAGATAAGGTGGGAAAGGTTTATGGTCACACCTTTTCTTATCATGAAATATTGATGGGTGGAGTATCTATTGATGCAACAGGCGTACCATTAACAGAGGAAGCCATTGCAAAGGCACAAGCAGCAGATGCTGTATTGATGGGCTCCATAGGTGGAAATACAACAACATCTCCTTGGTATAAGCTTCCACCAGAACTAAGACCAGAAGCAGGATTGTTAAGATTGCGTAAGTCTTTAAATTTATTTGCAAATTTAAGACCAGCTTATTTATATGAAGAATTAAAAGCAGCTTGTCCCCTTAGAGATGATATTATTGGTAATGGTTTTGATATGATGATTATGAGGGAATTAACAGGTGGTTTATATTTTGGAAAACGAGTCACAGAAGAACGAGAGGGCGTGCTAACGGCAGAGGATACACTTACTTATAATGAAAATGAGATAAGAAGAATTGCGAAGCGTGGATTTGATATAGCTATGAAACGTAGAAAGAAAGTTACCAGTGTAGATAAGGCAAATGTATTAGATTCTTCTAGACTTTGGAGAAAAGTGGTAGAAGAAGTGGCAAAAGAGTATCCACAAGTAACGTTAGAGCATATGTTGGTAGATAACTGTGCAATGCAGTTAGTAAAAGATCCAAAACAATTTGATGTAATTTTGACAGAAAATATGTTTGGTGATATATTGTCAGATGAGGCAAGTATGGTAACTGGGTCCATTGGAATGCTGTCTTCTGCAAGTCTAAATGATACAAAATTTGGTTTGTATGAACCAAGTGGTGGTTCTGCACCAGATATTGCTGGAAAGGGAATTGCTAATCCAATTGCAACAATATTAAGTGCGGCAATGATGTTGCGTTATTCTTTTGATTTGGATCAGGAAGCCACAGCAGTGGAAGAAGCAGTAAAACAAGTATTAAAAGATGGAGTTCGTACGATTGATATTATGCCTCAAGAAGAAGAGAAAAAATCATCTGTGACTCAGGTGGGAACTATAGAAATGGGAGACCTGATTGCAGAAAAAATAGGTACAAAAATATAACAAAAGGCAATGACATCTAATAATGATTGTTATTGTTTTAGAAAGAGAGGAATGAAAAATATGCAATTGACAGGAGCACAGATTGTTATAGAATGTTTAAAAGAACAAGGTGTGGACACTGTCTTTGGTTATCCGGGAGGACAGATTTTAAATGTATATGATGAATTGTATAAACACAGACATGAAATAAAACATGTTTTGACATCTCATGAACAAGGAGCAAGTCATGCAGCAGATGGATATGCACGTTCTACTGGAAAAGTAGGTGTCTGTCTTGCAACCTCAGGACCAGGAGCTACAAATTTAGTAACAGGAATTGCTACAGCCTATATGGATTCTGTTCCAATGGTAGCTATTACTTGTAACGTAGGAGTAGCGCTTCTTGGAAAGGATAGTTTCCAAGAAATTGATATTGCAGGAATCACCACACCGATTACCAAGCATAATTTTATTGTAAAAGAGGTTGAAAAATTAGCGGAGACGATTCGTCGAGCTTTTCATATTGCACAAAAAGGGAGACCAGGTCCGGTTTTAGTAGATATACCAAAAGATGTAACAGCAAACAAAACAGAGTTTCATTCTGTTGCTATAGAACCTGAAAAGCGCTATACCAAAAATATAACAGAAGAATCTTTAAAACAAGCAATAAAAATGATTCAAAACTCTAAAAAACCTTACTTATTTGTAGGTGGTGGAGCAGTAATTTCAGAGGCAAGTCAAGAACTTTTGGAATTTGTGGAAAAAATACAGGCTCCAGTAGCAGATTCTTTAATGGGAAAAGGGGCATTTGATGGAAATCATAAATTATACACAGGAATGCTTGGAATGCATGGAACTAAAACTTCTAATTATGGAGTCAGTGAATGTGACCTTTTGATTGGAATAGGCGTAAGATTTAGTGATAGAGTGACTGGAAATGCAAAGAAATTTGCAAAGAATGCCAAGATTCTACAGTTTGATATAGATCCAGCTGAAATCAATAAAAATATTGTAACAGATGCTCATATTATTGGAGATGTAAAGGAAATCTTAGTGCGTCTTAATCAGAAATTGGAACAACAAGAACATGAGGAATGGATAAAAAAGATTTTAGAGTATAAAGAAAAATATCCTTTGAAATACCATGATACTGGATTAAGTGGTCCATTTATGGTGGAAGAAATTTATAAACAGACAAAAGGTGATGCGATTATTGTAACAGAAGTTGGACAGCATCAGATGTGGGCAGCTCAATTTTATCAATATAGCAAGCCACGTACCTTAATTACTTCTGGTGGATTAGGAACAATGGGATATGGTTTAGGAGCAGCAATTGGAGCTCAGATGGCAAATCCTAAGAAACAAGTAATTAATATTGCTGGTGATGGTTGTTTCCGTATGAATATGAATGAAATTGCCACCGCAGTACGTGAGAAATTGCCTTTGATACAAGTAGTTGTCAACAATCATGTGTTGGGAATGGTGCGACAATGGCAAACCTTATTTTATGAACAACATTATTCTGCAACCATATTAAAGGATGGTGTGGATTTTGTAAAATTGGCAGAAGCTATGGGAGCAATAGGTTATCGTGCTACAACAAGAGAAGAATTTCAAGTAGCGTTTACCCAAGCACTTGCCAGTGATATACCGGTGTTAATTGATTGTATCATTGACTCCGATGATAAAGTGTGGCCTATGGTTGCGCCAGGGGCTGCTATTAGTGAAGTTTTTAGTGAGGAAGATATAAAAGAGGAGGAAAAAAGATGAGTAGAGTTTATAATTTTTCAGCAGGACCAGCCGTTTTGCCGGAAGAAGTTTTGCTTGAAGCAGCAGAGGAGATGTTGGACTATAAAGGAAGTGGAATGTCTGTTATGGAGATGAGTCATCGTTCTAAAGTGTATGACAGTATTATTAAACAGGCAGAAGCTGATTTAAGAGAACTTATGAACATTCCAGATAATTATAAAGTATTATTTTTACAGGGTGGCGCTTCTCAACAGTTTGCTATGATACCTATGAATCTAATGAAAAATAAAAAAGCTGCATATATTGTGACTGGACAATGGGCAAAAAAAGCTTATCAGGAGGCACAGATTTATGGAGAGGCAGTAAAAGTAGCTTCTTCTGAGGATGAAACATTTTCTTATATTCCAGATTGTTCTGATTTAGAAATCCCAGAAGATGCAGACTATGTATATATTTGTGAAAATAACACAATTTATGGAACAAAATATAAGACATTACCAAATACCAAAGGGCATACCTTAGTTGCTGATGTATCCTCTTGCTTTTTATCAGAACCAGTAGATGTTACAAAATATGGTGTGATTTATGGTGGAGTACAGAAAAATATTGGGCCTGCTGGTGTAGTAATTGTAATTATACGCGAAGATTTAATTACAGAAGACACACTACCAGGTACACCAACCATGTTGAAATATAAGACACATGCAGATGCAGATTCTCTTTATAATACACCACCCGCTTATGGAATTTATGTTTGTGGAAAAGTGTTCCAATGGTTAAAGAAAATGGGTGGTTTAGAAGCCATGAAGCAACACAATGAAGAAAAGGCAAAAATTTTATATGACTTTTTGGACGAGAGCAAGATGTTCAAAGGTACCGTAAGAAAAGAAGATCGCTCTTTGATGAATATCCCATTTGTTACTGGAGATAAAGAATTAGATGCAAAATTTGTAAAAGAAGCAGAAGCAGCAGGTTTTGTAAATTTGAAAGGTCACAGAACTGTTGGTGGTATGCGCGCAAGTATTTATAATGCAATGCCTAAAGAAGGCGTAGAAAAATTAGTTGCATTTATGAAAAAGTTTGAAGAGGAGAATTAAAAATGTATCAATATCATTGTTTAAATCCCATTGCAAATGTTGGGTTAGATTTATTTGGTGAAGATTATAAAAAGACTGATGATATCAAGGAAGCACAAGCAGTATTGGTTAGAAGTGCTGCAATGCATGAAATGGAATTGCCAGAAGGGCTTTATGCGATTGCTAGAGCAGGAGCAGGAGTCAATAATATTCCATTGGAAAAATGTGCTGAAAAAGGAATTGTTGTATTTAATACACCAGGAGCAAATGCAAATGGTGTGAAAGAATTAGTATTTGCTGGAATGTTTTTGGCTGCCCGTGATGTGATTGGTGGAATTAACTGGGTCTTAGAGAACAAAGAAAATGAGAACGTTGGAAAAGATGCAGAAAAGGCTAAAAAATCTTTTGCTGGTAGTGAAATTTATGGCAAAAAATTAGGTGTTATTGGTTTAGGAGCCATTGGAGTAAAAGTAGCAAATGCAGCAACAAATCTTGGCATGGAAGTATATGGATATGACCCATTTATTTCTGTTCAAGCGGCTTGGAGTTTGTCACGTAGTGTAAAACATATCAATAGTATAGAACAAATCTATCGTGAGTGTGATTATATTACCATTCATGTTCCACTTATGGATAATACAAAAAAGATGCTCAATAAAGAAGCTTTTGCGCAGATGAAAGAAGGAGTTATTATTTTAAATTTTGCAAGAGCTCTATTAGTAGATGAGGAAGCAGTTTTAGAAGCTATTCAAGAAGGAAAAGTAAAGAAATATGTATCTGATTTTCCAACTAGCACTACAGCAGGGAAAGAGGGATGTATTGTAATTCCACATCTTGGGGCTTCTACAGAAGAATCAGAGGATAATTGTGCAGTTATGGCAGTGGAAGAAGTGAGAGATTTCTTAGAAAATGGAAATATCTGCAATTCTGTAAACTTTCCAAATTGTGATATGGGAGTATGCTCAAGTGCTGGACGTGTAGCTTTGTTGCATAAAAATGCAAAAGGGTTAATTGGAAAATACACAGCGGTGTTAGGAAATAATAATATTAATATTTCTGATATGACTAATAAAAGCCGTGGAGATTATGCATATTCTTTGTTGGATATTGATTCTCCAATCACAGATACTGCAATTGAACAATTAAAAGGAATTGAAGGAGTATTAAAAATTAGAATTATAAAATAATACCTTTCTATAGCAAGAGGATCTGCTGCAAGATAACATATAGTAGGTCCTTTTAATATTTTTTTATTCTATAGGAAAACATTGATTCCATATATAGGATTTAAGCTTTTAAGAGAATATGAATAGATTTCTGTGCGAATTGCATTTGATAGGAGTTTACACTTTGAGAATTGCAAAATTATAATTACTTTGGTATTATATGCCAGAAGACATTCGTGGAGGAAAAAAGTATGCCAAAAAAAGCCTTGCCAAAAACGGAGCAGCCTTTTTTAGAGAAGGAATCTATAAAAAATTGCTCTTTTACAGAATCGAAACTTTTTGATTTGCATATCTTCAAAACAGGAGCAATGTACCAACCTGCTTATATTAGGAAGCACGGGCTGATTTTTACAGATAACAGTTTGGAATGGCTGAAAACATTGCAAGATGAATCTGTTGATTTAATTTTTGCGGATCCACCTTATAACATAAAAAAAGCAGACTGGGATAAATTCGATTCACAAGAAGAGTATATTGAATGGTCGTTGCAATGGATAAAGGAATCTGCTCGAATTCTTAAACCTACAGGCAGTTTATACATTTGTGGGTTTAGTGAAATTTTATCCGATTTAAAACACCCAGCAATGCGCTATTTTTCAGGGTGCAAATGGCTCATTTGGCATTATAGAAATAAAGCAAACCTTGGAAATGATTGGGGAAGATCCCATGAAAGTATTTTACATTTTAGGAAAACTAAAAAATTCAATTTAAATATAGATGAAATTAGAATTCCTTATGGTAATCATACTTTAAAATATCCTTCACACCCACAAGCAGAAAGCAGCCAGTATTCAAATGGGAAAAAGGCAACTCCAATATGGACCCCAAATCCGCTGGGCGCTAAACCGAAAGATGTATTTGAAATTCCAACCACTTGTAATGGAATGGAAGAAAAGACAAAACATCCCACCCAAAAGCCCGAAGAATTGTTGCGCAAACTTATATTAGCTTCAAGCCAAGTAGGTGATGTGGTACTTGATCCATTTTCCGGATCAGGGACAACACTGGTGGTCGCTGAACAACTACAGCGGCTGTGGATTGGATGTGAAATGAATGAAGAATATAATTCTTGGGCAATCAAAAGAATAGACCATGTTTTTTCACAACCAATAGAAAAATGGATTGCATATGATAAAGCAAATGTAAAAAGGAGAGAATCAATACGATGACTTTATCACAATTAGTAGAGTGGGCAAACACCAAAAATCGCTTTCAAACTATTGACGAGTATTCTTCGTTTTGTGAAGAATATTTAACTTTCATTGTTGACGGTCTACAAGCTGTTATCGTCTCTCAGAATGAAAATCATTATCGCTTCTTTCAATATCGTGAGGATGGAAGTTTTAATGTTTCACGTCCAATAAATAGTAATCTTATGATTTCTATTGAGGATTTCCATTTAGCAAAACAAGATTTTAATTATGCAATGCAACATATAAGAGAAATGAAAGAGGAGCTTTATCTTAGAGGATTAATAAATAAATTCATATATACATGTCAACAAATGATTGGTGCGGCATTAGATGCACTTCCAACAGGAGAAAGTAACAAAGCATGAAAAATTAATGGTGATTTATTTGAGCGTTATATAAGATTGATTTTGCAGAAGATTGGAATTCCCGTTCATGATGGAGTTGTATCAGTTCCAGTTGTTATGGATGATGAGGAATTGTTCACAATGTCTTATCAACATGATATTATAGTTGAAAAAAACGGTGACGTAAGGGCTATTGGCTCTGTAAAGACGTCAAGCAAAGATAGGATAGACAAAATATTTATTGATAAGTTTTTGTATAATCGTTTAACTAATGTAGACACACCACATTTTGCAGTATTCCTCAACGATGTTCAACGAAAAGGAAGAGAGCCCCGTTTTGGTGTCAATACCACATTTTTGACAGGACATTTCAAAGGATATACTATCAAATTGAATCCTTTAGATGGAGTTTATTACTGTGATTTAAGACCTAATATGTTGATAGATGATATTTTATCATCACAAATTTGTTCTCTTGATACTTTACTGATAGAAGATATTTAGAGATTTATTGAGTAACTTTCTCAACTGCTATCATCATTTAATAACAATTTGGTTCATTTCTATTTTAAAAAAGAATTTGGATATTCCTATAACAACCGGCACTATGATATCTTGTAAGAAGCATAGTGCCAATTGTTATTAATAGAGCATTTCACGGTCTACATATGGTTCCTTGTAAACTGACCTAAAAATAAAAGATTATAAATTATATTTATTGTTGTAATGTAAAAGTATGGTATTTAAATATCGGTTTTCTTCCATCATATTTTGATAGGTGTTATAAACATAGGTGCAAGAAGCCTTTGTTTTTTCCATAATTTTTTGAAAATGTTTTTCAAGCGCTAGCAGAATAGTATCATCTATTTGACAAATTCTGTATTTCTCTTCTAAAAATTCAAATAATTTAGAACTCTTTCGATAAGAAGTATTCCAATCTTGGGTCCAAATATTGCTAATTAGATAAGAAAGTGCTACAACTTCCGCAGCAGGAGTAAAGGTAAAAGATATTGTTTTATTTTTTATCCAACTTTCTAGAAGTAAAAAAGATTCATCAATAATTTTAATAATCTTTTCATCTACTGCATTGGATAAAATACTTTTTGTAATATCAAATGTAGAGTTTTGATATAATTCTTTTAAGTAACGGTCATAATCCTCTATATTTGTTACTTTAAAGGAAATAGAAACTTTCCCAATATTGTGCAATAATGCTGCAAATTGTATAGCTCTACAAGATGTAGATGGTAAATTCAAAGTATTAGCAAGATTTTCACTTAAATGAACGGCATAGCTGGTATGCATAGCTGTATATTCATTGCGGAAATCCATAGAAAAAATAAAAGTCATAAGAAAATTATGTATTTGGGAGTCTGTAAGAGTGATATAATTCTGTGTGTACTCTGTAAATTCTGCTTGGTATTCTCCAGAATAAATATGTTCTAGAATATGATATTTCTTATCAGCATTCTGAAACCAGCGGATATCAGAAGGAGAAAATAGACTTCCATTATGTTTCTCTAAATAAGCTTCTAAATTTTCTTCTTTTTTCAAAAAACAAAAAATATCAATACGGTCTGCTAGATAAATAAGTCTTGCAATATCTCTGTGATAGCTGCTAATAGGAACCGGATAATATTGAGCATTACAACGATGATGATACAAAATAATATCCGCATAGTCTGATAATGGTGAAAATTTCTGAAAAAGAAGATATCCAAAGACAGAATGCTCCATCTTATCATTAATATCAAAACTTAGTATTTCATCAATTTCATCTTCTTTGTATGCACCAATATCATGGAGTAATCCAAGTATAAATATATTCTGCTTTTCCTTGCTAGTATAATAATTAGTATCTGCTAACATTTTCATCAAAATATATGAAACTCGTTCCCCGTGGTTAATAAGGCGTGAATCTAAGTGCCTAAATGAATGGCAAATAATATCCACAATGTTCATTAAATTTTGTTCGCTCATGTAAATTACCTCCATTTCATAGTTGAGGTGTGAATCATTCTATATTATAATTATAGTGAATTTAAAAGCCAGTGTCAATAAAACAATGATGACAGATATATAGAAAAAAGGAGAGAAAATATGTTTTTTACAAAAGGTGCAAAATGCCTAATTTCATGGGGATTATTAGCTGATGATCTCACAAAAAATTTAGCAGAATTAGAAGAACTTCAGAAAGTAGCAAAACCAGGCGTACTAAAAAGTTATTTAGAAGAATTAGTTCCATATTTGGTAGATTTTGCAATGCGTGTAGGTTTTGCTATTATCATTTATTTTATTGGAAAAAAAATAATAAAATGGCTAAGAAAAATATTGCGGAGAGCCTTAGACCGTTCTGGAATAGATGAAGGTGTCAAACAATTTTTAGATTCCTTTTCTAAAATCAGTCTTTATTTAGTTTTAATAATTGCAGTAGTAAATCAACTAGGAATAGAAACCACTTCTGTAGTTGCTGTACTTGGTTCAGCAGGACTTACCTTAGGACTTGCACTACAAGGCAGTCTTGCTAATTTTGCAGGTGGCGTGTTAATTTTATGGTTTAAACCATTCAAAGTTGGAGATTATATTATAGAGGATACTCATAAGAATGAGGGAACCGTATCAGAGATTATGATTTTTTATACCAAGTTGATTACCGCAGATAATAAAACAGTAGTGATTCCTAATGGAATTCTTGCTAATTCAAGTTTGACAAATGTAACCCAACAAAATAAAAGAAGATTAGATTTATATGTTGGGATTTCTTATGAGGCAGATATAAAAAAGGCAAAAATACTTTTAACAGAAATGCTGAAAGCAGAATATGGAAGACTTGAGGAAGAAGAAATGCTAGTGTTTGTAGATGCACTAGAAGATAGTAATGTAAGACTTGGGTGTCGTATTTGGGTAGCAGTAGAGGATTATTGGCAAGTAAGATGGCGCCTAACAGAGCAAATAAAAGAAATTTTTGATGAAAATAAAATAGAGATTCCTTATAATCAATTAACTGTTTCTATAAAATAAAAAATTATTTGTAGAAAGCTAATCTTCGTTTTACAAAAGGTATTTCATTGACAATTATGGAAAAATATGCTAATCTTTTACCCGTGACATAATTGTCACAAGATATTAGTTTTAACGGAGGAATATAATATGCAACAGGGAACAGTGAAATGGTTTAATGCAAAAAAAGGTTATGGATTTATTTCAAATGCAGA
The DNA here is from genome assembly GCA_910586005.1 of uncultured Lachnospiraceae bacterium. Lineage (GTDB taxonomy): Bacteria > Bacillota > Clostridia > Lachnospirales > Lachnospiraceae > Petralouisia. The sequence continues at coordinate 10,681 of CAJUHG010000016.1, read as the reverse complement.
AGGTAAAGATATTTTTGTACATTTTTCTGCACTGAATATGGATGGTTTTAAAGAGTTGAAAGATGGAGAGGCAGTAGAATTTGAAGTGATAGAAGGCGAAAAGGGTCCTCAAGCTGCCAATGTGGTCCGTATTGCATAGTGTCTTAGTGTACTACTAATTTGCTTAATTATTCTGATGATGTATTCCATAAATTATTTTAAAAGATTCAAGAGTACATTGGAACAATTAAGAGGCTGCCAATGGAGGCAGCCTCTTTTTCTATCAGAAGTATTATATCGTTAAAGCCACTGCACATGGTAAAGTGTGCAATCCCCTTACTTATGAGGGATTTAGGGAGCTGAAGCGGACTTGTCCGCTTTGTTCTCTTATAGGAAATACCTTGTCACGCTAAAGTGTGAAAGTATATTTCCTATAAGAGAAAAATAATTATGCGCACTCGGCGCAGCAAAGCGTACAAGTCCCTCATAAATGAGGGATTTAGGGAGCTGAAGTGGACTTGTCCGCTTTGTTCTCAATAGGAAAGAACTTGTTACTGTGAAGTATTAAAATACTGTGCTCTCTTAGTGATAAAAATATTATGTGCACACAATGTGAGTGGAAAAATTTCATTAGGTGACTTTAAGAGGCGCAGCTATTATCTATTTGTATTGGAAAATATACAGAATGGAGGGAAAAATGAATTTAGAAAATTGTAAAGCATATGAATTGTTAGAAGAAAAAAATTTAGAAGATATAAAATCCAAAGGTTTTTTACTCCAACATAAGAAAAGTGGAGCAAGAATCAGTTTAATATCCAATAAAGATGATAATAAAGTATTTTATGTAGGTTTTCGGACCCCCTCTTTAGATAGTACAGGAGCTGCACATATTTTGGAACATTCTGTATTATGTGGCTCTGAAAAATTTCCTATCAAAGATCCATTTGTAGAATTAGAAAAGAGTTCTTTAAATACTTTTTTAAATGCTATGACTTATCCAGATAAAACAATTTATCCAGTGGCAAGTTGTAATGAGAAAGATTTTCAAAATCTAATAGAAGTATATATGGACGCAGTTTTTCACCCCAATATTTATAAGTATAAAGAAATTTTTTGCCAAGAAGGTTGGCATTATGAAATGGAAAATATAGATGCACCTCTTACGATTAATGGTGTGGTTTACAATGAAATGAAAGGTGCATTTTCTTCTCCAGATGGTGTATTAGAACGAGAAATTTTAAATCATTTGTATCCAGATACTGCTTATGCTTTTGAATCTGGAGGAGACCCAGAAGAAATACCAGATTTAACTTATGAAAAGTTTCTTGCTTTTCACCAAAAATATTATCATCCTTGCAACTCTTATATTTATCTCTATGGAGATATGAATATGGAGGAAAAATTAAATTGGATAGATCAAGAATACCTTAGTAAGTATGACAAGATTCAGATAGAATCAGAGATAAAATGGCAGAAACCCTTTACAGAAATGAAGGAAGTGAAAATTCCTTATAATATTGCAAGTGGAGAACCCTTAGAAGATAACACATATTTAACTTATAATGTAAGTGTAGAAACTATTCTAGATAAGACTCTATATGTTGCTTTTGATATTCTGGATTATGCATTACTCAGTGCACCAGGAGCTCCCTTAAAACAGGCTTTATTAGATGCAAAAATTGGAAAAGATATTATGTCTTCTTTTGATTGTTCTAGTTTGCAACCTATTTTTACGATTATGGCTAAAAACAGTAATATACAAAGAAAAGAAGAGTTTTTAAATATTATTCAAAATGTATTAAAAGAACAAGTAAAAAAAGGAATTAATAAGAAATCTCTATTAGCTGGAATTAATAGTTTTGAATTTCGATATCGAGAAGCAGATTATGGACAGTTCCCAAAAGGTTTACTTTTAGGGTTAAAATGTCTAGATAGTTGGCTTTATGATGATAAAAATCCTTTCCTTCATTTAGAGGAATTAGAAGTGATAGAGTTTTTAAAGAAGCAAATAGATACAGGCTATTTTGAACAATTAGTAGAAAAATATTTGTTGGACAACCCTCATAGTGTTGTGGCAATTGCAGAGCCAAAATATGGTTTAAATGCAGAGAAAGAAAAAATATTAGCAGAAAAACTTGAAAAATACAAACTCTCTCTCTCTAAAGAAGAAAAACAATCTATTGTAGATTTTACACATTATTTGAAAAAATATCAGGAAGAGCCATCTTCACCAGAGGATATTGAAAAAATTCCAACCTTAGCGAGGGAAGATGTCAAAAAGACTGGCGAGAAGTTATATCTTCGTGAAAATTGGGTAAACGATACTTTAATGCTATGTCATGATATTGATACAAATGGAATTGCTTATTTTAGTTTGTTATTTGAGGTAGGAGGAATTTCTACAGAGTTTATTCCCTATCTTGGTATTTTGCAGTCTGTATTGGGTTATGTAGATACAAAATCTTATAGTTTTCCAGAACTTGCAAATGAAATTAATTTGCATACCGGAGGAATTTTTAGCAATTTTGGGATCTATCCTCATGTAAAGGAAGATAGTATTTCATTGAAATATGAAATAAAGATAAAAACTTTATATCATGAAATTCCCAAAACAATGGAGATTGTAAAAGAAATTATTTCTACAAGTAATTTCCGCAAGCAGGAACGTCTATATGAGATTTTGGCACAATTAAAGTCTAGATTACAAATGAGTTTAAGTTCTTCTGGACATTCTATTTCTTCCACACGTGCGATGTCTTATTTTTCAGAAAGTGCAAAATATACAGATATGACACAAGGAATTGAATTTTATCAATTAGTGAAGGATTTAGAGGAGCATTTTGAAGAAAGAAAAGAGGATTTTAGTGATAGATTAGAAAAATTGATGACAATGATTTTCCGTAGAGACAATTTAATGCTGAGCGTTGGTGCTCAACCAGAGGGAATGAAATTAGTAGAAGCGGAAATTTCAGGTCTAAAAGAAATTCTTTCTGAACAGTCGATATCCTCTGAGGTATTCCAAACAAAAGGGATAGAAAAGAATCATTCTCTATCACTTCTAGAAAAGAAAAATGAAGGATTTATGGATGCCTCCCAAGTACAATATGTTTCACGTGCTGGAAATTTTAGAAAAGAAGGTTATGAATATACTGGAACTTTGCGAATTTTAAAAGTTCTGTTAAGCTATGATTATCTTTGGATTAATGTGCGAGTAAAAGGTGGAGCTTATGGATGCATGAGTGGATTTACCAGAAGAGGAGATGGCTATTTCACTTCTTATCGAGATCCCAATTTATCAAAAACAAATCAAGTATATGAAGGTATTCCAGAATATCTAGAGAAGTTTCAAGCAGATGAAAAAGAAATGTCAAAATATATTATTGGAACTTTTAGTGCTCTAGATGCACCTTTGACTCCTGGTGGAAAGACAGGACGTAGTGCAACTGCATATTTGATAGGAGTTACAGATGAAATGTTGCAAAAAGAGAGAGAAGAAATTTTAAATGCTTCTCAAGAAGATATTAGAAATCTTTCTGGTATTGTTAAGGCTATTTTGAAAGAAAATGCTTTTTGTGTGATTGGAAATGAGAACAAATTAAAAGAAGAAAAAGATTTGTTTTTGGAATTAAAAGGATTATATTAGATTAAGTAACAAGAACACCGATGGCATTTGTGAATTTTTAGAAACTAAAAGAATTGTATTTAGAAAGAAATAGGTGAAAAATGGAGCAAAACTTTAAATCAGGTTTTGTAACTTTAATTGGCAGACCAAACGTAGGAAAATCCACGTTGATGAATCATTTAATTGGACAAAAAATTGCTATCACTTCTAAAAAACCGCAAACTACTCGAAATAGGATACAAACTGTATATACAGATGAGAATAAAGGGCAGATTGTATTTTTAGATACCCCTGGAATACACAAGGCAAAAAATAAACTTGGAGAATATATGGTAAATGTGGCAGAGCGTACACTGCGGGAAGTGGATGTAATACTCTGGTTAGTAGAACCAACCAATTATATTGGAGCAGGAGAGCATCATATTTTAGAAAAATTAAAACGAATCGAAACACCCATAATTTTAATTATCAATAAGACAGATACCGTTAAAAAAGAAGAAATTCTTCAGGCCATTGACACTTACCAAAAAGAATATAATTTTGTAGAGATTGTACCACTTTCAGCGTTACGAGGACAAAATACAGATATCTTAATAGACTTGATTTTTAAATATTTGCCTTATGGTCCCATGTTTTATGATGAAGATACTATTACAGACCAACCAGAGCGTCAAATTGTAGCAGAAATTATTAGAGAGAAGTCTTTACATGCGTTAAATGAAGAAATTCCTCATGGTATTGCAGTTACGATTGATACAATGAAAGCGCGAAAAAAAAGTAATATTATTGACATTGATGCAACGATTATCTGTGAAAGAGATTCCCATAAAGGTATTATTATCGGGAAAGGTGGCAATATGTTAAAAAAGATTGGAAGCAACGCTCGATTTGAAATTGAAAAAATGTTAGAGAGACAAGTAAATTTAAAACTTTGGGTAAAAGTAAAAAAAGATTGGCGAGACAGTGATTTTCTCATTAAAAATTTTGGTTATCGAGAAGAAGACAATTAGATATTTTTTGCCAAATTTTATCTAGTATATCTAAGAAACATACAGGATACCCTAACAATGGATAACTACATTGGAAAAACTATGTGGTTGATGAACAGAAGAACAGGGGGATTCCAGATGATAGAACAAGAATGGATGAAATTTGCAAGTACAGGAAGTATTCAAGATTATTTAAGTTACAAATGCCATCAGGAAGCAGAGGGGATTTATGGAGATGCCACTGCTGCCATGACAACAGACAGGGAAAACATGGGTAGGAGCGTGAAAAAATATGGGGCAGAACATAGTGCTGACTGGCATAGTATTATCAGCAGTCCCAGTGGGAGAATATGATAGAAGAATTACAATTTTAACAAAGGAAAGAGGAAAGATATCTGCCTTCGCAAGAGGAGCAAGACGTCCAGGCAATCCTCTGATAGCAGCAGGTAGTCCTTTTTCCTTTGGACAATTTGAAGCATATGAAGGAAGAAGCTCTTATACAGTAGTAAAAGCAGATATTTCTAATTATTTTAGGGAGCTTACAGAAGATTTAGAGAACACTCATTATGGATTCTATTTTCTAGAAATGGCTAACTATTATACAAGAGAAAATGCAGATGAAATACATATGTTGAAGTTACTTTATCAATCCTTGAGGGCATTAGAAAGTAAAAGACTAAATAACCGTTTAATAAGACGGATTTTTGAATTAAAAACATTAGTGATCAATGGGGATTATCCAAATGTTTTCTCTTGCTTAAAATGTAAAAAAGAAGAACATTTATCATGGTTTCATATAGAGAGTGGTGGCACATTATGTACAGAGTGTGGAAAAAAAGTATCTGCACTGCCTATAGATAATTCTACGCTTTATACCATGCAATATATTATCACTTCTAGTATTGAAAAACTCTATACCTTTGTTGTAACAGAATTAGTACTTGAAAATCTAGAAAAAATAATAGATAGTTACTTAGAATCTTGTATGGATCAAAAATTCCATTCTCTCCAAGTTCTAAAAGAGAATCAGGGATTTGCTGTGCAGATGATTAAGAAAAATGATTTTCTCTAACCAAAAGTGTTATGTTCTATGAGAATGCTTGGGTTTGCAGGCACGGTCGGCTCTTTTAGGAGCAAACGTGATGATAATTCTCAATTCGCATTCGCGTAAATTAAAAAATCAACAGTTGCAATAACTAATGGAAAAGAGTATAATATTTGAGATTCACGTATTAGACTTTGAGGAGGTTTGGGTATGAAAAAAATTATTTCCATCAGTCTGGTGTGTCTGTTGATAACCGGATTACTTACAGGATGTGGAAAATCTTTGGAGGCAGATCGTGATACCGTATACGTACAGAAAAAGGGCACTATCATCAGTGCGGCTATCGCAGATTTTGACAAGGATTATTATCAAGAGGAAGAGTTAAAAAATTATGTTGATGACAGGATACAAGCATATCAAAGTACACATGGACAGAAAAGTATTCAGATAGATGATTTTTCTGTAGAAGAAGGTATTGCAAAACTTTTCATCAAGTATGCAGGATATGAGGATTATCAAGAATTTAATGATGTAACGTTGTTTTCAGGAACAGTTCCTCAAGCATTGGCAGCGGGATATAAATTTGATACAGAATTTTCAGAGATTGTAGATGAGAAAGTAACAGGTAATATTGAAAATACAAAAATTATGGAATTGGATGCAAAGATAATTATTCTTAGCGAAAAAGTGGATGTAAAGGTAGATGGAACAGTTCAGTATGTCTCTTCTAAATATACCACAATAAAAGCAGAGGATACTGTATCTATTCAACTTACAGAAGATGCAGAAGATGGAGAAGAATCGACTTTGGTGTATATTATTTATCAATAAATTGCTACTTTAATTATATTATAATACGTGTATGTATAAAGTATATGAAATAAAAAGAAAGAATATAACTTCACAGAAAAATAAATGATTTATAAAAAGAAAAATAAAAGGTTAAGAATCAAGGGAAAAGAAAGAGGTGCAGTATGGAAAAGACGATGGAGAAAATCGTAGCACTAGCAAAAGGTAGAGGTTTTGTATATCCTGGATCTGAGATTTATGGTGGACTTGCCAATACTTGGGATTATGGAAACCTTGGCGTGGAGCTAAAAAATAATGTAAAAAAAGCTTGGTGGCAAAAATTTGTTATGGAAAATCCATACAATGTAGGAGTGGATTGTGCTATTTTGATGAATCCTCAAACTTGGGTTGCATCTGGGCATTTAGGTGGATTTTCAGATCCATTAATGGATTGTAAAGAATGTCATGAACGTTTTCGTGCAGACAAAATTATTGAGGATTTTGCCGAAGAAAAAGAAATAGAATTGGATGGAACAGTAGATGGATGGGGTCAGGAAAAAATGAAGCATTTTATAGAAGAACATCAGATTCCATGTCCCACTTGTGGGAAACACAATTTTACAGACATTCGTCAATTTAATTTAATGTTTAAAACCTTTCAAGGTGTAACAGAAGATGCAAAAAATACTGTTTATTTAAGACCTGAAACTGCACAAGGTATTTTTGTAAATTTTAAAAATGTACAAAGAACCTCTCGCAAGAAAGTTCCTTTTGGTATCTGTCAGATTGGAAAATCTTTCCGTAATGAGATTACCCCAGGAAACTTTACGTTTCGCACGAGAGAATTTGAACAGATGGAATTAGAATTTTTCTGTGAACCTGGAACAGATTTAGAGTGGTTCCAATATTGGAGAGGTTTTTGTCGTGATTGGCTTCTTAATTTAGGTATGAAGGAAGAAGAACTTCGTCTGCGTGACCATGACCCAGCAGAACTTGCATTTTATAGTAAAGCTACTACAGATTTTGAGTTTTTATTCCCCTTTGGATGGGGAGAACTTTGGGGGATTGCAGATCGTACTGATTATGATTTGACCCAGCATCAAAATACTTCAGGGCAAGATATGAGTTATTTTGATGATGAGAAAAAGGAAAAATATATTCCATATGTAATTGAGCCATCTTTAGGTGCTGACCGTGTAGTACTTGCTTTCTTATGTGCGGCTTATGATGAGGAGAATATTGGTACAGAAGAAAAACCAGATATGAGAACAGTACTTCATTTTCATCCGGCATTGGCTCCAGTAAAAATCGGTGTATTTCCGTTATCTAAGAAATTGAATGAAGGTGCAGAAAAGATTTATACACAATTATCTAAAAAATATAACTGTGAATTTGATGAGAGAGGAAATATTGGAAAGCGTTATAGAAGACAGGACGAAATTGGAACACCTTTCTGTGTTACATACGATTTTGAATCAGAAAACGATGGCGCTGTGACTGTTCGTGACCGTGATAGTATGGAACAAGAAAGAGTAAGGATAGAAGAGTTAGATGCATATTTTGCAGATAAGTTTGACTTTTAATATCCTATATGATTTAGTGATAAAAGATTTAAGACACTAGAAAGTCAGTCTGATGTAAGAAATCAGACTGATTTTTTCTCTTATAGGAAATACCTTGTCACGCTAAAGCGTGAAAGTATATTTCCTATAAGAGAAAAATAATTATGCGCACTCGTGCGAATGGAAAATGTCACTATGTGACCGCACTCGGCGCAGCAAAGCGTACAAGTCCCTCATGAATGAGGGATTTAGGGAGTTGAAGCGGACTTGTCCGCTTTGTTCTTCATACCAATTTTCTATTGTTTATGTGAAGGTAAAGTGAGGAGATTTTATGTTACGCAAAGAAAAGAAAGAGAAAAAATCAAATTTAGATAAAAATAATAGTCTTAGTAAAAAGATTATTTCAAAAATGGCATTCATCGTTGCTATGATTTTTCTGTTAACTATTTTGGCTGCTGCTTTACTTGACGCAAAGTCATTGATTCGAGTAAATAAAGAAAAGTTAGCAGCGGTTGCTTATGAAAATGCTTTTTTAGTTGCAAATGATATTGAAAATGCTTATGGAAAAGCAGTAGGATTTGCTGGTTCTCTTAGAAATATTTCTGCATTGAATCCAAAAGAACAAAGAGATGCCATTGACACTGCTTTAGTGGGACTTTTAGAAGGGGGAGATGGATTTACAACAGCATTTGCTTATTTTGAGCAAAATGCTATTGCAGATGCCAATGGAGAGCCTTATCGTGTACATAAAAGGGATATTGCTTATGAAGCAGTTGTATATCCAAATGAAGAAAAAACAGGATATGTCTTTGAAAAACATGAAGATGCTTTTGATAATTATGAAAAAGAATATTATATGCAAATTAAGAAAACTGGGGACCCTTATATTATGGACCCTTATGTATATGAACTAATGGGAGAGAATATTATGATGATTAGTATTATCTCCCCTGTTTGGGATGCAGAAGGGAAGTTTTTAGGGGTATCTGGTGTTGATGTATCATTAGACAATATGCAAGAACAGTTATTGGTTAATACAAATTATAAATCCGCTCATTTGGTAGCTCTTGCAGAAGATGGAACGATCTTAGTAGATTCTGCAGATGACACAAAAGTGGGTAAAATTGCTTCCGAAGTCGGTTATGATAAAATGCTAGAAAGTGCAGATAGCGTTCGTTCTATGTCAGAGGGAGAGCATGAAAATAGTCGTTCTATTATTGAAAAAAGGAAAAATTTTGGTACAGGAAAAAGTGGAATTTCTGTTACTATTCCATTAACAATCAGTGGAAAAACACAATGGACATTACATCTAACTGTTGATAGTAGTGAATTTTATGGGTCTATTATAGAAGCTACCGGAAAACTAACTTTTATGGTAATATTACTTGGAATATTATTGTTAATTGCAGTAAATCGTATTATTAAAAGATTTTTAGATCCCATTCAGTTAATTACAGATGGAGCCTCTAAGTTAGAAGCAGGAGACTTAAATATCTCTATCAATATTCAATCTGATGACGAATTGGGGCATCTCTCACAAGCCTTTAATCATATTAGTGCTATTATAAGTAATTATATAAAAGATATTTCTGAACAGCTTTCTCAAATGGCAGACAATAATATGGATATTAATATTACCCAGAAATATATTGGTGATTTTATTCCTATTCAAGTATCTATTGAGAAAATTTCACAATCTTTGAATGACACATTACATCAAATTGTTCTTTCAGCAGATGAAGTTTCTGCTAGTTCAGAAGATGTATCCTCTGGTGCACAAATTCTTTCTGAAGGTGCTACAGAACAGACAACAGCCATTGAACAACTAGCAGCCTCCATAGAAAGTTTATTAGAGGATGTAGGAGAAAATGCAAAAGATGCACAGACTGCTAATGCCATTGTTTCTGAAGTAGGTAGAAATATTAGGGAAAGTAATAAAGAAATGGAACATTTAGTTCATGCTATGTCAGATATTAGTCATTCTTCTGTTGAAATTGAGAAAATTGTTAGAACAATTGAAGATATTGCGGAACAAACGAATTTACTCTCCTTAAATGCTTCTATTGAAGCAGCAAGAGCAGGAGAAGCAGGAAAAGGATTTGCTGTTGTGGCAAATGAAATTGGTGAATTAGCAACCAAAAGTGCAATAGCAGTAAAACAAACAGCAGATTTAATAGAAAATTCTCAAAAAGCAGTAGAAAATGGAATAGGAATTGCAGATAATACAGCAAAATCTCTGATAGCAGTAGTAGAAGGCTCAGAAGAAATTCTAAATTCTATGGAAAAAATTAATAGTGCTTCACAAAATCAGAAAATTATATTAGAACAACTTACAGAAAATATAGATTTAATCAGTAATGTAGTTCAGAAAAATTCTTCTTTTGCTCAAAATAGTGCTAGCACAAGTGCAGAATTATCTAATCAATCCAAACGTTTACATGAGTTGGTAAATCGTTTCCATTTAAAGAAAATGGAAAACTAATTTAATCATAGATATCCTCTGGGCACCCCATTTGGCCGTGTCATTAAGGGATACAAAAAACATTCAAATGAAGTAATTTTTTTATTATTACATTCATTTGGATGTTTTTTTGTTTAGGAAAAAATAAAAAGTAATCTATATTCCAATAAGAGGAAAATTCAGGACAAACGCATGAGTAAATAAATTGTGAACACGCCCCTTTTCTGATAGAAT
>CAJUHG010000015.1:19738-44988 GCA_910586005.1 uncultured Lachnospiraceae bacterium | reverse complement strand
GCTACCACAGGCACCTGAAGCCTGCGCGTCTGCCAATTCCGCCACTCCTGCAAAAAACTAATAATATGTATTGTATACTTTATTATGAAAAATGTCAATACTATTTTTGGTATTATAAAAACATCATTTCATTGAAAATTCACAAAATTTTCACAGTTTTATCAGTACTCATACTTGACGAGTGCTAAAATATGTGTTATATTACATTTAGAACAGAAAGGAGAAATAATATATGATGATGTTACCTAGTATTTTTGGAGAAAATTTATTTGATAATTTTATGGAGAATTTTGCATTTCCTGAATTTTCAAACATTGATAAAGTTTTGTATGGAAAAAATGCAAGAAATTTAATGAAAACAGATGTAAAGGAAACAAATACAGATTATGAAATGGATATTGATTTGCCTGGTTTTCAAAAAGAGGAAGTAAAAGTTTCCCTTGAGAATGGTTATTTAACTATCTGTGCTAGCAAAGATTTGGATAAAAATGAACAAGAAGCAGATACTGGCAAATATATCCGCAAAGAACGTTATAGTGGAACTTGTGAGCGTTCTTTCTATGTAGGAAAGCATATGACTGAAAATGATATTAGAGGTGAGTTTAAACATGGAATCTTAAAACTGACCATACCAAAGAAAGAAATCAAACCTGCGATAGAAGAAAAAAAATACATTTCCCTTGAAGGTTAAATTTCTAAAACATAGTCTGCACTTATTTTAGAAAAGTGCAGGCTATGTTTTATTTCTGATTTTCTGTTATATATAAAACACAAAAAAACCTTGTAAATTTAGAATTTACAAGGTTTTCATGCGGAAGATGGGACTTGAACCCACACGTCTATACAGACACAAGATCCTTAGTCTTGCCTGTCTGCCAATTCCAGCACTTCCGCAATTCCAACGACTTATAAATAATAACAAATTCATACAAAAATGTCAATGACCTTTTAAAATTTTTATATATTTATTTTTCAAATTTTCTTTTTCCATAAAAATCTTATTTGCTCTAAAAATAGGAACCCTATTTCTTTTAAGCATCTAAACTCGCTAACCCTTGTCTTTTTTCGCATTATGAACTTTATTTACTTCTAACACAAAAAAATTGTGAATCCCTTCCGCATCCATAGGATATTCTTGAATTAAAGTATATTCCTTCCGCAACCGAAGTTGTTTTTTTACAAAATTTTTTTCATTGGAATACATAAAAATTTTTGCTTTATCCTCTAAAATCTCGCTTGCCTTTTTAAAAAACTTTTCATATAACAAATCTTGTTCTTCTTTTGTTTTCTTGCCTTTATCTGGCATATTTGTAATAATTTCATCAAATAAACATTCCTGTTGAAATGTAAAAAAATCTCGTTGAATATAGTGAATTTTTTTTCTTGCAAGTTTTGCATTTTCTCTTGCACCTTTTATGGCTTCCCCAAATAGATCAATTCCATACATAGTTCTTGCTGGACATATCCTATCTCGCTCAATTAGCATAGTTCCCACACCACAAAAAGGATCTAAAACTTTTGCATACTCTGACATATAACAACGTGCTAATCTTACCATCAACGCAGCTAATTCTGGTCTTATAGAAGTAGCCACTGTATGTGCTCGATAAGCAAAACGCTTTTCTTCTAAGGTATAAAATTTTAATAAAGGAAGAAAATTTCCCTCTTTTGTCTCCATTAAACGAATTTCCACTTCATAATCTGAAGTAGAATTACACAAAACAGAGGCAGTTTCTTTTTCCAATGCAAAAGCACATTTTTTGGCAAAAGCACTTCGCTTGTCTAAAGGCATTTTACTATGCACTCCTAAACGAAAATAAAAATTACCTTCTGACTTATAAGCTTTCTTTAATAATTCCATTAAATTAGAATTTGCCAAGGTTTTTGCTGCTAACTTAGGTTCAGGAGCTAATTTCTTTTGATTTAAAGGAAATAATATTTCTTTATAAGTTGGAATATCTATTAGCTGCTTGATATGGTTGGTAATTACATGAACCCCATTTTTCATTAAAACTATTTTTTCATTTTTTATCTGTTTTGCAGTTATTTCCTGATAATTCTTCTCAGTGGTAAGTATCACTTCATATTTCTCATCATATCCTTGAAACTTATGCTTTTTATGCTTTTGGTTGGATTGCAAAAGATTTCTAAGTACTTTTAGCTCTTCTCTAATATGTTTTTCCTCTTCCTCTTTTGGCTTACCATATTCTAGTTCTCTTAATCGCTCTTCTAATTCTGATTTGCAAATAGTAATATCTAGTCCTTTCATAGCAGACAAATAATTACTTTTTATAAAAAGTTGTGTTTCTTGTTGATAAGCCTTATACAAAGGTATCACAACTTTGTTCTGTCCTAATCTTCCCAATACCAATGCAGCATTTCCACGTACTTTAGGTTCTGGATGCTGTAATAGTTCTAGTAACAAGGAAACATCTCCTTGAAGTATTTCTAATAACTCTTGTTTCAATGGTTCCTCTTTCAATGCTTGTTTCAAAGCTATAAGATCTTTTCTTAGATTTTTCCCTGTTTTTAGGCTCTCATAATATTCCTCTATCATACAATTCTCCTATTATCTCTTCGTGTTAAAAGACATCTATCACTTATTGATAGATGTCTTATTTACACGAAGGCAGAATAAAAATAATCAATTATCACGCTTACTCTTAAAATATCTGTGTGTGAAGTGAACCTAAACAGTCTCTTAAATCGTGACATTTATGGTTCCTAAAATAGAAAGTTGGCAAAGTGCACGTTTCTATTATTTATCGGGAGGAAATTATTCTGTATCATCTTCTGGGTCGATTCCATATGTATCCAGATATTTCTGTACATCTTTCTTAAAACCTTCCCAAGCATCTTCATTTTTTACATAATAAATAGGACATTCCTTTCCAGTTACATCATAATGACGGATTACATTATCCACTGGAAGATTAAATTTACTACATAACCATGCGGTAAGTTCTACAAGCGTATCATATGTTTCTTTTGTAAATTCTCCTGTTTCATCTTTATGACAACACTCAATAGATAGTGTATCACTATTACGGTCATTAGATGCATATGCAACTTCTGTACTTGGAATACATTGAACAATCTCTCCTTCTATCCCAACTACAAAATGGCTGCTTGCTTTTGTAACTTTTGTATCTTTTAAACTTTCAAAGTAACTTCTATTCTGAATCGCAGTAGTTCCTGGATTTGCAGTATAATGAATCACAATCCCTTTTACTTCTTCTAATGCAGTCTGTGGTCTAGAGTAGGAATTAGGAGTCAGCAATTCTACTTGATATTCTGGCGCCTGTGCAATTACTTTTTGCTCAAATCCTTTTTTTACCTTTTTAGTATTGCTAGGACTAGAAATTTTCCTCTCAATTTTCTTTTCTATTTTATGTGCCTGAACTTCATCTGGGGCCTCATCTTTCTGGGTAATTTTAGAAATACCAAAGATTATTAAAATAATACAACAGCAAAGAATAACGCCTCTTTTCATAATTTGGATATTCCGCCTGTGCCTCCTCTGACGTCTTCTAGATGGATAGACTTCTTCCCTTCGTCTGGTATCTCTTCTTCGTCTATTATTTCTCCCTCGCCTTTCGTTTCTCCCTCGTCTCTCTTCTCTCCTTCGTCTTTCTTCTATACTCACTGTAATCTCTCCGCCCTTTTGGTAGAATTTATTTTAATACAAAATATTCTCTTATTATATTTTATCCACAATCAAATATTTTGTTTTTTTAGTAAACTTAGTAAATCAACAAAAATCTTTCTTTTGTTGATTTACATTATACACTCTTTTTGGACAAATTCAATTAATATACTTTAAATTTTTTGTAAGAAAAATGTAAGAACTAATCTAAGTTTCTAACTGTGGTTTAGATGATAGGACATCCCATGATGCCATTCGGCGTGTCGCAAGGGATACCTCAATAACTACTTTCTACAAAAATATTGTTCTATCATTTCTAATGTCTTTTCTAAAATTTCATCTGTATGTGCCAAAGATAAAAACATTGCCTCAAATTGAGAGGGTGCTAAATATATGCCTTGTTCCATCATATAGTTACAATAGTTTGCAAATGCTTTTGTATCAGAAGTTTTAGCACTTTCATAATCAATAACTTCTGTTTCTGTAAAATAAAGACATCCTAAAGAACCAACATGATTTACTTTGTAAGGATAACCTTCTTTTTGTAAAATATCCTGGATTTTTTTGTAAAACTTATCTGCCTTTTTATTTAATTCCAGATAATATTCTGGATGTTCCTTTAAAATAGTAAGTTGTGTTATCCCTGCTGTCATAGCAATTGGATTTCCACTCAAGGTTCCTGCCTGATATACACCACCCAAAGGAGCCACTATTTCCATAATCTCACGTTTGCCCCCATAAGCACCTACTGGCATACCACCTCCAATAATTTTCCCAAAGGTTGTAAGGTCAGGTGTAATGCCATAGTAACCCTGTGCTCCATCAATTCCCAACCGAAATCCTGTAATCACTTCATCAAAAATCAACAATGCACCATAAGTATCACAGAGGTCGCGGAGCCCCTCTAAGAATCCCTGTAAAGGAGGTACTACTCCCATATTAGCGGCTACTGGTTCTACAATTACTGCTGCAATTTCTTCTCCACATCTATGAAAATGTTCTTTTACGCTATCTAAATCATTGTAATTTGCAGATAAAGTATCTTGTGTACATCCTAAAGGTACTCCTAAACTATCTGGTATTCCCTCTGTCATAACACCAGAACCTGCTTTCACCAAAAGCCCATCTGAATGACCATGATAACATCCTGTGAATTTAATAATTTTACTTCGTCTTGTAAATCCTCTTGCTGTGCGAATCGCACTCATTACGGCTTCTGTACCAGAATTTACCATTCGCACCATCTCTATAGAAGGCAATAATTCACAGACTAATTTGGCCATTTCCACTTCAATCCCAGTGGCTGCGCCAAAACTCAATCCACATTTACATGCATCTACAACACTGTCTAATACTTCTTTTTGCCCATGCCCTAATATCATAGGTCCCCAAGACCCAATATAATCAATATACTGATTATTATCCTCATCAAATAAATAAGCTCCCTTTGCACTTTTTATAAATTTTGGAGTAGCTCCAATTGATCGAAAGGCACGTACTGGTGAGTTAACACCACCAGGAATTATTTTTACTGCTTCTTGAAATAGTGCTTCTGATTTTGTCATATATTTTCTCCCTTTATCCAATTCTTCCTTGTTCTATGCAGGTTGCTAATTCTTCTGCAAAGTAAGAAATATAAATATCACTTCCAGCACGGAAGGCACTAACTGCTATTTCACACATAATATCTGTTTCATCTATCCATCCTGCTTTTGCAGCAGCTTTTATCATAGCATATTCTCCACTGACAGAATAGGAAGCAACAGGAATATTTGTGTTATCTTTCACTTCCCGAATCAAATCTCCATATGCCATTGCTGGCTTTACCATAACAATATCTGCACCTTCTTCTACATCTAACATTGCTTCCTTACAGGCCTCTCTACGATTATGATAATCCATTTGATAAGATTTTCTGTCTCCAAAAGCTGGTGTAGAATCTGCCGCGTCCCGAAATGGTCCATAGAAAGAAGAAGCAAACTTTACTGCATAAGACATAATTGGTGTATTGATATATCCACTTTTATCTAAAATTCTGCGAATAGCTGCAACACGACCATCCATCATATCAGAAGGAGCTACCATATCTGCGCCTGCCTGTACCTGTGAAAGTGCCGTTTTTGCTAGAAATTCTAATGTTTTATCATTATCGACTTCCTGACCTTGAAGTACTCCACAATGTCCATGAGATGTATACTCACACATGCATACATCCCCAATCATATACATATCTGGACAAACTTCTTTTGCCTTATGAAATGCTTTCTGTACAATTCCCTCCTGCGCATAGGCGCCACTTCCCACTTCATCTTTCTGATTGGGAATCCCAAATAACATAACACTCCTAACACCAGCCTGAAAAAGTTCTATTAATTTTTCTTCCATTCGGTCGACACTATAACGATATTGTCCTATCATAGAAGGAATTTCTTCTTTTCTATTTGTTCCCTCTATCACAAACATTGGATACACAAGAGAAGATTTATCCATTCTAGTTTCCCGCACCATCTTGCGCAAAACAGCATTCCCTCGCAGTCGGCGTGGACGATTCATTAATCCAAGTTCCATGATTCTTTTTCCTCCATAACACTCATATAGGCTGGGCGAATAATTTTATTCATACCAATCAATTCCTCCATACGGTGCGCACTCCAACCAACAATTCTAGCAATTGCAAAAATAGAGGTATAAAGTTCTTGAGGAATTCCTAACATATCATACACAAAACCACTATAAAAATCTACATTTGGACTTACTCCTTTAAAAATATGACGCTTTTGTGCAATTAATTTGGGAGCTAATTCCTCAATGCTATTATATAATAGCATATCTTCTTGTCGCTCTTTTGCAACTGCAAGTTTTTCCACATATCGCTTAAATACCTCTTCTCTTGGGTCTGACAAGGAATATACTGCATGTCCCATTCCATAAATCAATCCTTTATGGTCAAAAACTTCCCCCTCTAAAATCTTACTTAAATATGCTTCTATCTCATCTTTATCATGCACATCTTTAATATTTTCTTTAATATTTTCCATCATTTCCATTACCTTGATATTGGCTCCTCCATGTTTAGGACCTTTCAAGGAAGACATTGCAGCTGCTATGGAAGAATAGGTATCGGAACCAGAAGAAGTAACTAC
The DNA here is from genome assembly GCA_910586005.1 of uncultured Lachnospiraceae bacterium. GTDB lineage: Bacteria > Bacillota > Clostridia > Lachnospirales > Lachnospiraceae > Petralouisia. The sequence continues at coordinate 38,199 of CAJUHG010000015.1, read as the reverse complement.
TCTTGTGGTAAAAGTAGAATTGTTACCACCACCATGCTCCATATGCAATACCAAAGCTACATCTAATACTTTTGCTTCTAGCTTGCTATACTTTCTATCAGGTCGCAACATCATCAATAAATTTTCTGCTGTAGAAAGCTCTGGTTCTGGTCTGTGTATGTACATACTATCATCATTTTCATAGTGATTGTAAGCATGATACCCATACACTGCCAACATTGGGAAAATACTGATTAATTCAATACACTGGCGCAAACTGTTACTAACTACCTCTGTAGCATTCAATTGATTATCATAAGAAGCAAGAGTCAAAATACTTCTAGTCATAGAATTCATAATATCCTTGGAAGGAGCTTTCATAATAACATCTCGCGTAAAATTTGTGGGAAGTGTTCTGCTCTGTGCCATAATTCTACAAAATTCCTTTAATTCTTCTTCCTCTGGCATCTCTCCAAATAAAAGCAAATAAGCCGTTTTCTCAAATCCAAAACCTTCTTCTCCCATCCTTCTTACTAAATTCTGTACATTATAGCCACGATACCATAATTGTCCATCACAAGGAGTCTTCACACCATCCACATCTTTGAAAGAAATAATTTTAGAAATAGTGGTAAGTCCAGTTAAAACACCTTTTCCATTCTGATCACGCAATCCCCGATTTACTCCATATTCTTCAAACAATGTATCAGAAATACTATCATTTTTTCTACAAATCACTTCTTGTTTGATTGCATAATCCATCAATTCATTTTCATTCCTCATGAAATCCCTCCTTGTTTTTTGCTTTCCAATTGTTTAATTTTAAACTATTTTATCATAATCTACTTTTTTTGCCAACTAATTTTAGAATAATTTAAGAAACTTGAGTAACAGTTCAGCCATGACCCTATCTGATAGGCGAATCCTGCAAGTAGGAATGAGCAGAGAAGATAGGGGGATGAGTGGAACTGTTCAAACTTAATGGACAGATTACTCTTCCACTTTACACAATGCATTTTTAATATTCTGATTCACTTTTCTAGATACTTGAAGAAACACATTTCGCTCTTCTTCTGTCACTCCATCTAAAATAATATTATATACCTGCTTACGCAGCTCTGTCACTTGCCCGACAATCTCCATTGCTCTATGTGTCAACATAAGATGGATACATCTTCTATCTTCTTTATCTTTTATGGTATCAATTAATTTTTGTTTTGCCATTCGATGCACAGATTGAGAAATATGACCTTTATTGAATAGATTAAGATTGTAGATGTCCTTTGAAGTGTTATGTTCCCCCGATTTATAAAGAAAATACAAAATATCAATATCAATTTTCCTTAAATGATACTCCTCACATAAGGCTTCTATTTTTCGACTATATAATGTTTGAATTTGAGTACCTTGTAAAAGTCCTTCAATCATCCAGTCCATCGCTTTTACCTCATAGTTTCATTATAAGTTGATTGTATAAATTACCTGTTAGTCTTGACAATATTTACCCCATCCTTAGTCATTATACACATGATGAATAGATTTTACTAGTAAAATTCATAATAATCAAATTTTTTTCAAAAAAAGTGTCATAAAATCAGTAAGTAAACTGTTACTAGAATGTACCAGTTCTTCATACAACTAATTTTCCATAATTTAGTAGGTTTGCTTAACTTAGAGTACATCAGAGAAAAAGGAGGGGTAAAATGAATGATATGGAACGCCTGTTAAAAGAGGCTTTTGATGAAATTGTAAAAGAAGAATATGAAAAACGCCCAAAAGAATTTCCCAAACACCATTTTTCTTTAAAATTCCACTGGAAAATGCATTATGTCCTTCGTTCTTTCAAAAGTAAAAAAAAGAAAAAAAATTCCAAGAAAGATATTAAAAAGCATTCTTCTCTTTTAGAATTATTTCGCCCAATCACAAAAAAACACCATTTAACAATGATTTCTATTATAATGCTTCTATTTCTTGGCGGAACTGCTGTAGCCGCAGAACCAATTATTAGTTGGCTATGTGACTTTTATATCAATCAATATGAAGACCATGTAAAATTACAAAAGAAAGAAGAAGCTACTGTCCAACCAGAAAAAGATTTTCAAAAATATCATCTTACAGAACTACCAGAGGGCTATTATTTTGAAAAAGAAGAATATGATGAAGCATTTCAAAAATATCAAGTTTGGTTTAGTAATGGAACAGATAAATTGTTGCTTTTAAAACAAACTAAACAAGAATATGATTCATCAGAAGAATATACTTCTAACTTAGATTCTTTGGAACCAGTCAAATTATGTAATTTTACTGGATATTACACCAAAGATGAAACACAAGGAATTTTAATTCTCTCAGATGATGTCTATATGTTAGTACTTAGTGGTTATTTTCCAAAAGAAACTCTAACAGAACTTGCAGACAAATTAGAGCTTAAGAATGAATAGGAATTTTCAAAATTTAATTCTATAAATGTCTATAAAATATATGGTTCAAGTTCTTACTAAAATTCAATAAAATTTTTTATTGAAAAATCTAAAAAGTGTCATATTTTTCCTTTCTTAATTGTTACTATAATGTAGCATTTCGTTTTACCAAAGAAAAAGGAGGGAAAATTATATTATGAAACGAAAAATTACAATGCTCTTAGCTGTCTTATGCCTTTTGGTTAGTATGCCAATAGCAAGTTATGCTGCTACACCAAATGCTCCTATGGCACAATCTCGAGCATCAGGAGGGATGCAACCTTATTTTATAAACGCTTCAAATATCAGTGCTGGGTTAATTATTGATGGAAATATTGCCTATTGTAATGGTGATGTTACAGCCAAAAAGAAATGTTCTGTCAGTATAGTCATGCGGTTGCAGCGAAAAGAAGGAAATTCTTGGCATACAGTATCTTCTTGGATAACTTCCTCAAATACAGGATATAAGACAATAACAAGAAGTTTTACTTTAACTACTAGAGGCTCTTATCGTACCTACTGCCTTTTTGATGTAGCAGGTGAAGAATTAGATTGTGCTAGTGTTACTAAAACCTATTAAATTATCATACAGTAACAAAAAAATTGATTATTCCTATGAGCAAAAGAAATTAAGTCCTTCCCAATATAGAAGGACTTAATTTCTTTTGATACTTAACACGAGAGGAAAAGGTTACTGTACTGAAAAGTAAAGTAGCCTTTTCCTTTCGCGCAAGTATATCTTATTTTTTAATTCTCTAATTTTGATGTTACTTCTGGTAAGGTAAACCAAAATTCTACACCTTCTGGTAAATTCTCTACTCCATACTTTCCATTTTGCATGGTAATTACACTTTGTACAATATAAAGTCCAAGTCCTGCATTTGAAAATACACTATTTTCTTCCAATTTAGTGGTATAATATCCATTCCAGATATGTTCTAGTTCTTCTGGAGGAATTTGTTTTCCTGTATTGTAAACACCCAATCTAATATTTTTTTTCTGTTTTTTTAGTGTAACCCGTATACTCCCTCCAATTTCTGTATGTTCAAAAGCATTCATCATATAGTTATTCACTGCTTGTTCCATATATTCTCTATCACCATATACAAAACATAATTCTTCTAGAAATACTTCCATATGCAACTTTTTCTTCTGTATCAATCCATGATATTTCATAAGAATATATTCCATAATCTCTTTCATATCTAAGACTTTTTGAAACATACCTTCTAGATGATGTTCCATAACAGAAATATCCAAAAGTTCACTAACCATATTAGACATTTTTTCTATCTCTTCTTGAATGGATAACAAATAGTATTGTTTATCTTCCTCACCCACATATGCAATCATTTCTGTTTGGCTAGAAATTACTGTAAGTGGCGTTTTTAATTCATGAGAAATATTTGCTATAAAATCTTTTCGCATTTTCTCTATACGCTCTTGTTGTACACTTTGTCTAATCTGCTGTTGCCTACTCTCATCTATCTGCTCAAAATTTTTCTGTAATTTCTTTGCCATATAATTGATATTTTCTGCAAGTTGGCTGGCCTCTAAAAATACCCCTTCTTCTTTTGCCTGTTCCGCAAAATTTCCTTGAACAATCTTATCTGTTACAAGCACAAGCTGTTCTATTGGCTTTGATAATTTACTTGTAAATTTCCACATCAACAAACTACTTAACAGTAATATTGGTACTACAATCATCAATAAGAACTGTTCTGTCGTTTTTTCTATTTCTATTCTCGGACTAACATCTTTAATTACAACATAAAAATTAATGTCATCTTGCGTTAAAATTCCTCGCAATTTTGTAGATTCTCTTAATTTTGTGTTTCTTCTCATAATTTTAGGTTCTTTTGAAAATAACTCTTGTTTCATCTCAATATTTTTGTATACAAGATAATCTTGATTTTCCTTACTGGTATAAATTGCATTCATTTCTTCATCTGCAATCGTAAAACTTAAATCTTCATTTTCATATCCTGCAAAAACAGAATAATCTTTTTCTTCCAAATTTGCTAAATCTAAGTCTCCAATATCCATATACGCTTCACGAATCTGCCTATCTTTCCCCCAATCATAATAGAAAGGAAAAAGAACCTTATAACACAATACACAGCAGCCTGCTGTAAAAATTAAAAAGAGCCATCCTATGATAAATATCCTGACACTAATTTTCCTTTTCATTCCCTTTTACCTCAAAACAATATCCTACTCCATATACAGTTCTTATATAAGAAGTGTCTCCAAGCTTTTTTCTCAATTGCTTTACCAGAGTATCAATGGTACGTGTATCACCAGCATAATGAAATCCCCAAATATTATCTAAGATATAATCTCTGGTGAGTACAGTCCCTTGATTCCTAACAAGAATATGCAGTAATTCAAATTCCTTTGGTGTAGTTTCCACAAAACTTTCTTTTACATATACTTTTTTTGCCTTTACATCTATTCTAATATTACCAGCATAAAGAAAATTTTGTCCATACCCAAATCGTTTTAAGACTGCTTCAATATGTACTTTTACTATGGATAAAGTATAAGGTTTTATAATATAATCATCTGCTCCATAAGAAAAACCCTTTATTTGATCTTCTACCTCCTCTTTGGCTGTCAGCATAATCACAGGTACATTGGAACATAAGCGAATTCTTTTTAATACTTCATAGCCATCTGCAAATGGAAGCATTACATCTAAAAGCACAAGATTTATCTTTGTACTATATTTATTAAATTTTTGAATTCCATCTAATCCATCTGATGCCTGTATCACTTCATACTGATTGATAGTAAGAAAATCTGATAAAGTTTTTAGTAATTTTGTTTCATCTTCAACGATCAATATTGTCGTTTTGTCCATAAATTGTCCTCCTACAAAAATTAGCAAAAGGATCTACTTTTCTTTCTTTAATATCTTTTTTGCTTTTTGATACCCTCTAATAATTAGTTTATTTTTTCCTCCATTTGTCTCATTTATATATTTTGTCCCATTTTTAAAAATACCAGACTTCTTTTTTAAAAAATTAATCTCTTCTTCTAGAGCAATTAATCTCCTTTCTTGAGCACAAAATGCTTCTATAGCAAAAGTCAATACATCTATGCACATAGCTTCTTCTTTTATTTTCCATTTTGGAAGCTCTAAAATAGGTTCTTGAAATAATATTCCATCCTCTCTGCCTAAAAATTTTTGTGCTACTTTACAATTTCCCTCCTCATAATTTTTCATAAAAGACTTTTGCTCTTCATAATCAAACATACTAACTTTTGCTTCTAGACGCTGCTTTGCTTGATGAACACTTGCAGCCACCATCTGCGTTCGCAAAAAATTATTCAATCTTTGGTATTCTGGTATCCCATTCATAATACGTTTTAATTCAATAAAATTGCCACTTAATCCATAATTGGGTTCTTGTACGTTACGCACAAATTCACTATTTAATGTTATGCCAAGCGTTTTCAAATAATCTGTTAATAGAGAATTTTCTTCTCCTTCGAACTGTCCTCTTTCAAATACTCGTACCTGTAAATTTTCCTCTCCCACATAACCGGCAATTTTATCAAGATGTTCAAAATAATCTAAAGGAAACCAGCTATATCTTTTTTCTTGCATCCATTTTTCAAAATTTTGAGTAACATTAGTGATTGCTTTTAAACGTTGGTTCCAGAGAGACTGCAATATCTCATCTTGTCTCCTCAGATATACCACCACTTTTACTTCACAGTTAATGTTTCTAAATTCTTCTAACATATCTGGCCAAAAATCTTTTATTTTGTTACATTGATACCAAATAATTTCATCTGAGAGAACAATATTAGAGTATTTTTTTGCTAATTCAGCTAATATCTTATATGCATCTCTTCGTCTCTTTTTGTTATCTTCTATTCTTACTGTTTTGTCTTTTTCTTCTGATATATAAGCCAAAAAATGTCCATTTCTGTTCTTATAGATACTTCCCATTCCCAGTTCCAAATCAGGATAACAGTATCCTTGCATTGCTAATGCTTCCTTATTTTCCACCATAAAACGTTGTAAAGAAGTAGTACCCGTTTTTTGTGTTCCAATACATAAATAAACTGTTGTCATTTTTTTACACTCCTAAATATTGTTTTAATCCCTCTAAGATAATTTCCACACATTCTCCTATACTATGCTTACTAGTATCTACAACAATATCTGGATTTTCTGGCTCTTCATACTTGCTAGAGATACCTGTAAAATTAGCAATTCTTCCAAGTCTTGCCTCTTTGTACAAACCCTTTACATCTCGTTTTTCACATTCTTCTAAAGGTGTACTCACATAAATTTCTACAAAACTATCTCCAACAATTTCTTTTGCATTTCTTCTATCCATTTTATAAGGTGAAATAAAAGAGGTCAACACAATTAAGCCTGCATCATTCATTAGTTTACTTACTTCTGCAACTCTACGAATATTCTCAATTCTATCATCTTCTTTAAAACCAAGATTTTTATTAAGACCCATGCGTACATTATCTCCATCTAGTAACATTGTATGCCTGCCCATAGTAAATAGTCGTTTTTCTAACTGATTGGCCAAAGTGGATTTACCAGCTCCAGAAAGTCCCGTCATCCAAATGGTAAACGCTTTCTGTCCTAACATCCCTTCTCTCATTTCTCTTGTAATATCCATATCTTGCCAAGTTAAATTTTCTCCTCTATTTAATGGATATAATACCACTCCGCAGGCAGAAGTCATATTTGTAACACGGTCAATCAAGATTAAAGAACCCAATTCTCTATTCTCTTCAAATTTATCAAATACCAGATTGCTTCCTACTGAAATTTCACAAAATGCAATTTCATTTTTATAAATAGCATCTGCATAGACTTCTGCACCTGTATTAACATCCACCTTATATTTAATTTTCATAACAGAAGCTGGAACCTGCTGAGTTCCAATTTTTAGCCAAAAATTTTTACCTGCCACCAAGCGATTGTCATCCATCCATAAAATAGAAACAGCCAACATATTTCCAACGCTTATCTCATATTCCTTTTCTAAAATACATCCTCTTGAAATATCAATTTCTGTATCTAACTGAAGAGTCACTGCATGGCCACAACTACTTTTTTCTACTGGTAAATTTCCCTGAAAAATTTTGATTATCTTAGCTTTTTCTCTACTAGGCATCGCTGTAATCGTATCTCCTACCGCAATTTCACCTGAAGAAATTTGACCCTGAAATCCCCGAAAACTGCTATTAGGTCTACATACTCTTTGTACTGGCATAGAAAATCCTTTTTGTTCATTTGTTTCCTTTATATTTGCATCTTCTAAACAGGCAAGTAAAGTCTCTTTGGAATACCAAGGCATTTTCTTTGATTTCTGTGTAATATTATCTCCTTCTGTAGCAGATACTGGAATTATTCTAAGCATTGCAAAATCAAACTCTGCCATTAACCTTTTGATATCTTTTTCAATTTTTTTGAAATTCATTTGATCGTAACCAACCAAATCCATTTTATTGACTGCAAATACAAAATGTCTAATTCCCATTAAAGAACAAATACGCGCGTGACGTCTCGTTTGTATCAATACTCCCTGACTTGCATCTACTAAAATCACTGCCAAGGATGCAAAACTTGCTCCTACAGCCATATTTCTTGTATACTCCTCATGTCCTGGTGTATCTGCTACAATAAAACTTCTTCGCTCTGTACTAAAATAACGATAAGCTACATCTATGGTAATCCCTTGTTCTCTCTCTGCCATCAGTCCATCTAAAAGTAGGGAATAATCTATTTTTCCATCGCGAGAACCAACTTTGGAATCTAGTTCTAAAGCACGTTTCTGATCTGCAAATAGTAACTTTGCATCATAAAGCATATGCCCTATTAAAGTAGATTTTCCATCATCTACGCTTCCACAAGTAATAAATTTCAATAATTTGTTCTTCATAATTAAAAGTACCCCTCCCGTTTCCGTTTCTCCATACTAGCACTTCCACCATCCGAATCTATAATACGACTGGTGCGTTCCGATTCCACGGAAGACAAAGTTTCTTCTATAATTTTATCTAATGTGTCTGCTTCTGATTCCATAGCTCCTGTTAAAGGATAACATCCCAATGTTCGAAATCTCACTTTTTTTGTTTCTATCTTTTCTCCTTCTCTTAACTTAATTCTATCATCATCCACCATAATTAACTGGCCATTTCTTGTAATAACTGGTCGAGGTGCTGCAAAATATAAAGACACAATAGGAATATTTTCTCTATGTATATACTGCCAAATATCTTTTTCTGTCCAATTAGACAATGGAAATACCCGAATACTTTCGCCTTGTTTAATTCTAGTATTAAATAATTTCCACATTTCTGGTCTTTGATTTTTGGGGTCCCAAGCATGAACTTCATTGCGGAAAGAAAATATTCGCTCTTTTGCTCTGGATTTTTCTTCATCTCTTCTTCCGCCACCAAAAGCGGCCGTAAATCCATACTTATCCAATGCCTGTTTCAAGGCTTGTGTTTTCATAATATCTGTATAAGAAGCACCATGTTCAAAAGGATTAATTCCCTGTGCCACACCTTCTTCATTGATATATTCTAACATCTCAATCCCAAGTTCTGTTGCCCTTCTATCACGAAATTCAATCATCTCCTTAAATTTCCAAGTAGTGTTTACATGTAAAAATGGAAATGGTGGTGTTTCAGGATAAAATGCTTTTATAGCAAGATGTAACATCACAGAAGAATCTTTTCCAATAGAATATAACATTACAGGTTTTTCACATTCTGCTGCCACCTCCCGCATAATATAAATCGCTTCTGCCTCTAACTCATCTAAATGGTTCATTGTTTACCTCCGATGGTATAAATTTATAATCCTAAGATTTAGGTTCACTGGCAATTCAGATCTCTTACGAGCAAACACGACAAGAATCCTCATTTTGCCTTCGTGTAAACACTAGAAAATACGCTACGCGAATTTTCTAATATCATAAACAATAGAAAGTACGCTACGCGAACTTTCTATTATCACTACTTAAAATTTTTACTAATTTTAGTTAAAAATATATTATCATGATTTTATTATAAGCACGATTTTATTATAAATTTGAATTGTGATAGAAATTTGAGATTACCAAAAAGAGTGTAAAGTTTAAAATGTAAAAGAAATTTAATTCCTAGTATCATAAATCAAAAATGTTCTCATATTGATTCTAAGAAGTAATTATGGTATGATGTCTGATAACATAATATCGCCCAATTGGGCACAGAAAGAGGAATTTTTTATGAATGAAGTGTATCATTTTCAAGTAAATTTAGGTGGTATGTTAGATGTTCTTTCCAATCATCTATACAAAACTGCTGATGTTTTCCTTAGAGAGTTAATGCAAAATGGTGTGGATGCCATTACTTTACGAAAGAAGCGACAACCTACTTGGAAAGATAGTAAAATTTCCATCCAACTAAAACCTGAAAAACAGATGATTTTTAAAGATAATGGTGCAGGATTAACCAAAGAAGAAATCCATCAATTTCTTTCTGTTATTGGACAATCTTCAAAACAAGATTTAGAAAATGGTGAGTTGCTAGATGATTATATTGGTAGATTTGGTATTGGCTTACTTTCTTGTTTTATGGTTTCAGATTCTATTATTGTACATACAAAGCCAATGGATGGTAGTCAAGCATATATTTGGACTGGAAATCCTGATGGCACTTATACGTTGGAAGCCTTTGAAAAAGCACAAATTGGTACTTCCATTAGCTTAACTGCAAAATCAGGATATGAATCTTATTTTAGTATAGATAAAATTATAAATTTAGTTCATTACTATGGTCTAACATTACCAGTTCCCATTTATTTAGAAGGAAAAACAGAAGCACTCAATCAAATGCCTGCTGACTTTTCTTATAGTAATAGGGGACAACTTTTAACTTTTGGAGAGTGGTTGTTTAAAGAAGAATTTTTAGAAGCTATCCCAATAGAAACACCACATTTATCTGGAGCTGCCTATATATTACCTTATCAGACAGATGTTTCTATCAAAAAAGGTCACCGTATTTATTTGAAACATATGTTATTGACAGAACAGGGAACACCCTTACTTCCGAATTGGGCATTTTTTCTACGCTGCTTTTTAAATACCAGAAATTTACGTCCCACTGCCTCAAGAGAAAATTTTTATGAAAATGAGGAACTAGAATTAGCCAAAACAGAATTTTCCAATGCTGTAAAATATTATTTTCAAGAGCTTTCTAGAAATAATCCCAAAATATTACAAAAAATCGTCTCTGTTCATTTTGAGGCTATCAAGTCTATGGCTGTGTGGGATGATGAGATATTCCTACTGTTTATTGACTATCTTCCCTTCTCAACTTCCTATGGAGAATTGACAGGAGCTGCCTTAAAAAAAGTTGGAGAAGCTGTTTATATTGATGATATTTCAAGATTTAAACAGTTAAAACCTATTTTTCATGCACAAGATCGTTTGTTAATTTGTACTGGTTACAATTCTGATCATCCATTAATCTCAAAATTAGCTCAAATGTTTTCTCTGCCAATTACACCCTTACAAGAAGAAAATATGGGACTTGTATTAGAAGATGTTACCTTTCAGGAACAACAAGAAGCATTTGGCTTACTTCGCGCGATAAATCTAGGATTAAAAGATTTTGACTGCCAAGCAGAGCTTCGTCGCTTTTATCCCATTGATTTACCAGCACTTTATTATATCAGTGATGATGTGCAATTTTTGCGTCAGGTTCAAAATGCGCAAGAAACTAGCTCTGGTATTTTTTCAGAGGCTCTCTCTTCACTGTTATCAGATGTTGCTCAAAAACCATTGTCTACGTTGTATCTAAATAGAAATAGTCCTTTGATACAACGTCTTTTGTATCTAAAAAATGAAAAAATGCTACAAAGTGTTGCAAAAGTTCTCTATATTCATGCACTTGTCACTGGAGGTCACTCCCTTCATCGGGAAGAATTGAAAACACTAAGTCAAGAATTATTATATTTAATAGATTACAATGAGAATTTAAAAAAATTTAAAGTAATTGGAGGTACAGATGAAAAATAACTTTCATGGAGCTGCTCTATCACAGCAGCTTGACAGACTAAGCGGTTCTGTTAAAATGGCAGCATTGTTATCTGCCATTCAACAAGCAGATGAAGCAAAAGACCATTATTATAGGATGCTGTTCCGTTATGAATATGCCTATGAGGCAACCTTCCATGATGATCCACCAAAAGCAATGCCTGCAGCAATTGAGTTTGGTACCATTTTTGAGGAACATCCAGAAGTATTAGGACCAGATGGCAGAGAAATGTATTTGATGATAACTCAGATGGCTATCGATCCTGTTGTCTCTTTGCCACAGATTCCTTTAGAGCAATGGGAATCTATGATGGAACAATTTCATCTACTAATAAAACGCTTTCATCTTGGACATCGTGTATATTGGTGGCAAATGTGCCGCTTTCATATTTATTTAGATAAACAGAAAGCCTTTGCATACTTTCAGAAATTTTGGAAAACAGGCCGAGACGCTTTGTCAGACTGTCGTGCTTGTGAACGATGCTATGGGGTACGTTTACATCTTCTAATGGATGATTTTGCAGGGGCAGAAGAAATGGCAAAACCCATCAAACAGAAACGTATTCGCTTTTGTAGTGACACACCACATCTTATGTTATTGGCATATATTGAAGATGCTATGGACCGTGGAGATTTAAAAACTGCTCTTCCTTATGCAAGAGAATTAAAACGAATTGCTCATAGAGACAAAAGTGACCTTTCTTATATTGGTGCTGTTCTTCGTTGTTTTGCCTATTCTGATTTGGAAATTGCGATAGACTTAATGGAAAAAAGTTTTCCTTGGATTATAGGAATGTGGAATCAAAAATTAATGTATGATTTCTACAAAGGTGTCTGGACTGTACTGCGCCAACTTAGAAAAAAGAATGATACTTTCCACTTAAATCTTCCAGAACAAATTTCTTGTTATCGAGAAGATGGAATTTATCAGCTTCCAGAACTAGAAATTTGGATATATCAACAGGCAAAATCCATTGCAGAAAGATTTGATGCAAGAAATGGAACGGATTATTTTTCTATAAATTTAGAACTTGCTGGAATAGAAGTTGAAATATAAGATTAAATATTTTTATAGTATTAAATTTAAAACAAGAGATTTTTCAGTAATATTTTAGCCATAATCTACATAATATATTTTATTCTCAAAATAAGATGGATATATGATGCAGGCTATGGCTATTTATTATCTCTTTGTTTCATAAGATTACCATAGTGGTGAATCATAACAAACTATTATTCTTTACATTTTGCAATTAATGCATCCTTTTCCACACCAATTAAAATAATATCTTTTGCTTTTACCTTATCTGCCAAAATCAATTTTGCTGCAAGAGTTTCTACTGTCTTTTGTAAATATCTTTTTAAGGGTCTTGCTCCATAAACTGGGTCATAACCATGTTCCACAATAAAGGCTTGTGCTTCTTGTGACAATTCTACAGACACTTCTCGCTCTATCAGACGTCTATTTAAATCTGCCATCTGCAAATGAATGATATTTCCAATATGATTCTTGGTCAAAGGTTTAAATAATATAATTTCATCCAAACGATTTAGAAATTCTGGACGGAAATTACTGCGCAATTCACTCATAACAGCAGTTTCACATTCGGGCTTAATCTCACCATTTTCCTCAATCCCTTCTAATAGATAAGAAGAGCCCAGATTTGAGGTCATAATTAAAATAGTATTTTTAAAATCTACGGTACGACCTTGTGAATCTGTGATACGTCCATCATCTAATACTTGCAGCAGTACATTAAATACATCAGGATGTGCCTTTTCCACCTCATCAAATAACACTACAGAGTATGGTTTTCTACGTACTGCTTCTGTCAATTGTCCTCCTTCCTCATATCCTACATATCCTGGAGGCGCTCCAATTAAACGAGAAACAGAATATTTCTCCATATATTCACTCATATCAATTCGCACCATATTATTTTCATCATCAAATAAACTAGCGGCCAAAGCCTTGGCAAGTTCTGTTTTTCCTACTCCAGTAGGACCAAGGAATAAGAAAGAGCCAATAGGCTTGCTTGGATCTTTAATACCAGCTTTAGAACGAATAATCGCTTCTGTTACCTTGGTAACACCTTCTTCTTGTCCGATGACTCGCTTATGAAGTTCTTCATCTAAATGAAGTGTTTTATTTCGCTCACTTTCTGTTAATTTTGCAACTGGAATCCCTGTCCATCTAGAAATAATACGAGCAATTTCTTCCTCGCTTACATTTTCATGAACGAGACGTAAGTCTTTATTTTTTACTTGTTCTTCCTCTATCTCCAATTGACGCTGTAATTCTGGTTTTGTTCCATATTGCAACTCTGCTGCTTTTTCCAAATCATAATTTTGCTGAGCCTTGGCAATCTCACTATTGATAGTTTCCAATTCTTCACGCAGTTTTTGCACTTTTTCTACAGATTTTTTCTCATTGTCCCACTGTGCCTTCTTCGATTGAAAATCATTCTTTAAATCAGCAAGTTCTTTTTGCAAAGCCGCTAAACGATCTTTACTTAAACGATCTTCTTCTTTTTTCAAAGCAGCTTCTTCAATTTCCATTTGCATAACTCTACGCTGTAACTCATCTAGTTCGGTAGGCATAGAATCTAACTCTGTCTTTATTAAGGCACATGCTTCATCTACTAAATCAATGGCTTTATCTGGCAAAAATCGGTCGCTAATATAACGGTTAGACAATATTGCAGCAGATACCAATGCAGAATCTGTAATTTTTACACCATGAAATACCTCATAACGATCTTTTAATCCTCGCAAAATAGAAATCGTATCTTCTACCGTTGGCTCTTCTACAAGTACAGGTTGGAATCTTCGCTCTAAGGCGGCATCTTTTTCAATATATTCTCTATATTCATCTAAAGTAGTAGCACCAATACAATGCAGTTCTCCACGAGCTAACATAGGTTTTAAAAGCTGCCCTGCATCCATAGCGCCATCTGTTTTTCCTGCGCCAACAATTGTGTGAAGTTCATCAATAAATAAAATAATCTGACCATCACTATTTTTTATTTCATCTAATACTGCCTTTAAACGTTCCTCAAATTCCCCTCGATACTTAGCGCCTGCTACCAAAGCTCCCATATCTAATGCAAACAAACGCTTATCTTTTAAACCTTCTGGAACGTCACCTCGTACAATTCTCTGTGCCAAGCCTTCTACTACGGCTGTTTTTCCTACGCCTGGTTCTCCAATTAAAACAGGATTGTTTTTTGTTTTTCTTGATAGAATACGGACTACATTGCGAATCTCATTGTCACGTCCAATGACTGGATCTAATTTTTGTTCCTTTGCACGTTCCACCATATCATAACCATATTTGGTCAAGGTATCATAAATGGCTTCTGGATTGTCAGAAACTACCTTTTGATTTCCTCGTACAGTAGCCAAAGCCTGTAAAAAACGGTCTCTTGTAATTCCATATTCCTTGAAAATTTCTTTTAAAGCCTGATTGGGATATTTTAACAACGTTAAAAATAAATGTTCTACAGAGACATATTCATCCCCCATTTTTTTTGCTTCATCTTCTGCACTCACTAATACTTTATTTAAATTTTGTCCCATGTAAATCTGTCCGCCAGAAACTTTCACTCGTTTTGCCAAATGATTTTGGGCATTTTGAATAAAATGTTCTTTATTGATTTCCATTTTCTCTATTAACTTGGGAATTAAACCATCTTCTTGCAGTAAAAGGGAAACCAACAAATGCTCTTGCTCTATTTCTTGATTGCCATATTCATATGCCAACTTTTCACAACCATTGATGGCCTCTATTGACTTTTGTGTAAATTTTTGAATGTTCATAAGGGTTCCTCCTTCCCTCTTGGGTATCTATCGAAACAACAAGTTGAGCATAATAAAAGTTTACGATTGTTAGTGTTGGTAAATAGAACGATTTCATACAACAATATTGTTCTATTTCTGATATAACAATACCACTGATTGTTAGCACTGTCAATAGGTGAGTGCTAAAATTGTATGAAAATTTTATAAATTTTTTCTTATGATATAAAAACATCCATTGTTTATAAAAGATATCATTAAAAAATCACTTGAAATTTATATCATATTTATTTAAACTAATTGTAATATAAAGATAAAATGTCATTTTATTTTTATATCATAAATGCATTATAAATTAGGGGTAAATATTATGAAAAAGAAATTGATTTTATTGTTGACATTCATGCAGCAGTGTTAAATATTCAATATGGATTAAAAAAAGAAACTTTTGAAAAATTTACAGGCGCATTTATTCAAACCTTTTATCCTGATATATTGGAAAAAGATTATAATTCTATGTTATTAGAATTTACAGAAATATATATTACTGAAGAAGAAGTAACTGTTCAAAAAGATAATGAAGAAATTACAGAAGGAAATAGAATTAGTATAGCAATTTTTTCTAATCAACTTATAAATAGAGTGGCAATTTCAGGAGTTAAATATTAAAAGATACACATTATTTTGATTTATATTAATACAATATATAACTATTATTTTTAAACTACTAGACAAAACAGATATTTATCTTTTCACTTCATAAGCTTTTCACGATGATAAGTAATAGCAAAATCGTCTTGCTGAAAATTCAATCTATTTCCAAGATAAATATTAGTAAATGGTAGAAGCACATACATAAAATTACTATGTCTTACATAGTATGTGCCTACAAAAATGGCAAGGTTGTCTTTAAATATCTGCTTTGTCTATTTTCATGTTTTTTATTATAATTTTTCACTCAATTTCTTTATATATTCTCTTTTTGCTATAACCTCTATCCAATCCCTTGGAATATTATCAATTCCATAATAAATTCCAGCTAAACCACCAGCAACAGCCCCAACTGTATCTGCATCATCTCCCAAATTTACTGCTTTTAATACACAAGTCTTATAAGAATCTGTTTTTAATAAACACCACAATGCTGCTTCCAAAGTATCCACTACATAGCCACTACTTTGGATATCTGAATCAGATAAGCATAAAAATAATTCTAAATTTTCCAATCTGTGATAGGCATTGATATACTTTGACATTTTAATTTTATAATATTCATAAGCTTCTTTTATCCCTTGTTCTACGCTTTGATATAGAGGTTTACCATCTAACAATAATTTCATAGCCACATTGATATAAATTCCACATCCAATCAGACTAATAGGGTGTCTGTGTGTCAACGATGATATATTATGTACGATCTGCATTTGAGATTCTAATGTACCATTTCCATTTTTGCTTAAATAATATGCAATTGGAAGGATTCTCATTAAGGAACCATTTCCATTTTCATATTTAGATGTTCCTCCACACTCTAATGGGTTTCTCCCTTGTCCATAGTTGATTATTGCTGCCCTAGTTGAATTGCCCACATCAAAAACATCTCCATTTGCAGTATATTCACTATACAAAAGCCAATCAGAGAATCTATCCATAATATCTTTATAATCTATCTTACCTTTGCTAGCCAAACTATCAAGTAAAGCCAAGGTTAAACTTGTATCATCAGACCAAGTTCCCATTGGCTGATTATGAGTTCCATATGCTCTCATAGCAACAACTGGATTTTTTGCTATTTCCATTCTAGTTTTAAATTCAACTGGTACACCCAATGCATCACCTATAGCCAAACCAATAATACCATCATAAACTGCTCTCAAAATAATTCTCCTTATAATTTAAACATAGATATTACTATCACTTAAACATATTCCTACATACAGTTTCAACTGCTTATTGTAACATTAACAAAGCCACATCATTTGTTATTACAAAACATGCTTTTTCTTCTTCACAGTAACAACAACGATAAAATTCATCTTCCCCATAAAGGGAAGGATATTTTTTCATTGCAGATAAATCAATGTTTCTTTGGGATAACTGTTTCTGGACATCTTCTAAGTTTTTGTATTCAAAGAAATTCCATCCTTTTTTCTGTAAAACTCTTTTTGCTGTATGATATTGAACACAAACGAGCACATCACAGAGAACACTCATAAGATAATCAGATAAGGTATGATAAAACATGTTCCAATCTTTCAAAGTATCTGCTTCATTTAGTATATATACAGGCGGATTCTCTTGTGTTAAATCTTCAACACAAATGCCAAAATTAACTACCCCTGCTGCATAATCGCTACCAATTTGTAAATAATTTGCAACATAATTTGACCATTGTTCTACAGGAATTTGTGAAAATGCAAAGTATTCATCTTCAGCGCAAGATTCTGGATTTTCCTCCCAATATTCTTTGTCTTCCTCAATTCTTTCTTCAATGTCCTCATAGGAGAAGTATGGAAAATTCCAAATATCTGCAGTTCCAAGTAAAGGATTATCTTTTGCCAAACTTAAAAATTCAAATAATAATCTTGGCAATTTTAAGTTATTTTCTTTTTCAAAAATTTCCAATTCTTTCTTGCCTGTAGGCTCCGTGTAACCAAGTATTTTTAAAATATCAATTGCTGTTACATGATATATCATTGCCATAGTTTCCTCCATTTCTACATTATTACAAGCAATTGCAATTTCCTATTAACAGCCAAACAGACAATGTACCCTGCGAGTATATCATGCTCTGCGGGTACATTGTGCCCTGTGGGTATTGTGAATATCCGCTTTGCCTGTTTTCTTATAACTTTTTCATTAATGCTATAATTTCTTCACAAATTTCAAGTGCCTCGTCTAAGTTTCCTTGCTTTCGGTAAATCTCTTCTATTTTGATACAACACATTATAATCTCTTTGTAGCTTTCTGGCGTTTCCATCCATTCATACAGCTTTCGGCTTAACTGCTGAGCTTTTTCATATATTTTAAGTGCTTCGTCTAGTTTTCCTTGTCTTTGATAAATCTCTCCTATTTTAATACAACTATGACTATAATCTCTGTAGCTTTCTGGCGTTTCCATCCATTCATACAGCTTTCGGCTTAACTGCTGAGC